>NZ_CP022297.1:1870750-2182542 GCF_017310015.1 Marinobacterium iners
CCGATACTGTCTGGAATTATCGCGGGGCAGGGGCATCATGTCAGTACTCTGCGCGCCTTTATGCTGTCGCTGGTTTATGTGCTGGCAATGGCGCTGACCTATACCCTGGCCGGCGTTCTCGCGGGCCTGTTTGGGGCCAATCTGCAGGCAAGCTTTCAGAATCCGTGGATTATCGGCAGCTTCAGCGCTGTTTTTGTGTTGCTGGCCCTGTCGATGTTCGGCTTTTATGAATTGCAGCTGCCCTCGGCACTTCAGAGCCGTGTCAGTACAGTCAGTCATCGCCAGAAGGGCGGTACCCTTACAGGGGTGGCCGTAATGGGCCTGCTGTCAGCGTTGATCGTCGGCCCGTGCATGGCGGCCCCGCTGGCCGGTGCGTTGATCTATATTGGCCAGAGCGGTGATCCTGTATTGGGTGGTGCTGCATTGTTCGCGCTGTCGCTGGGTATGGGCGTACCTTTGCTGCTGGTGGGCGCGTCTGCCGGCAAGTTGCTTCCAAGAGCCGGTGTCTGGATGGAAAGTGTCAAGGCTGGGTTTGGTGTCATTCTGTTGTTGATGGCGGTCTGGATGCTGGATCGGGTGGTTGCCACCGAAGTAACTATGTTGTTGGCCGGTCTGATTCTGGTAATCAGTGCCGTTTATCTGCGCGCATTGGACAAACTGCCGGAACACGGCAATGGCTGGCATCGCTTCTGGAAAGGGGTGGGGCTGATCCTGCTGGTATACGGCGCTGCGCTGCTGATCGGAGTCATGGCGGGTAATCGCAGCCTGCTGTATCCACTGCAGGGAATTGTCGGCGGTGGGGCCCAGGCGCAGCAGAGGGCTGAGCTGCCCTTCACCACGATCAAAACCGAGTCTGAGCTGGATGCGATTCTGCAGCAGGCTCAGGCCAACGGCCAGCCTGTGATGCTGGACTTCTATGCGGACTGGTGTATCGCCTGTATCGAACTGGAGCATGTCACCTTCAGCGATGCAGGTGTACAGAGGGCCTTGACTCCGTTCCGGTTGGTCAAGCTGGATCTGACCGCACACAATGACGAGGCACGTGCCCTGTACAAACGATTCGGAATCATCGGTCCACCGGCACTGGTTTTTTACGATGCAAATGGTGAGGTACGCCCCGATCTGACTTTAATCGGTGTGATCGATCCTGAAGATTTCATCGCTCAGACCGGCCGGGTCACATTCTGAGACGTAAACAGTAAAGCGCCGAAGCTTTTTCGGCGCTTTACTGATGGTGTGTCAGCTCTGCAGCTCAGGCAAGTCGCAGAACAGCTCCAGCGCCTCGGGGTTGGCCAGCGCATCCTTGTTTTTGACCTCTTCTCCCAATACCACCTTGCGCACAGCCAACTCAACAATTTTGCCGCTGATGGTGCGCGGAATGTCCGTTACTTGTATCACCTTGGCGGGAACGTGACGGGGGGTGGTGTTGGCCCGAATGGTATCCCTGATCCGCTTGATCAGCTCATCGGTGAGGTTGAAACCTTCCTTGAGTCGCACAAACAGGACGACCCGAACATCATTGTCCCAAGGCTGGCCGATACAAAGGCTTTCCAGTACTTCGTCCACCTTTTCAACCTGACGATAGATTTCGGCCGTGCCGATGCGAACACCACCGGGGTTAAGCACGGCATCGGAGCGCCCATGAATGATCAGACCATCATGTTCGGTAATCTCGCCGTAGTCACCGTGCGCCCAGATGTTGTCGAACTGGCCAAAATAGGCATCATGGTATTTCTGACCATCCTCGTCATTCCAGAACCCGATTGGCATGGATGGGAAGGGGCGGGTGCAGACCAGCTCGCCCTTTTCACCGCGCACAGGTTTGCCGTTGTCATCAAAGATCTCGACCGCCATGCCAAGGCCTCGACACTGCAGTTCACCCGCGTAGACCGGACGGATAGGGCAGCCCAGCGCAAAGCAGGAGACGATGTCGGTGCCGCCTGAAATGGATGACAGCTGGAGTTCATGCTTGATGTCACGATAGACATATTCAAAACTTTCATGTGCCAGTGGCGAGCCGGTCGACAGCACTGAACGCAGTTTTTCCAGGTTATGGCTCTCACGAGGTTTAACGCCGGCTTTCTCAAGCGCTGCAATATATTTTGCACTGGTGCCAAATACCGTGATCCCTTCCTGTTCGGCGATATCCCAGAGAATGGAAGGTTGGGGAGCAAAGGGCGAGCCGTCGAACAGCATCAGGGTACAACCGGTTGCAAGCCCGGATATCAGCCAGTTCCACATCATCCAGCCACAGGTGGTGTAGTAGAACAGGCAGTCGTCACGGCCCACATCCGTATGCAGGATATGCTCTTTCAAGTGCTGAATCAGGGTGCCACCGGCGCTGTGTACGATGCACTTGGGTACACCGGTTGTGCCTGATGAGTACATCACATACAGGGGGTGGTCGAACGGCAATGGCTCAAACTCGATTTCACTCGCTTGCGCGTCGATAAAGTCAGGCAGTAGTACCGCACGATCAAGGCCGCTGATATCGGGCGTGGCTTCAAGGAAGGGGACTACAACTATTTTTTCAACCGAATGCAGTTGATCAGCGATCCCCTGTACCCGCTCCAGACTGTTGAGCCGCTTGCCGTTGTAGCGATAGCCATCCGTTGTCAGCAGGATTTTCGGCTCAACTTGACCAAAACGGTCCAGTACGCCATTGATGCCGAAATCCGGTGAGCAGGAGCTCCATATTGCGCCAATGGAGGCGGTTGCCAACATGCCGATCAGGGTTGCCGGAATGTTGGGCATGAAGCCTGAGACGCGGTCACCTCGAGTAACCCCCTCGCGCCGCAAAGCACTCGCCAGTTGTGCCACCTGAAGGTAAAGCTCGGCATGACTCAATTCTATCCGGGTGTCGTCCTCGCCGCGGAAAATAACAGCTGGTCGTTGATCCCGGTAGCGCAGCAGGTTTTGGGCAAAATTCAGTCGCGCATCAGGAAACCAGCGAGCACCGGGCATGCGTTCGGGATGCTCCAGCACACGGTTCCCCTTGTCACCGATAATCCCGGCGTAATCCCACAGGTCACTCCAGAAAGTCTCGCTGTGCTCAGTACTCCACTGATGCAGGGCTTGATAATTGTTCAGATCGAGCTGATGGCGCTGGTTCAGAGTCTGCATGAAATCATAAAGGCGGGTAGCCCGGCAGCGTGCCTCATCGGGTGCCCAGAGTGGCTCAGTCATCGACCTCTCCTGATTGTTCTCTTGTTGTTATGGTGAGTCGGCTGTATGCACGAAACAGAAGCAGGCAGCCGAAAGTTTACGTTAACGTAAACTTTCATGGATCTGCCGGTTTTAGTCAAGGGGGTAGGGGTTATTACTGAATGGTTTAGCGCAGGTATTCGCGGCTTATTTCGCGGAAGGTGTCGGTTCCGGCACGGCGCAACCACTCAAAGGCGACCATTTCACGGGTGACTACATAAATGCCGCACTGACGGAATCGCGCCAGAGCAGCCGCCTTGTCGGCCGGTGAACGAGATGAGACACAGTCCTCAACCACATAGACCTCACGTGCCTGCTGCTTCAGTTCAATGGCGGTTTGCAGCACGCACACGTGGGTTTCCATGCCGATCAGGATCACCTGGTTGTGTTTGCCGGCATTGATGCGGCGGTTGGGTTCGGGGTCGGACATGGCCGAAAAGTGAATTTTCTCCATCACGTTTTCAGGCGGCAGAATCGCCTGAAGTTGTGGCAGTGTGGCACCCAACCCCTGCGGGTACTGCTCGGTGGTCAAGACAGGCACTTCAAGCCGGTTGGCAATATTGATCAGCCATTCGCAGTTGCTGACAATCTGTTCAGCTTCATGGATAACCGGCGCCATGCGCTGCTGGATGTCGATCACCAGCAGGCAGGATTTGTCAGGATGAATCAGCATGATGTCTCCTCGCTGCGTTTTTGTTGCAGCATAGCGGCTGCAATGATTTTAGGGAAACCGGATGGATCAATTCAGCGTTGTCGATATGGCATCTTGGCAGGGATGTGGTAGCCTGCCGAGCCATTAATGCTGATAATCACAACAAAACAGTAGCCATGGAGTCTGTTATGAAAGTCTATTCCATTGACGGCATTACCCCGGTGATTGATCCAACGGCCTATGTACACCCGACTGCTGTACTGATTGGGGATGTAATCATTGGTCCGCGCTGTTACGTGGGGCCGGCGGCTTGTTTGCGCGGTGACTTTGGTCGCCTGGTGCTGAAAGAGGGTGCCAACATTCAGGATACCTGTGTCATGCACGGCTTCCCCGGTACCGATACCGTGATCGAAGAGGATGGGCATATTGGTCACGGGGCTGTGCTGCACGGTTGCGTCATCAAGCGTAACGCACTGGTTGGGATGAATGCCGTGATCATGGATGATGCAGTGGTTGGCGAGTCCGCGATTGTGGCTGCCATGTCATTCGTAAAGGCCAAGTTCGAAGTTCCGGCACGTACACTGGTGGCAGGATCACCTGCGCGCATTATTCGTGAGCTGAGCGATGAAGAAATTGAGTGGAAGGGAATGGGCACGCGCCAATACCAGGACCTGACCATCCGCAGCCTGAATACCATGCAGGAGGTGGAACCGCTTACAGAGGTTGAGCCTGATCGCAAGCGACTCAGCTTTGATGACAGTGTCATTCCGTTGTCTGAACTCAAACAGCGCTCAGCCCGGGATTGAGTGACAGGATACGCCGCAAGTCAGGACTGCGGCGTATCATCCTTGTCTGAATCCTTGTCACCGGTATAGAACTGCGGCCAGTAGCGTTGAACCACTGGCCCGTGGGTATCAAAGCTGTGGCAGGTGTTCAGTGTTGGCGGAGGTGTTTCGCCACCAATGCCAAAATCCTCCCGTTTTTCGCGCTCCTGATGGGTGGTCTGGTAGGCGGTGGTTGCCATGGTGCCTAGCATCTCCAGCAGATGGGTGCAGCCCTGAGTTCCACCCAACAGGTCACGGGTCAGACGAGTAAAGCCAGGTGCAATCCGGTGACCGATCAGGCGGCGAAAATTGTCGGCGATACTCGGGCAATGCTTGAATGGCGTGTAGTCCATGCTGGCCTGAACGTCATGAATCAGCAGGTCGTAATCAACGGTCAGCCGCAGTGCCATCTTGTGAAGTGGCTCTCCGGTGGGAATGATGCCATCGTTGCGCTCAATAACCTGCAGGTCAAAGCTCTTCAGGTCTACCAGCTCGCCCTCCACGTCCCATAGTCCATCTCTGCGCTTGTAGCCTTTGCAGGTAATATAACGGGTGTGCAGCAGTTCACGGTCTTCAGCAGGGGGCAGGGGCATCGTTCGTCACTCGGTTTGCTGGCCAGGCGGCTTAAAGGCCGCCAAAGCGTTTGTAAAAACGGGGCGCGGGTTCAGGCAGTGGGCCATCCGCGGTTTCCTGGGTAGCCGCCAGCCATTGATCGGCTCCGGAGTAAATCCGGCGGTAGATATTCCGACACAGCACCCGCGCTGATGTACCGGCCCAGTCGGCAGGCAGCAGCTTTTCGGGGAGCAGCGGGTCACGTAGCAGCAATCGTCGATAATGGTGGATCAACAATGTGCGCAGCTGAAAGCACTGTTCCGGGTCAAGATTTTCGGCAGACTCCAATGCACGCAGGATCGGACGAAATCGGTCAAGAAACTGCTTATAGTCCTCTGCCAGTTGCTGCAGATTCCAGCATTCATGCACCAACTGTTTCAGCGCAGCCGACGTTTGGGTTGTACCCACCATCTCAGCACGCATATGGATCACTTCAGCCTGAACGCACAGCTCCTGCAGGGTGTTATAGAGCTCCTGCTGATCTGCCATCGGGTGTGCCATGATGCTCGGCGCAATGTTACCGAAACCCTGCCACTCAAGCTCTTTCTTCAGTACCTTGCGCAGCTCGTTATCCAGCTGGGTGGCGAGCACCATGTCCCACTTGCCGTCCCACTCGGGGTAGAGTTCGGCGTAGATGCGACGAAAGGCACTCTCAAAGCGGCGCCGACCGGAATCGGTCAGGGTGTAGTAGCTGCGACGGCCAATCTGATTGGAGGTCAGCCAGCCGTCTTTGGTCAGACGAAAGATGGAAGTGCGCACCAGTCGCTGATTCAGGCCCAGTGGCTCCAGCAGATTGATCAGGCTGCCCAGCCACACGGTACCGCCACGGGGCGCGATGGCATCACCAAAAATGGTGATGATCAGCGATCCGCCTCGGATGGGCCTCTGTTCCTGGAACTCCTGAACAAGTTCTTCAATACAGCGCAGTCTGGTCATCAAAAATGTATCATTTTCGTTAAGAAGCAGGGGATTCTATGTTGAACCCGGGGCGGGCATCAAGGAAAACCCCTGCAAACCTCAGGCGCGCGAAAGGTACTTGCCGGTTTCTGTGTTGATCTTGACCTTTTCACCCGCTTCGAGGAACTCGGGTACCTGCAGTTCAAGGCCGGTTGCAAACTTGGCCGGCTTGGTGCGACCAGTCGCGCTGGCTGCTTTCATGCCCGGTACGGTTTCGATGATTTCCATCACCACGGTGCCGGGCACTTCGATGGTCATCACCTTGCCTTCAACCAGCAGTGCCATGATGTTTTCCATGCCATCCATCAGGTAGGGCAGCTGTGCTTCGATCGTGTCGGCATCAATCATGTACTGGCTGTAGTCTTCTGAATCCATGAAGGTGTACAAATCACCTTCCTTGTACAGGTAGGAGCACTTACGCCGTTCGAGCTGCGCTTCCTTGAGCATGTCGTCGCCGGTGAAGGTTTCTTCATACTTGCCGCCACCGGGCAGCTTACTGAAGCGCATCCGATACAGGGTCTGGGCACCGCGTGCTGTCGGACTCTTTACATCGATCTGCTGTACCAGCATGTACTGGCCATTGAGTTCGATCAGGTTACCGCGTTTGACATCTGCCGCTTTGGGCATGGTGATACTCCACACAGAAGTGAGAAACAGGTCGCCATTTTATGAGAAAAAACGGCGGCGGCACAGTAGTCCATCAGCTTATGCGACGCTTGAGCCCGGACTCGTTAATGATGCGGGTCGCAATCTCTTCAATGGAAAAATTGGTGGTGTTGATGCAGGGTATGTTTTCCTTCTGGAACAGTCGCTCAACGGTACGGATTTCAAAGTCGCACTGATCCAGCGAGGCATAGCGGCTGTTGGCGCGGCGTTCGTGACGAATGGCTGCCAGCTGAAAGGGATCGATGGTCAGGCCATAGAGTTTATGCCGGTGCTGCTGAAGGCATTCAGGCAGGCGGCTGGCTTCCATATCTTCTTCTGTCAGTGGGTAGTTGGCCGCACGGATTCCAAACTGCAACGCCATGTAAAGGCAGGTAGGGGTTTTGCCACAGCGGGATACGCCCACCAGTATAATGTCGGCCTTGTCATACTGGCGGGTTCGGGCACCATCATCGTTATCCAGTGCAAAATTGACTGAGTCGATGCGGTCCTTGTAGCGATCCATCTCATTGATCGCATGAGACTTGCCAACCGAATAGGAAGAGTGAGTTTCCAGCTCTGACTCAAGCGGCTTCAGGAAGGTGGAGAAAACGTCGATCTTGAAGCCGTTACAGGTGGCCAGCAATTCACGAATCTCGTCATCGACAATGGTATCAAGCACGATGGGAGGTTTGCCGTCTTCCTCTCCCTGGCGGTTGATGCGCTCAACAACAGCCTTGGCTTTATCAATCGTGTCTACATAAGGCAGGGTGATCTTTTCGAACCGAATGGCCTCGAACTGTGACAGCAGGCTGTTTCCCAATGTCTCAGCCGTGATGCCAGTGCCATCAGAGATAAAAAATGCGGTTCGTTTCATCAGTGGGCCTCAAGTGTCGACAATTGAAAGCATGGGTCTGTGATCAGAAGCGCGATTTTAACAGATAAAGTGGCGGTTGTTTTTGTAGCAAAATTACATTTCGCGACAGCCAAGATTTTTGCGCTTATCTGCAGTATCATCCGGTTTTTCCGGTCAATAATAATAACAATGATCCTTACGTCAAACAGCTCAGATTCAGGAGAATTGGCTTTGCAGGATTATGTACTGCGCCTTGAACAGGCAGGCATGGGTGATGTCGACAAAGTCGGCGGTAAGAATGCATCCTTGGGCGAGATGATCCATCAGCTCAGTGATGCTGGAGTGCGTGTTCCGGGTGGCTTTGCTACCACGGCGCAGGCCTATCGTGATTTTCTGGCACAAAGCGGCTTGGCTGATCGCATCAACAAGGCACTGGATGCCCTGGATGCAGACGATACGCGCGCCTTGATTGAAACAGGCCGCAATATCCGCCAGTGGATCATGGAAGCCGATTTTCAGCCTGAGCTGAATCAGGCCATTGAAGCCGCTTGGGCGGAGATGAGTCAGGGAGAGGCGATCGCGGTTGCCGTTCGTTCCTCTGCCACCGCTGAAGATCTGCCCGATGCCTCTTTTGCCGGTCAACAGGAGACCTTTCTCAATATTCGCGGGCTTGATAACGTCAAGCAGGCGATCAAGGAAGTGTTTGCCTCACTCTATAACGACCGCGCGATCTCCTATCGTGTGCACAAGGGCTTCACTCACGCCGAGGTCGCACTCTCTGCCGGCATTCAGCGCATGGTGCGCTCTGAAACCGGTGCGTCCGGTGTGATGTTCACCATGGACACCGAATCCGGCTTCAACCATGTGGTGTTCATCACTTCAGCCTATGGCCTGGGTGAAACCGTCGTTCAGGGCGCCGTGAACCCTGATGAGTTTTACGTGTACAAGCCGACTCTGGCTCAGGGGGCGCCTGCAATACTGCGACGTACTCTGGGATCAAAGGCGATCAAAATGATTTATACCGGTGATGGCAGTACCGGTAAGGCTGTTGAGACGGTCGATGTGCCGAAAGCTGAGCGCAACACCTTCTCCATCAATGATGCCGATGTGGAAGAACTGGCGCGTATTGCTGTAATCATCGAGAAACACTACGGTCGTCCGATGGACATCGAGTGGGCGAAGGATGGTGATGACGGCAAGCTTTACATTGTGCAGGCGCGGCCGGAAACCGTACGCAGCCAGAGCAAAAGCACTGTCATTGAGCGTTACCTGCTGAAGGAAAAGGGCAAGGTGCTGGTTGAGGGCCGTTCCATTGGCCATCGTATCGGTTCAGGTACCGTGCGCGTGGTAAATGGTCTGGACGAAATGCATGAAGTGCAGCCGGGCGATGTACTGGTGACGGACATGACCGACCCGGACTGGGAGCCGGTGATGAAACGCGCGGCGGCTATCGTGACCAACCGTGGCGGCCGCACCTGCCATGCGGCGATTATTGCCCGTGAGCTGGGTATCCCGGCCATTGTCGGCTGTGGTGATGCAACTGAAAAACTCAACGATGGACAGCTGGTGACCGTGTCCTGTGCCGAGGGCGATACCGGTCGTGCCTATGAAGGCAAGTTGGCGTTCGAGCATCAGAGTAACAGTGTCGAGTCGATGCCAACCCTTTCCTTCGACATCATGATGAACGTGGGTAACCCTGACCGTGCATTTGATTTCCAGTCACTGCCCAATGCAGGTGTTGGTCTGGCACGACTCGAGTTCATCATCAACCGAATGATCGGCGTACACCCCAAGGCACTGCTGAATTTCAATGATCAACCACGCGACGTCAAGCAGGTGATTGAGCGCCGAATCGGTGGCTATGCCTCACCTGTCGATTTCTACGTCGACAAGCTGGTCGAGGGTATCTCTACTCTGGCGGCTGCCTTCTACCCGAAGAAGGTGATTGTGCGCATGTCCGACTTCAAGTCGAACGAATATGGTCACTTGATCGGCGGCGATCGCTATGAACCCAGTGAAGAAAACCCGATGCTGGGTTTCCGTGGCGCGGCACGTTACATCTCTGATAACTTCCGTGACTGCTTTGAGCTGGAGTGTCGTGCACTCAAGCGGGTGCGTGATGAGATGAAGCTGACCAACGTCGAGATCATGCTGCCGTTCGTGCGCACTCCCGGCGAAGCCAAACAGGTTGTCGAGCAGCTGGCCGAGAATGGCCTGAAGCGCGGTGACAATGGACTGCGCCTGATCATGATGTGTGAAATACCATCAAACGCCTTGCTGGCGGACCAGTTCCTTGAATACTTCGACGGTTTCTCCATCGGTTCCAACGATCTGACTCAGTTGACGCTGGGGCTGGACCGTGACTCCGGTATCATTGCGCACCTGTTTGACGAGCGTAATGAAGCGGTCAAGTGCCTGCTGGCGATGGCGATCAATGCCTGCCGCAAGGCCGGCAAGTACGTCGGCATCTGTGGCCAGGGGCCATCGGATCACCCGGACCTGGCGCGCTGGTTGATGGAGCAGGGAATCAACAGTGTCTCACTGAACCCAGACTCGGTACTGGACACCTGGTTCTTCCTTGCCAATGAGGAAAAGCCTGGCGCCTGAACCTGAAGCGCCGGGCTGTGGCGGTACCTTCAGTCAACAGCCCGGCAGCTCTTGCCCCATGGCAAAGGTCACAAGAGGGGATCATGACCGATAACAGGGTAGTGGATTTCAATGAGGCTGGTGACAGATGTCGCCAGGAAAAGCGGCACCAGCAGAAAGAATCGCGTGTGGAATCGATGCGCAAACGGTTTGCTGCCGCTTTGCCGGACAAGCCGACTCCCGTTAAGGACTACTTCAAGAAAAAGCGCGCTGGCAAAAAACGCTGATCTGGTTGGTTAAAGCATGAAGCGTGCTGTTCAGCGTACGTGATGTATGCTTTGATTAATAACAGGCATGAGCCTGATTATCCCTTTCCGGGGTGAAGTGCGAGCCAAGTCTGGGTATCACTATGGATGATAAAGGACCAAACAGATATCAAAGTACCCCGCTTGAAAGCACTCTTTCCGTCGATCAGCTGGTCAATAGCCTGGTTAAAAGTGAGCAGGAGCTAAAAAAACAGCTCACGCTTTTTTCCGCCTTCCTCGATGCGCTGCCAAATCCCATTTTTGTCAAAGACAATGAGGGCGTCTTTATTGCGTGTAATGCTGCATATGAAGAAGCGTTTGGGATTCAGCGCAAGAATTTTGTTGGCAAAACCGTTCTTGATCTTGAATACCTGCCTGAATCTGCACGCCTGGCTTTCCAGCAGGCAGACCTGAAGCTTTTGCAGGAGCGCGGAGAGACGCGTGAAGAGATCGAGCTGGCCTTCAGTGACGGTAAGCCCCGTACGGTCCTCTATCAACGGAAAACCTTTGATATGGGTGATAATCAGGGTGGGTTGCTGGGGCTGATCATTGATATCTCGGAACGAAAAAGAGCGGAAGAGTTTGAACGCTTTCGCAACCGTATTCTGGAAATGCTGGCAAGCAGCGCCGTACTTGAAGATATTCTGCTTGAACTGGTGATGGGCATTGAGTCACTGTACCCGGACATGCTGTGCAGCATTATGCAGACTGATATTCTGGGCAGCCATCTGTGCAACGGTATCGCCCCAAGCCTGCCTGATTTTTACAATGCAGCGTTGAAGAAGGTTGAGATCGTGCACGGTATGGGGTCATGTGGCACCGCGGCCTTTACCGGTGAGCGCGTCATCGTTGAGGATATTTCAACACACCCCTACTGGAAAACAGTAAGGAAACTGGCGGAGCAGGCCAACTTGAAGGCATGTTGGTCTCAGCCAATCAAGACAGGCCACGGGGCTGTTCTGGGTACGTTTGCCATTTATCACCGCACTACAGCTGTACCCACTGATAAGCAGATAGAAATCATCGAGCACTGTGCTAGGTTGTCCAGCATCGCGATTGAAAAAAGACGCGCTGAAAACACCATTCGTGAACTTGCCTACTATGATCATTTGACAAGCCTTGCGAACAGGAGGTTGCTGGACGACAAGCTTGCCCTCGTACTTTCAGACGAGACGTCAGCTTCAAGTTATACAGCGTTGATGCTGCTCGATCTTGACAACTTCAAGCCATTGAATGACCAATATGGCCATGCCGTGGGTGACCAGTTGCTGATTGAAATTGGCAAGCGACTCAGCCGTCATGTACGAAGTGGGGATACGGTAGCTCGACTGGGAGGAGATGAGTTCGTGGTAGTGCTGGAGAGATTGAGCCCGGATTTCAATACGGCAGTCAGGCAGGCAAAACAGATAGCCGAAAAAATCCGAGTCGCCATAGAAACCCCCTGCGAACTCAAGTTTGTACAGGAAGATGGCAGCCTGCAGTCAGTCGTGTACCAGTGTACGGCAAGTATCGGAGCAACTTTGTTTACGGGTGGCGATTTGAGCCAAACAGAGCTGATCCGCAAGGCGGATGAAGCGATGTATCAAGCGAAGCAGTTGGGACGCAATACCGTGAATATCTACTGACCCTGAAAAAATGCCAGAAACCGCTTTTCCTGTTCCTGAGCTTCGTGCAACGCAATCGGCCGGAAACGAATTTCACTGCCAGGCATTCGTTGCGCCAGCGCATCCAGGCTGCGGGGCGTGACAGCACCGAGTTTGGGGTACCCGCCGACAGTTTGACGATCCTGCAGCAGGATGATTGGTTGACCGTCAGCAGGCACCTGAATGGCTCCCAAACTGATGCCTTCCGATATCAATGTCACCCCGTGATGCTCAAGTACAGGCCCGCTCAGTCGTGCCCCCATTCGGTCACTGCGGGGTGTCAGCGTATAACAACTGCTGAAAAACCGGTGCAGTGTTGAGGACGGGAAACGGTCCAGCTGTGCACCCATAATCACATCCAGCACAAGTGGGGCAGTGTAGTCCGGTAGCCATTGCTCTGGCATCTGACGCTGTATGCCGTACGATTTCACAGGGTTGCAGGGCAGATGATCACCGGCCTGCAGTGCAGAGCCGTCACCCCGCAAGCCCCCTGTGCCTTCACGCACCAATGTCGAGTTGCTGCCACCGAGCCCTGGGGTGAGTCCAAATCCTCCCTGCACCGCCAGGTAGAGGCGGACGCCGGAGGCCGGATGTCCCAATACAAGCCGATCACCCGGCTTCATATTCAGTGCCGTCCAACGAGGCTGTGGACTTCCGTTGATGTGAAGGCTCGTATCTGCTCCGGTAATGGCAATTTGAAGGTGAGTCTCAGCCATGCATTCAAAACCGCCAAAGCTGATTTCCAGTGCCGCTGTATGCCAGGGATTACCCACCAAGCGATTGGCCCATGCCCAGGCGTGGCGATCCATTGGACCGCCACAGGCCAGCCCCTGATGCATAACACCGCGGCGGCCGGAGTCCTGCAGTAAGGTCATAAAGCCGGGCTTGATAATGCTCAGGCCAGGTAAATCGGCTGTCATCGGGCAAAGCCTCCGTCCAGTTCACCACCCAGCGCGAGATACTCATCGCGGTCAATGGGGCGAAAACGCACACGTTGACCTGCCTGAAGCAGGCTGTTGGGTTCACGTCGGGTGTCAAACATGGCTAGCGGAGTACGGCCAATGATATTCCAGCCACCGGGTGAGTTGCGTGGATATATTGCAGTCTGTGTATCCGCAATACCCAGAGAACCGGCAGGCACATTTTGGCGCGGAGTAGCCAGGCGTGGTGTTGCAATGCTTTTCGGCACTTCACCCAGATAGGCAAAACCGGGAGCAAAGCCGATGGCAAAAACATGGTAGGTCTGCGCCGTGTGCAGTTCGATGACCTGCTCGGTGCTGATGCCAGCACGCCCGGCAATTCGCTCCAGGTCTGGCCCCACAGATGGATGATAGAACACGGGGATGTTCACCAGCGGTGGCTCTTCATTCTCGTCCGTGTCATGCAGGGATGAGAGTATCGGAGCGACCGTTGCCATCAGGCTGGCCAGGTCATCCTGCAACAGGTCATAGCGCAACATGATGCTGGTGTAGGAGGGCGCGCAGTCGATCAGGCGATTGCCAAGCTCTGCGCTCAACCGTCGGGTTGCCGTGTGAACCTTCTGTGTCAGCGCCAGCTCGATCCGGTCACCGAAATGCAGGGTGATGGTATCGACTCCGGTAATCTCATATCGCCACAGCATTGCGCTGTCCTTCTGTGAGTGCTCTGAGGATTTACAGCATCATTTTACATGCAAAACCGTCATAAACAGGTACCCTATACAGTTGAATCGCGTAGACAGACAGTGGCCCCGAGCGGGTGGAGTGTATCAATGGTCGAAACCGGCTGCTTTAACAAGCTGAAAGTGATCCGAGAAGTGGATTTTGGTGTGTATCTAGAGGGCGGAGCCGAAGGCGGCATTCTTCTGCCAAAGCCAGAGGTGCCTGAAGGAACGCGCTTGGGCGATCGGCTGCAGGTGTTCGTTTATCTGGACTCTGACGACATGCCGGTGGCGACCCTGCGACGCCCAAGGGCTCAGGTAGGGCAGTTTGCCAGCCTGAAAGTGGTTGATGTCAACAAGGTCGGCGCCTTTCTGGATTGGGGGCTGCCCAAGGACCTGTTCCTGCCGTTCAATGAGCAGGTAAAACCGTTAACGATTGGCGATTATGTCACCGTTTACCTCTACCTCGATAACACCAACCGCATCGCGGCCAGCGCCAAACTGGAAAAGCATCTGGAACCGGGCGATGACTACACTCAGGGCCAGTTGGTTGAGCTGCTGGTGGTGCGGCCAACCGATATTGGCTATCAGGTGATTATCGATAACCGTGCCATGGGACTGCTGCAGCATCAGGATATCCACCGACCGGTACGCCCCGGTCAGCGTATGCCCGGCTTCATCAAGCAGGTGCGAGACGAAGACGGCAAAATTGATGTGATGCTGGAAAAGCCCGGTTATGCCCGTATCGATCCGCTGGCCCAGCAAGTGCTGAAATACCTGGAGAGCCGTGATGGTTTTTGCCCGCTGGGGGACAAGAGTGACCCCGAAGCCATCCGTGACCTTTTCGGTGTAAGTAAAAAAGCCTACAAGATGGCGCTTGGCCAGCTGATGAAGGCCGGACGCATCCGTCAGGATGAAACCGGTATCCACCTGACCTGAGCTGGCCGTCAGCTGGAGCTGACGGAGGGCTTCAGATCGCTGACCAGTGCCAGCGTCAGTTCAGCGGCAGGGATGGAGCGGCAGCCTGTGACATTCTGCCCGGCCCACAGTGGCGAAAAATCGCTGCTGCCCAAGTGTTCGGCTTGGGCACGCAGAGGCGCCGATGCGGCTGTCGCAAGCGGAAAGGACGGGGCTGACGGATTGAACGGTCCCAGTTCTCGTATCATGCGGTTTACAATGCCGCGAGCGGGGCGGCCACTGAACAGGTTGGTCAGTACTGTCTGGCTTGCCCCCGGCGACTGCAACGCGGCTCGATGTACCGCCGACGTGTTGGCTTCAGGGCAAAGAAGGTAGGCAGTTCCTACCTGAACGCCATCAGCCCCCAATGCCAACGCCGCCTGAACTCCTGCTGCATCCGCAATACCACCAGCGGCAATCACCGGTACTTTGACCGCGGCCTTGATCTGCGGCAGCAGCGCAAAAGTGCCCACCTGGGTACTGATCTCTTCACTCAGGAACATGCCGCGATGTCCGCCGGCTTCCAGTCCCTGGGCAATGATCGCGTCGACTCCGTTTTGCGCAAGCCAGCACGCCTCCTCAACTGTGGTTGCCGATGAAATGATACTGGCACCGCTGCTGCGTACCTGCTCCAGCAGCGATGGTTCAGGCAAGCCAAAATGAAAGCTCACAACCTCTGGTGCCAGTTCTGTTACCAGGTCGGCCATCACCTGATTGAAGGGCAAGCGACCAGGTCCAGCTGGGGCGCTCGGTGCCTCCAGCCCCAACTCTGCATACCAGGGCAGAAACTGCTCCAGCCAACACTGTTGCCCCTCAGGAGCAGGTTCCGGTGGTTGATGACAGAAAAAGTTCAGATTAACCGGGCAGTCAGTCCGGGCGCGAAAGTGGGTGACGGCATCTCGCACGGCATCAGGCGTCAACATGGCACAGGGGATAGAGCCCAGCGCACCTGCGCCTGAAACAGCTGCAGCAAGTTCCCATCCCTGTACACCCGCCATCGGTGCCTGAATCAATGGAAACTGGATATTAAACAGGGATTGCAGCGCTGACATGGCACTCCTCCATAGATGGCTGTTCATGAAAATGCATCTACTATACCCATTCATCACACGTCTGGCTTTTAGACCTCAGTTCCAGCGCTTGATTTTGTTCCTGCCAGCCCACAGGATGAATGATCCATGCGGATCAACAGGAGCGTTGTTATGAGTGATTCCAGTTACATCCCGCCAAAAGTCTGGACCTGGGAAGCACCCAGTGGCGGTCAGTTTGCCAGTATTAACCGCCCGGTTGCCGGTGCAAGCCACGAAAAAGAGCTGCCGGTAGGCAAGCATCCCTTGCAGTTGTACTCGCTGGCAACCCCCAATGGTGTCAAGGTGACGATCATGCTGGAGGAGCTGCTGGCACAGGGGCACAGCGGCGCTGAGTACGATGCATGGTTGATTCGTATTGGTGAGGGTGATCAGTTTGGCAGCGGATTTGTGGAGATAAACCCGAACTCCAAGATTCCTGCCATGCTGGACCAGAGTGTTATGCCGGCTCAGCGGGTGTTTGAGTCAGGCTCTATTTTGGTTTATCTGGCCGAAAAATTTGATGCTTTCCTGCCCAAAACAATGCCTGCGCGAACTGAAACCCTCAACTGGCTGTTCTGGCAGATGGGAAGCGCACCTTTCCTGGGCGGTGGTTTTGGTCATTTTTATGCCTATGCACCCGAGAAATACGAATATCCCATCAATCGCTACACCATGGAAGTGAAGCGCCAACTCGATCTACTGAACCGTCAGCTGGCTGAGCATGAGTATGTTGCTGGAGATGAATACACCATCGCTGATATGGCGATCTGGCCCTGGTATGGCGCACTGGTGCTGGGGCGCCTTTATGGTGCCGCCGAGTTTTTGGACGTTGACAGCTATACGCATGTGAAACGCTGGGCCGAAACAGTTGACGCTCGTCCAGCTGTTAAACGTGGGCGTCGGGTAAACCGGACCTGGGGTGATGAGGCTGAACAGTTGCCTGAACGGCATAATGCTGACGACTTCGAGGCAGGTGATGCGGATACCCGCTGATAGTCTTTCGAAATGGGCAGCACGCTAATGCTGGCATCCTTAAGTCCAATGGAACTCGCAGGCCAGCTGGTCAGTCTGACAGCGCTTGTCTTATGCCTGATCGCCTTTGCCAGCAAACAGGACCAACGGTTGATGGTCTGGCTGCTGGCGGCGAATGTAGCCTTTGCGCTGCAATTTGCCCTGTTTCAGAGCTGGACAGCCTCAGTGCTGACACTGATTGTGATCCTGCGCATAATTCTGGCCCGCCGTTACCCTGGGAACCTGTGGCTCCTTGGGGTGATATTGGTGCTCAATATGGCTGGAGCCTGGGTGACCTGGCAGAGCTGGCATGATCTATTCGCTCTGCTGGCTGGTACGTTGGGTACACTGGGCATGTTTTTGCTTCGTGGTATCCCGATGCGGCTGATGCTGGGGGCTGCAGCGCTTTGCTGGATGACCAGCAACATCCTGATCGGCTCAGTGGGAGCCACTCTCGCTGAGGGGCTGGTGCTGGTTACCAACGCCATCACAATCTGGCGGCTGCATCGCCTAAAGCAACAGTATCCTGATCTTGGACACCCCCCGGCAGGCTCATGAGTCGGTGAGCCTTTTGACAGGTGGCAGCTTACAACCCTGCTTGCAGCGAGATCGAAAACGCCAGATGGCAAAACGGTGGTAGGCCCAGTCCAGCGGCCGAGTCAGATGCAGTCGATTGATCACGCTGGCCAGGTGTCTGTAGTAGGGCAGCTCTCGCCAGATCACCATAAAGGCATGTACCCCGGTTTGGAGCTGCCCCTGCCGATCAACCGCATGAATCACGCGCATTGCCTGAATACGATCAAGACCATAGTGCTCTGGATTGGATTCGGGAGTGAAAAGATCCTGCCAATCAACCCGCTGTTGGCGGTCTAGCCGCTGGTAGTGAGCAATTTCCTTGCGACAAAGTGGGCATTGGCCATCATAGAAAAGGATCGGTCGAGTCGGCATCGGGTAATCTCATGCACGCTAGGCTGTGTTTAAGATCCTTACGTCGCACAGGCATAAACAGATCCCGCTCAATTGATTGCGCTGCACCAGGCGGGCAGCTGGGTCTGGTGCAGATGTTCTCGCAGGGTATCGAGCAGTGCTGCTGCAGCCGGGCTCAGTGCTCGCCCCTTGCGGGTAATGATGCAGATTTCACGCTCGATCTGTGGCTCATGCAGCGGAATGAAAACCAGCCCTTCAAATGAGTGCACGTCGGCGGCCAGGGCCGGCAGCAGACTGATACCGAGTCCCTGACTGATCAGCGCCGCCATGGCGGCAGGGTTGGATACCTCAATCTGAACCCGGTCCAATCGAATCGGAATATCGCCTCGCTGACTGAAGCGGGTGAGTTGGGCGCGAATGCCGGTATCCTGCGACAGCAACAACAGATGATCATCGGGTATTGCCTGCCATGATAGCTGTGTATGCCACGCCAGCGGGTGATCGCTGGGCACTACCAGCCCGTAGCGGTCGCGCAGCAGCGGGGCGTATTCAAGCTCGGGTTGCTGTGAGTGGTTGCCGGCGACCGCAAAATCCACCTCATTGTTGAGCACGCGCTGCTCCAGGCTGCCGGCACTCTCATCGCGGATGTTGACCTGGATTGAAGGGAAGCGAGTGCGGAACTGAAGCAAGGCTGCGGGCAACAGACGGGTCACGACCGAAGGGGAGCCCGCCACGCTGACATGGCCCTGTTGTAACTGGGCACGGGCGCGCAGGTCGGTCAGGGCTGCGGTAAAGTCCGACAGCAGGCGCTCGGCTACCGGCAGAAAACGCTCTCCTTCGGCACTGAGCACAACGCGCCGGGTGGTGCGGTCAAACAGAATCAGCCCTGCATCCTGCTCCAGCTGTTTGATGGTAGCGGTCAGGGCGGACTGGGTCAGAAACAGATGCTCGGCGGCACGTGTAAAGCTGCCGCAGCGTGCGACCTCGATAAAAGCCTGCAGATGACGAATACCGATCGGGCTGCTCATTATTGATTAGCCATATTGATTAATTTATAGAATTTAATCATTTGAATGATAAATAAAGATTCTGCATCATTACCCGCCACTGAACAATGGCTGTCAGACTGTCTATTCTGTTCTGATGACAGCCCGCTTGCGCCTCAAACAAGCCCCGGAGAGCACCATGATCCCTCGCATTGACAGCATCGACGATACTCAAAGCCTGTATCTGGACTTTATCGAAACCCTGAAACAGCAAGGGTTCAAGGGGGATCTGAACCCGGACTATGCCAACCGCGTAGTGCTGGCAACCGACAACAGCATCTATCAGATCCTGCCTCAAGGTGTGCTGTATCCGAAAAACAGTGAAGATCTGGTGCTGATAGCACGTCTGGCGGATCAACCCCGTTTCCGTTCCATCGTACTGAGTGCACGCGGCGGCGGCACCGGCACCAACGGGCAGTCGTTGACCGATGGTCTGATCGTTGATGTGTCAAAGCACATGAACCGGATTCTGGAGATCAATCCGGATGAGCGCTGGGTGCGAGTGCAGGGTGGGGTCGTCAAGGACCAGCTCAATGCCGCGCTCAAGCCTTACGGGCTCTTTTTTGCGCCGGAGCTGTCCACCAGCAACCGCGCCACCATTGGCGGCATGATCAACACCGATGCCAGCGGCCAGGGATCGGTGCTGTATGGTAAAACCCGTGACCATGTTCTTGAACTCACCAGTGTCTGGCTTGACGGTACGCTGTGGCAATCCGGCCCGGTTGATGAAGCCGAGCTGGAAACAATTAAGCAACGTACCGATCGTGTGGGTGAAGTACACCGTCTGCTGGATGGCATTCAGCGTGAGCGACAGGATGAGATTGATACCTGCTTCCCCAAGCTGAACCGCTGCCTGACCGGCTATGATTTGGCCCATATCCGTGATGAATCCGGCCGTTTCAATCTGAACTCCATCCTCTGCGGCGCCGAAGGCTCACTGGCGTTTGTCGCTGAAGCAAAGCTCAATGTCTTGCCGATCCCCAAACATGCAGCACTGGTCAACATTAAATATGACAGCTTTGAAGCCTCTTTGCGTGATGCTCAGGCATTGATGCAGTGGCAGCCCACCTCAATCGAGACCGTGGACTCCAAAGTGCTGAATCTGGCAATGGGCGATATCGTCTGGGACAGCGTGCGTAACTACTTCCCCGAGAAAGAGGGCGACCCGGTCATTCAGGGGATCAATCTGGTGGAGTACACCGGTGATGATGAGGCGGAGCTGCGCGAAAAGGTCGAGAAGCTTTGCCGACATCTTGAGCAGATCAGCGGCGAACCGGGTAAAAGCTTCGGCTTCAGCGTGGTGTATGGCGCCAGCGAGATCAACAAGGTCTGGGGCATGCGCAAGAAGGCCGTAGGCCTGTTGGGCAATGCGCAGGGGCAGAAGCGTCCGATCCCGTTTGTGGAAGATACCGCCGTGCCGCCGGAAAACCTGGCTGACTTCATCATGGCGTTCCGCAAGGTGCTGGATGATCGCGGTCTGGCCTATGGCATGTTTGGTCATGTGGATGCCGGTGTACTGCACGTGCGTCCCGCCATCGACATGAAAGACCCCGAGCAGGAAAAGCTGATCCGTGAAATTACCGATGAGGTGGTGCGCCTGACACAGGAGTACAAGGGGCTGCTCTGGGGCGAGCATGGCAAGGGCGTGCGTTCTGAATATGCCCCCGAGTTTTTCGGCCCGCTCTATCCTGTACTGCAGCAGATCAAGGGCTGTTTCGATCCGCGCAACCAGCTGAACCCGGGCAAAATTGCAACGCCTGCGATTGATGGAGCCGAACTGCTCAGGATCGATGCGGTCCCGACGAGGGGTCAGCATGACCGGCAGATCAGTGCGGCGGTGCGTGAGCAATACGATTCCGCCATGAACTGTAACGGGAACGGTGCCTGCTACAACTACGACCCGAACGATGCCATGTGCCCAAGCTGGAAAGGCACCCGTGAGCGTATTCACTCGCCAAAAGGGCGTGCTTCATTGATCCGTGAATGGCTGCGCCTGATGGTCAGCCGTGGCGTGGATGTGAAAGCGGAAGCTGAAAAGGCACGCAGCCGCAGTGGCCTGCTGGCACTGCCGAAGAAAATCAGCAACACACTGGCCAGGCGCAAGGGGCGCTATGACTTCTCAAACGAAGTACATGAGGCGATGATGGGATGTCTCGCCTGCAAGTCCTGCGTCAGCCAGTGTCCGATCAAGGTTAACGTGCCGGACTTCCGTGCGCGTTTTCTTGAGGTTTATTACGGCCGCTATCTGCGCCCGGTCAAGGATTATCTGGTCGGTAGCCTTGAGTTCATGATCCCAGCGTTGTCGAAGTATCCGGCTCCGTACAACTGGGCCATGCGCAATACATTGGTACGCAGTGTCATGCGCCGTATCGGTGGCATGGTCGACAGCCCCGTGATCTGCACCAACAGCCTCAGGCAAGGTCTGGATCAGCGCGGCATCGACTGGGCCACGCCAGAGGTCGCCAGCAGGCTCAGTGCAGCCCAGCGTGAACGCGCCGTGGTGATCGTGCAGGATGCCTTTACCAGCTACTTTGAAACCCGGCTGGTGCTGGACCTGGTTGATCTGCTGGGCAAACTCGGATTTTACGTCATGGTGGCCCCGTTCATGCCCAACGGCAAACCTCTGCATGTCCATGGCTTTATGGCTGCGTTTGACAAGGCGGCTCAGCGCAATACGCGCATGCTCAACCAACTGGCTGAGTTAGACCTGCCGCTGGTGGGTATCGATCCCTCCATGACACTGACCTACCGCCAGGAGTACAAGGACGCTGTCGAAGGTGAGCTGCCGCCGGTGCAGCTGATTCAGGAATGGCTGAGTCAGCAGCTGGAGCGTGTTGAGCTGCCTGAAATTCTGCCTCAGGGCGAATACCGTCTGATGGCTCACTGCACAGAGAAAACCTCTGCTGCACCGAGCATTCGTCAGTGGCAGAACATTTTTTCTGCATTGGGCCAGCAGCTGGATGTGGTGGCGACAGGATGCTGTGGCATGTCGGGCACCTTCGGTCATGAAACTGCCAACCTGCAGCGCTCGAAGGATATTTATGACCTAAGCTGGCGCGATATCGTCAACCACCCGGAAAACCGGGGCAAGCTGATGGCCACTGGCTACTCCTGCCGCTCTCAGGTGAAACGTTTTGACGATCAGCAGCTGCCGCACCCGGTACAGGTGCTGCTCGATGTAGTATCGGCGGTTTAAGTTCTCAAGGCATGGGGCTGTGGCCCCATGCCTAAGTTGTAGTGCAAACATATAATCGATCGGCGATGATGGCGCACACTTATGCCAACTGAAACAAGGAGCACCCCGATGCAAGATCTGCTGCCTGATCTGTGTGATCACTTTGAGGAACTGGTACGCGTTGTTGAGCCGATGTTCGGCAACTATGGCGGTCGCGAAACCTTCGGTGGTGAGATCGTCACCATCAAGGCGTTTGAAGACAATTCGCTGGTACGCGAGCAGGTTGCGCAGCCCGGCAAAGGCAAGGTGTTGGTAGTGGATGGCGGTGGTTCAATGCGCCGTGCCATGCTGGGGGACATGTTGGCTGAAAAGGCTCAGCAGAATGGCTGGGAAGGGATCATCATCTACGGCTGTATCCGTGATGTGAATGCGATTTCCGAGCTGGATGAGCTGGGGGTCCAGGCACTGGGAACCCATCCCATGAAGACAGAAAAGCTGGGTGTCGGTCAGCTGAACGTACCAGTTACCTTCGGTGGGGTGACCTTTAACCCGGGCGAATTTATCTATGCGGATAACAACGGCATACTCGTTTCCGAACAAAAGCTGGAACTGCCATCCGCCTGATTACTGTTGCGGCGGGCAAAACTGCCCGCCGCCCATACCTCTATCGACCAATCCTCATATGCTTTCTTGAATTCCTTTCCAACCTTTTGTTATTTAAAAACAAAAACAGAAAAGTTAAAAAATATTTTAACTTTGCAGTGACAAGCTCAAAGCCAAGGCTATACTGGATTCAACAGCGTACCGGATGTGCGCTGGCCTGTCAGAGCAGGCTGAAAAGGAAGTACACACTGCGCGTATCCGGCTACCCCTTCTCCGGATACGCGCTTTCTTTTATGGGTTTATTCGTACATCGCCTGCATCGACTCTTTGGTCCACTTCAAGCTGTGACGATAGGTTGCTTCATACAGCGAGATATCAAAATCGCTGGGCAACTGATCCCAGTCACCGGATTCATATGCGATCACTTGCCTTAGTAGCTGTCCCATCTTGCCTTCACCTCTAGCCAATGCCGCTTTGATATCCTCGCCCAGGGGCAGCTGCTCAAGCAGTGTTTCCTGATCAATATCCAGCATCGCATGAAGGCCCGACATCATGCCAACCATAAAGAAACCGGACGGGTTGGGTTGATGTTCACTCTGCGCGATCATTTCACACATGTGGCCACGGGTAAGCAAGATGCGGGTAAGCTCCTCCGGCTTATCTCGGTTCGCCGTCATCGCAATCAGGGTGGCCCACTTTCTGATCTGCTCCATTCCAAGCAACACAACAGCCTCCGCGATCGACTCAACCTGGCGCACAAGTGAGTAGGCGGCAGAGTTGACGATGCGCAGCAGCTTATAGGTGAGTATAGGGTCACGGATGATCAAGTCTTCAAGCTTTTCCGGTGTAGCATTGGGCTTCTGCAGCTCCTGCATCAGCTGCATCAAGGCTATCTGATTGGCATTGACCTTGCGGCCCTTCACAACCTTGGGCTTGCTCAGAAAGCTGCCCTGGAACAGCTTGTACCCGCTCTCGATGCAGTGTTCAAGCGTGTCGAAGCTGGTGATGTTGGTTGCCAGCAGAGTAGACTTGTAAGGCGCAAGCAATTCTGCCTGACGGCGAATCTCCTCGCTATCCAACTGGCCAACATCAATTTTGATGATTTTGGCAATTTTAAGGGCAGTATCGTATTCGGGACTGAAGCGGAAGTCGGTGAGCGCAATACGGTAGCCATCTTTCGACATTTTATGCAGAGCGCGCAGCAGATCCATGTTGCCCGGCTCAGTCAGGCGAATACAGATCACGACCTGCTTGGCCGGCAGTGTCGGCATGGTGCCTTCCAGAATCATGCGTGGTGCAATCTGGATAAATGCGGGCACGCGCTTTACTTCGCCCTGATCCGAAATACTGGTATAGGCATGCAGAATCACCTCTGAGCTGGATTCAGCTTCAGGGTCCGTCTGCAACATCGCGTTCAGGTGTTCGTCTTCCTTGTACAACAGATCATAGGCGATAACACGCTGCTGGTGATCGAAGATCGGCTGTCGGGCCAGCAGAGGCTGTCCCCGTTCAGTATTACTGTCCATTCATGTCCCCGAATCGGCGTTTTCAGGCTGGAAGTGTATAATTTTATCATGTTGCAAGCACCTGCAGGTATGGTTGAGTACGGCCTGCAGGTATAATGCTGCCCCCTGATTTGCAAGCACTGGATTGTTAATGTCACGTATCAACTGGTTTCCCGGACACATGCACAAGGCGCGCAAGGAAATTGCGCAGGTAATGGATGAGATCGATGTGGTGATCGAGGTCCTGGACGCCCGCCTGCCCATGTCGAGTGAAAACCCGCTGGTTGATCAGCTGCGGCGCAACAAGCCGGTCTTGAAGCTGCTGAACAAGCAGGACCTTGCCGATCCCGTGCGGACTCAGGAGTGGCTCGATCACTTCAATGCGCGCGAAGCGATCACGGCAGTTGCACTGGATATGCAGCAGAAGGCTTTGATCAAGCGAATTCCGGAACTGTGCAAGCAGATGGTGCCGGCACGCACCCGTCAGGATCGTCCCGTACGTGCCATGATCATGGGCATCCCGAATGTGGGCAAGTCGACTCTGATTAATGCACTGCTTGGGCGCAAGATTGCCAAAGTCGGCAACGAGCCGGCCGTCACGAAGGCTCAGAAGCGTTACAGTGTGCACAACGGCATGGCGTTGTCGGATACACCGGGCATTCTGTGGCCGAAAATCGAGGATGAAGACTCCGGTTACCGCCTTGCCGCCAGCGGTGCGATCAAGGATACCGCCATAGAACATGAACTGGTGGCGGCCTATGCCGCAGGCTTCATGCTGCAGGATTATCCGCAGCGATTGGTGGAACGCTATAAACTCAAAACCCTGCCCGAAGGGCGCGAAGCACTATTGGATGAGATCGGTCGCAAGCGAGGCTGCCTTCGTCCAGGTGGTGTTGTCGACCGCCACAAGGCGTCTGAAATCCTGCTCACTGAGCTGCGTGCAGGCAAGCTGGGCCCCATAACCTTCGAAACCGTCGAAGAGTGGGAACGTAAACGAATTGAGGCCGAACAGGCTGCCGCCGAAGCCGCTGCACTGGCAGCCGCTGAAGCCGGGGAGAGTAACTGATGAGTCGCGGTAAAAAACAACGCAAGATCGGCGCCTTCATGACCGTACTGGAGCGTAAGCCCAAGAAACAGGAGCGCCTTGCGGATCCGACCAGCAAGGAAGCGCGGCGCAAGCGCGCACTTGAACAGCGCAAGAAACAGAAGTCCGTGTATGAGAAGGCGCAGGGCAGTCAGAACGCGCTGGAACGTGACAAGGCCGCCGGGCGCAAGGGAACCCGTCATGGAGGGCCGCTGGCGGCCAAGATTCGCAAGCTCAATGCTGCCAAAGAAAAGCCCCAGGACAAAGCCGTCCAGCCCGATGCTGAACAGGACGATTAAGGCGTGTCTGAGCGGGATGTCATCATAATCGGCGGCGGTGCTTCGGGCCTCATGTGTGCGGCTATTGCGGCCTACCGCGGCCGTCGGGTACTGCTGCTCGAACACACCAAAAAGATCGGTCGTAAGATTCTCATGTCAGGTGGTGGGCGCTGCAACTTTACCCATTTACACAACACGGCAGCCAACTTCCTGAGTGACAATCCGCATTTCTGTAAATCGGCGCTGAGTCGTTTTGGGGCTGCTGATTTTGTTGAGCTGGTTGACCGCCATGGCATCGAATACCACGAAAAAACACCCGGTCAGCTGTTCTGTAACGAATCCAGCAAGGAAATTCTTCAGCTGCTGCTGACCGAGTGTGAATGGGCAGGGGTTGAGATTATGACCGAAACCCAGGCCTTTGAAGTCAAGCCCACCACCAGTGGCTATGCGTTGCGCACATCCCGTGGACAATTTGTTGCCGAATCGGTGGTGGTTGCCACCGGTGGTCTGTCGATTCCCAACGGTGGTGCCACCGGATTTGCCTACCAGATCGCCGAGCAATTCGGACTCAACGTCACACCGCGTCAGGCGGCACTGGTACCCTTTACACTCCAGCCTGATCTGCTGGAGCACCTGAAGCCACTGGCAGGGGTATCTCAGCCGGTCAGAGTCAGTTGCAACGGCGTTTCATTCAATGACAACCTGCTGTTTACCCACCGCGGCCTGAGCGGTCCAGCCATTCTGCAGATATCATCCTATTGGCGTGGCGGCGATGCAGTTGAAATCGATCTTGTGCCGGGGGCTGGCCTTGAACACTGGCTCAGGCAGCAACGTGACGAGCGCCCAAAGGCCGAGGTACGTACCCTCATGGCACAGCATATGACCAAGCGCCTGGCACAGACGTTGTGCGATCTCTGGCAAATACACGACGAGATTGGCCAGTGCCGCAATGCACGCATTGCCGAGATTGCCGAGCGTTTCAACCGATGGCAGGTCAAACCCTCAGGTACCGAGGGCTATCGTACCGCGGAGGTCACTCTTGGAGGCATTGATACGGCTGAGGTGTCTCAAAAGACATTCGCGGCCAACAAGGCCCCGGGGCTGTATTTCATCGGTGAGTGTCTGGATGTGACCGGGCATCTGGGGGGACACAACTTCCAATGGGCCTGGGCTTCAGGTTACTGTGCGGGTCAGCATGTCTAACTGATGTCGAAATGACAGGGAGATCCACGCATGAAAATTGGCCTGGCACTGGGGAGTGGTTCCGCACGCGGCTGGTCTCATATCGGTGTGATCAATGCACTGGCCCGGGAAGGGATTAAGCCCGAAATCATTTGCGGCACCTCAATTGGTGCACTGGTTGGCGCTTCCTGTGCAAGTGGCAGTCTCGACCGCCTCGAACAGTGGGTGCGTTCACTGAGCCGATTCGAGACCGCTCGATTTTTCGAACTGAATCTTTCTCGTCAAGGTTTCGTCAATACTGAACGCTTCCACCACTTTCTGAACACCTACATTTCTGATGACGATACCCATATTGAATCACTTCAGTGCGCCTATGGCGCGGTAGCCACCGAGCTGGAGACAGGGCGTGAGGTATGGTTTACCGAGGGCTCACTGTTACAGGCCGTTTGGGCTTCAATCTCGTTACCGGGCCTGTTTCCAGCCATTCGTCATGATCACCACTGGCTGGTAGACGGCGGCCTGGTGAATCCGGTGCCGGTATCTCTGTGCCGAGCGATGGGTGCTGAGGTGGTGATTGCGGTCAATCTGAATGGCGATATCATCGGGCGCCACCTGCATAAACCTAAACCGGTCGAAACACAAAAGCCGCGCAATGGCGTGATGGGTCGATTAACTGAGCTGGTCGACGAATATACAACCCGGCTGACCGGAGCTGATGAGCCTGAGGATCATTCACCGAGCATGTTTGATGCCATTGCCGGCTCGATCAATATCATACAGGACCGTATTACACGTAGCCGCATGGCGGGGGATCCACCCGATATCCTGCTGTCGCCACCGCTGGCCGATATTGGGTTGCTGGAGTTTTACCGAGCAGAAGAAGCGATCAGGGAAGGGGAGCGGGCGGTGGAAGAGATGCTGCCAACCATTCACCGCCTGCTGCAGCGCTAGATCTTATCGACCTCTGTAGAGGCCTTCACGTTTTTCAACAAATGCCATCACCGCTTCCTGATGATCATCGGTGTTGTGCAGCATCCCCTGCCAGGCAGCACAAAGTTCCAGAAAGTCCGGCAGTTCGTGCCGCTGTGCCTGTTTCATCAAGCGCTTGCTCATGCGCAATGCCTGTGGCGGCTTGGCAGCCATCTGGCGAGCCAGCGTCATGACCCTCGTCATCAGCTGATCCTGAGGCACCTGTTCCAGCATAAGTCCGATCTCGACCGCTTCCTCTGCGTGAACCAGGCGTCCGGTCAGAGTGATTTCTGCCGCTCGCTGATAACCGATCAAGCGCTGCAAAAACCAGGCACCACCATCACCAGGGATAATGCCAAGATTAACGAACGTCTCACCGAAAGTGGCGCGTTCGGAACCGATCCGAATATCGCACATGCAGGCAAGGTCACAGCCGGCACCAATCGCTGGGCCATTAACAGCCGCGATGACGGGAATCTCGGCGCGATGCAGCGCCAGGGGAATGCGCTGGATACCCTGACGGTACTTGCGTTCCAGTTCGAGTGCATCACCTCCGAAGGGACCCTGGCGGTGGTCACCATCACGGTACTGCATCTCCTTGATATTGCCACCGGCACAGAACGCGCTGCCATCACCGGTAATCACCAGTACAGAAACTGTAGGGGCGCGATTGGCCCATTCAACGGTGGTGACAATGTCATCGATCAGGGCCGTACCGGTCAGGGCGTTGCGCAGGTCATCGCGTGCAAGCGTGAGTACGGCAACCCGATCCTCCAGCTCCAGCCGGGCATCCTGTAGCGTGGGTATGGCGTCAGTCATGAAGCACTCCCTGTCATTATCTTTATTGGCTGTAAATTGTGACGGTAGGACACAAGAATAACAGAACATATCCGGGTTGGGAGTCATGTTTATGAAACAAAAAAGGGCAGACTAAGGTCTGCCCAGTATCAGATTGGGAAGATCTGTATTTAAGATTGATCGGGGCTGTAGAAAGCCTATGCTCAAATCCTAGGCTATGAGTGTCTACCACACACTTGGGTAAGTCCAACATGATTGATATGGTGTCCCAAAAAGTAAGTAAATGGCTTGGAAGAAATAGCTATAAGATAAACAGGAATTCATGAGTGCAAAACCGACCCCGAAGGGCCGGCGTTGCTGAGGACTTTAAGGCTTTTTATTCGGGTTCAGTTGCTTGCCGCGATTACCTTGGCCCTGGTCATATTGGCGATTCGTGCCAGAGCTGCCTTTGTTGGCGTTGTTGATATTCGCTGAGTTATCCTGGGGTCGAATCTTCTTGGACATGATCTTCTCTCCTGGATTATTTGCAGGCGCCGGGAACACGGCATGCACATGTACTGGGTACGTGGCACGAATGTTCTGCACAACGGGTCGCCTGATGCTCCATTTCGTCAGGTAATTCACCAAAATGGCGAGTGTAGAGTTCACAGGTTTTGGCAAATGCAGATTGCAGCGCTTGGTAATCATCGTCACCGTAAATCCCGAAGTACGGATAGTGGTCAATGAAGCGTCCAAAAAGACGTTCGCAGTCCATACGGTAGGCGCGTGTATCCAGGATATGGGCATGCCAAATAGTGTCCACTTGCTTCGTTGGGACTAAGACCTCCTGGGGATACAGCAGTTTCAATGTGAGGAAACGCTGATACTCCCGTTGCGCAAGATCCCATTCCTCCGGGGTCATCTCAGCCTCATGACTAGCAGTGTTTTTATATTTCAGGCGCTCAAAATCAGTCGCCGCGACCAGAGGGTGTAGTGCATCTATCGTTTTGGGTTGGTAAGCAACAATGCTCATAACGTTTGTCTCCAGACAGTTAATAGGTGCGCTGGATTAGCGCCTTCGCTTAAGTTCGACCTCGAAGGCCTGTCGCGAGATCAAACGATGGGGAATGAGTTGGCCCTGGGTATCACGGAAGATAAGGCGCCACTGTCGGCCCAAACGAAATCGAATGAGCTCTGGGCAGGCTGCAATACGTTGGCCCCCAAGCTGGGTGAAGGAGGTGCCGTGTGCGATGGCTCGTTCTATGGCGCACGCACGTTGTTGATGGCAGGCAGGAATAGGGTAGCGGGTAGAGAATAAAAGTGTCTGAACGGTATCCATAACAGGCTCCTTGTGTGTATAGAGCCAGTCTGGCTAAGTGCAATGCACTAAAAAGCATTAATGATCGATTATCTGATCCAATAATTGGTCGAACTCTGAAGCGGCGGTGTATGCCTGGAGGATCCGCTGCTTATAGATGTTGACGATTTCGTTGTTTGATTCGACATCAACCGCGAAAGCATAGGCTTTTTCAAGGTCATCGCTCAGGTAGTGGGCAATCATGCTGTCGGCGTTTGACAGGCTTGCACTCTGAAGCAGCAACGCTTGCATAACATTACTCACACCATTGAATGAAAGCTGGGGAAGCTCTTGAAAAGGGTTCGGCAGTGTATCGATTGATAAGTCGGCATCTGATGCCAAGACGTCCAGGAAACGCAGTACCTCCTGCCTCAACAGCCCGATGCCAGCGACCGAGTTCCGATCAGTAAGTAATAGTGACGCGATCTTTGCATGCTCCAGACGTGCACTAGGGGCGGTGAAAATACCTTTGATGACTTTAGGCATCGGAAAGAAAGCATGCAGCAAGACGGCATTGTGAAGCTTGGTGAGCTGGTCTCGCGCAATGTATTTATGACTGCGCGGTTTCACCGTGTACTCAATTGGTACTTCAGTGTATTCAATGAGACCGCTGCGCATCAGCGACTCCATCTGCTCCTTGAAGCGTTTATGATCTGGCAACACTTTCCCGGACACTTTTTAAAGCAGCTGCTCGTAGCATCGACTCATAGTCCGCCGGACTCATATAGTCGTTGCTGGAGTGCAGTCGCTCCCGGTTATAAAACACCTCGATGTACTCGAAGATGGCCTGCTTCGCTTCCTCTCGCGTCTTGAAGTCCTCGTGATACACCAGCTCGGTCTTCAGCGTATGAAAGAAGCTTTCTGACGGGGCATTGTCCCAACAATTCCCCTTGCGACTCATGCTGCACCTGAACTTATGCTGCTTGAGCAAGCCCTGGAAACTATCCGAGGCATACTGGCTGCCGCGGTCGCTGTGAACCAGCAGGCCAGCTTCAGGTCGGCGCTTAAAGATTGCCATCGTCAGTGCATTGTTCACCAGCGCTGCCGGCATCCGGCTATCCATCAACCACCCGACGACTGCGCGTGAACAAAGATCAATGAAAACAGCCAAGTACAGCCAACCCTCCCGTGTCGGGATATAGGTAATGTCACCAACATAGGCCTGATCAGGCTCTGATGCCATGAAATTCCGGTCTAACAGGTTCGGGGCTACCGGTTTATCGTGCTTCGAGTTGGTGGTCGCCTTGAACTTGCGCCGCATTTTGCATTCGAGGCCCTCTTCATCCATTAATCGACCCACTCGACGTCGACTGATGGTATCGCCGTCCTCAGCCAGCTTCTTCTGAATACGCCGTGCTCCGTAGGTTGCGCGACTTTTTTCATGATGCTTGCGAATACTGGCCTTCAACGCCTGATCTTCCTGGGCACGCTGGCTGGGCGGTCTCGTGCGCCACTCGTAATAGCCACTACGGGAGACTTCAAATACCCGGCACATCAGGGCAGTACTAAACCTGTCCCGATGCGCCTCGATAAAGCCGTACCTCAGCTCGATTCTTTGGCGAAGAAGGCAGCCGCCTTTTTTAGCAACGCGCGCTCCTCTTTCAGTCGGGCGTTCTCACGCCGAAGCTGCTTCAGCTCTTCATAAAGGTGCTTGTCGTCGACCACACCGTTTGAATCACTCGCCTGCTTGCCGTGGAATTTGCTGATTCAGGTATGCAGCGTGTTGACGTTTACACCCAGCTCCCGAGCGGTTTGAGCGACCGGTTGATCAGACTCCACCGCCAGTTTGACCGCGGCTTCTTTAAATTCAGCTGTATAGGAATTGCTCTTTTTCTGACTCATGACACACACCTTGATAGGCAGGTGATATTACCTGCGTCTGTGTGTCCGGGAAACTATAGCCAGTTCAACCTCACAGGTGGGCTCGCAGCAAACGGATATGCTTCTGAGTGGATTCTGAATGGCATGACCGATGAACACTTTTCGGTTGTGATTCAGGTTGGTCGGGAGTTTGTGTCCAAAGCGGTTGCTCATCTCCAAGAGAGGAGAGGCAAAAAAACCGCGCCATCTCGGGGAAGAATGGCGCGGTTCTGTAATATTTCGGGACACAATAGGGACACGAAATATTATTTATTCATAGCCCCTTGATCTGCAAGGGGCTATGAGACCAGATCAGAACTGGTTCATGGTGTTGTCTTTACCAGAGGCTTTCAGTGCAGCGTCACCAGAGAAGTACTCTTTGTGATCGTCGCCCATGTCGGAGCCTGCCATGTTCTGGTGCTTAACGCAGGCGATACCCTGACGGATCTCCTTGCGCTGTACGCCAGCCACGTAGCCCAGCATGCCAGCGTCACCGAAGTACTCTTTGGCCAGGTTGTCGGTAGACAGGGCCGCGGTGTGGTAAGTCGGCAGAGTGATCAGGTGGTGGAAGATGCCTGCTTCGCGGGCTGCATCAGCCTGGAAGGTGCGGATCTTCTCGTCAGCAACGGCGGCCAGTTCGGTTTCGTCGTATTCAACGCTCATCAGGTTGGCACGGTCGTACTGGGATACATCCTGACCGGCTTCAGCCATCGCATCGAACACCTGCTGGCGGAAGTTCAGCGTCCAGTTGAAGGACGGGCTGTTGTTGTACACCAGCTTGGCATTGGGTACTTCTTCACGGATGCGGTTAACCATCGCAGCGATCTGGCCTACGTGCGGCTTCTCGGTCTCGATCCACAGCAGGTCGGCACCGTTCTGCAGCGAGGTGATGCAGTCCAGAACCACGCGGTCTTCACCGGAGCCTTTCTTGAACTGGAACAGGCCAGAGGCCAGGCGCTTCGGCTTCAGCAGCTTGCCGTTGGCTTTCACAACCACGTCACCGTTGTCGATGTCAGCTGCGCTGTCGATGTAATCACCATCCAGGAAGCTGTTGTACTTGTCGCCCAGGTCGCCCGGTTCGTTGGTTACAGCGATCTGCTTGGTCAGGCCGGCACCCAGAGAGTCGGTGCGGGCAACGATGACACCGTCTTCAACACCCAGCTCCAGGAATGCGTAGCGTACGGCGCGGATCTTGGCCAGGAAGTCGGCGTGCGGAACGGTTACCTTGCCATCCTGGTGACCACACTGCTTCTCGTCAGATACCTGGTTTTCGATCTGGATCGCACAGGCACCGGCTTCGATCATTTTCTTGGCCAGCAGGTAAGTGGCTTCTTCGTTACCGAAACCGGCGTCAATGTCGGCGATGATCGGCACAACGTGGGTCTGGAAGTTGTCGATTTGAGCCTGGATGTCAGCTTCTTTCGCTGCATCACCGGCTTCGCGAGCGTCGTCCAGCTGGCGGAACAGTCCGCCCATTTCACGGGCATCAGCCTGGCGCAGGAAGGTGTAGAGCTCTTCGATCAGCGCCGGTACAGAGGTTTTCTCGTGCATGGACTGGTCGGGCAGCGGGCCAAACTCGGAACGCAGCGCGGCAATCATCCAGCCGGACAGGTACAGGTAGCGCTTGTTGGTGTTACCGAAGTGCTTCTTGATTGCGATCAGCTTCTGCTGACCGATGAAACCATGCCAGCAACCCAGAGACTGAGTGTACTGAGAGCTGTCGGCATCGTACTCGGCCATATCCTGACGCATGATCTTGGCAGTGTAGCGTGCGATATCCAGACCGGTCTTGAAACGGTTCTGAATGCGCATGCGAGCCGCGTATTCAGGGTTGATCGCTTCCCAGGTGTTGCCGGCGGCAGCGCGGACGGTAGCGATGGCATCGATCTCGTTTTTGTAAGCTGACATGGTCATTCCTTCACAGTGTTTGTGTTTAGGTAATGTTGGATCGGGTGACCCCGTTCCAGATCTTGCGGCGCTGTCATTCCGCTGGAGTGGCAGTGCCTTGTTGAAGCGAATAATGGGCGCATGCTGTGAGGGTGTCAAAATGATTTTGTGCACAGCAACAAAAATGTAGTCTCACTACATTCGAAACCTTTTTTCGGCTGTAATTAAACTACAATAGGAAAACGAGTCTGAAACTCTAAAACCCCAGTAATTACCGTGGTTTGAGTGCCTAAAACTTAAGGATTAGCCACTTTGGTATTAGTCAATAAAAACGTGTTTTACACGGGTTTTAAGTTATTTTGGTTATCTGTCTTATATCTAAAAAATCTAAAAAATTCTCACTACATTCTCAGTAAAAATTTGCTATATCAGTGACTTATGGTGGATTTCCTTACGACCAAAGTCGATCTGAAATAAAAAGGCCACTCGTGAAAGAATGGCCTTTAGAGTTGAAATGAGAGTTTGATGCCGCTTATTCGAGATACAGGCTACCTTGGTTGAGTAATGCCAGCAGCAGCGGTGCTGTCTCGTCATCAAACAAAGGTCTAAACCTGTGATGAAGACACAATTGCTGCGCTAGGTTTTTTGCTGCAACTGCGAAAACAGGAAAAGGCTGCCCATCCGCAAACAAGGTCAGGCTGGAATCGCTGTTCTGATGCCAAGCCAGTCGTGCCCCTTCTGCACGCACCAGTTCCGCACCCTCCTCAAGTGCTTCAGCCAACTCGGCTGCTGTCAGGGTTTCATCACTTCCGGTCAGCTCCGGGTACTTTGGCTCAGTCATGAAGGTACCAAACCAGTGTGCAAGTCGGTCAGGGTCGCCAAGGTATTGCTGCAGGATTGAGCTTAGGCGCGCAATTGCGGCTGCATCAATTTCACCCGGTTTGGCAGTCAATGCCAGGTCAGCATCGGTGTAGCGCAAGTCGGTACTGAGTGAATCGCATAGCGTGTTGGTCAGGCCACGCAAGATCTCTGCATGGGAAGGGGCGCGAAACCCGATCGACCAGGTCATGCAGCCATCACCCACACCCACCCCGTTGTGACCCACACGGGGCGGCAAGTAGAGCATATCCCCCGGATTCAGTTCCCAGCTCTGCTCGGCATGCCATTCAGGCAAGATCATGACCGGAGTATCTTCACGTCGAGGGGAGTCTTCACCAAACAGGCCACCCACTTCCCAGCGGCGCACGCCCTCTGCCTGCAGCAGGAACACATCATAGTTGTCATAATGCGGTCCCACACCACCGCCATCACTGGCGTAACTGATCATCAGATCATCGCGGCGCCACTGAGGAATGAAGTTGAAAGCCTCCAGCAGCGGGGCAACATCCGGCACCCAGTGATCCACGGCCTGTACCAGCAGAGTCCAGGGGGCGTCACCCAGCTCAGCAAAGCGTTCGGGTGCAAAAGGGCCGTGCTCAAGTGCCCAGTGCCCGCTGGCTGGATCATTGATGATCAGGCGTGACTCGATATCATCTTCACATGCCAGGCCGGCCAACTCATCTGCATCGATTGCCGGTTGGAAGCCGGGGAAGGCGTTACGAATCAAAAGGGGCTTTTTCTGCCAGTAGTCACGCAGAAAGATTTCAGGGCTTAGCTCGCCCCAATTCAGTTCAGTGATCAAGATTAAGCAGCTCCGCCATTTCAGTGACCGCATCTTCAAGCTCAGCCATCACCTTGCGCTTGTCGCGATTGGCCAGTGCGGCCTGACGGTCGTTACCGACCATACGAATACACTTCTGAATACGCGCCATGCAGCTGTGCACACCGTCAACGTTAAACTCGAACTGTTCGTAGTCGCGAGCGGTCTGTTGCAGGCCGTTGCGCAGGGCTTCGGCCTGAGCAGCCAGCTCAAGCAGGCTGTGTGAATGGCTCATTGATCTCTCCTTGTTGATTGCAGACCTCAGTCTGACAGAGTGGTGCATTGGCACCGAAGTCGACTTTGGTTCAGTGCTTCTCGCGCTCCAGCACCTCTTCAACCGAAGTCAGAATGCCGCGCAACATGCCCAACTCGGCCTTTTCGGGGCGGGTGCGATTGAAGTAACGGCGCAGTTTGTCCATCACTCGCCCCTCATGCTGGGGGATGATGAAGCCGGTGCGACGCAGCACCTTTTCAAGATGTTCATAAAACAGGGTGATCTCACCCTGGCGTGGATAGGGTGCAGGCTCGGCTACGGCTTTTGCACCACGAGAGGCTCGGCGCAGCTCGTAGGTGACCAGCTGTATCGCCTGGGCGATGTTGAGTACCGGATAGTCTTCATTGGCATCAATGTAAAGATGGCGGTTACACAGCAGCATCTCCTCATTGGTCAGCCCCATGGTTTCGCGGCCAAAGAGAATGGCGATCTGGCCGCTGCGGGCCTCATCCACCATCATGGCTGCGGCTGCTTCGGCGTCCATCAAAGGCTGATCGAAGCTGCGCTGGCGGGCACTCGTGCCGATCACCAGCTGACAATCGGCAATGGCCTCTTCGACGGTCTTGACGACCACGGCATTATCGAGCAGATCCTTGGCACCGGCTGCACGAGATTCAGCCTCTGCATGCGGAAACTCGATGGGGTCAACCAGCCAGAGTTGGCTCAGGCCCATGTTTTTCAAAGCACGGGCCGCAGCACCGATGTTGCCGGGGTGAAAGGTGTTAACCATGATGATACGGATATTGTCGAGCATGCGGTGCCTCACAAACAGAATTGAGCCGCATTATAGGGGGCAAGGCGGGTGAGACAAAGTAACAGAGGGCGTATCAGACTCACAGTCGTCGACACCAGTGTTTAAGGTCATGCACAAAGCGCTCTTTATGCCACAGATGTGGTGAGTGATCCGCCTTGGGGTAGATATGCAGTTCGGGGAACGGCAGCTGAGCCTCAACCCATTGCGACACTTCTGAGCTGTAGAACTGACTGCTGTCACCGTAGATCAGAAGAGTCGGCAGGTCGATCTGTGGCAGCAGGTCGCGGTAATCCTGCTGTGTCAGTGAATCCCAGCACCGAGTCAGTGCCGGTGCGTTCAGTCCGCGCAGATAGTCGCGCATCTGCTGAAACCCTCGCGAGTTGGCTTCATAGTTCTCGCGGCTGCGTCGGTTAAGGCCGTGTGCTGCCAATTCCAGCACTCCTTCCGCGAAGTCCTGCTCCAGTCGTTGCAGGAAGCGCTGGTTGCGGTCGTAATCAAAGTCGCCGTAGATACCCAGAGGCCAGTCGATATCGGTAACCAGTTTGGGGGACTGGTCTACTATGCACAGGCCACCGAGGCGTCCAAGTCCATAGCTGCGAATGTACTCCCAGCTGATAAGAGCACCCATGGAGTGGCCCACCAGTACCACATCGCGCAGATCATGTTCGGTTAGCAGACGGTCAAGATCGGCCGCCATCTGGCTGATCGCCATCTGATCGCACGGTGGAGGTTCATGGGTGCCGTGTCCACGGGCATCCCAGCAAAACACTTGATGGGATTCGGCCAGCTCGGAGGCGAAAGGGAGCCATTCGCGAGCGCCGGAGGTCCAGCCATGCAGAAACACAATTGGCTGGCCCTTGCCCAGGCTGACATATCGGATGGGGTGATTATCGGTAGCGAGCAGTGTTTCCATACCTGCACCTGTAAAAGACTGGACTGTGATGGAATCAAAAACGGGGCCAGAAGGCCCCGTGAAACAACTTAGATGCGCTTGGCCTGAGCCGCGGCGTTGCCAGTGTAGAGTGATGGCGTCAGCGCCTTGAGTTCATCCTTCGCACTCTGGGGCATATCCAGCGTGTCGATGAAGTCCTGAATGGTGGCCTGGTTCATGGTCTTGCCACGGGTCAGGTCCTTCAGTTTCTCATAGGGCTTCTCGATGCCGTAGCGGCGCATCACGGTCTGAATCGGCTCGGCCAGCACTTCCCAGGCGTTGTTCAGGTCTTCAGCCAGGCGAGCAGCGTTGATTTCCAACTTGCTGATCCCCTTAAGGCTGGCCTGGTAGGCGATCAGACTGTGGCCAAAACCCACACCCAGGTTGCGCAGTACGGTGGAGTCAGTCAGGTCACGCTGCCAGCGGGAGATCGGCAGTTTGCTGGCCAGGTGCTGCATGATCGCATTGGCGATACCCAAGTTGCCTTCGGAGTTTTCGAAGTCGATCGGGTTAACCTTGTGCGGCATGGTGGAAGAGCCTACTTCACCGGCGACTGTCTTCTGCTTGAAGAAACCAAGCGAGATGTAGCCCCACACATCACGGTCAAAATCGATCAGGATGGTGTTGAAACGGCACACGGCATCAAACAGCTCGGCGATGTAGTCATGCGGCTCGATCTGAGTGGTGTACGGGTTCCAGCTCAGCCCCAGGCTTTCGACAAAGGACTTGGCATTGGCTTCCCAATCGATATCGGCATAGGCAGACAGGTGGGCGTTGTAGTTGCCTACGGCACCGTTGATCTTGCCCAGGTATTCGATATTGTCGATCTGCTTCAGCTGACGCTGCAGGCGGTAGGCAACGTTAGCCATCTCCTTGCCCATGGTGCTGGGGGAGGCGGTCTGGCCGTGGGTGCGGCAGAGCATCGGCTGGTCAGCGTGTTCGCGCCCCAGCGCCGCGATGGCATCGGTTACCTGCTGCATCTGATTGCGGGTGACTTCAACGCCATGGCGCAGCATCAGTGCGTGCGACAGGTTGTTGATGTCTTCCGAGGTGCAAGCGAAGTGAACAAACTCGCTGATCGCGGCCAGCTCGGCGTTGTCGGCGATCTGCTCCTTGATGAAGTACTCGACCGCTTTAACATCGTGGTTGGTGGTGCGTTCAATTTCCTTGATGCGCTCGGCATGCTCGATACCGAATTCGTCCACGATGCGGTTCAGCTGCGCGTTGGCGGCTTCACTCAGCGCCGGAACCTCCACAATCTGCGGGTGGGCGGCCAACTGCTGCAGCCAGCGGATCTCGACCTGGACGCGGAAACGGATCAGACCGAATTCACTGAATACAGCACGCAGGTCGGCAGTTTTGCTGCCGTAGCGGCCATCAACCGGGGATACGGCGGTAAGGGCAGAAAGCTCCATGTTACACAGTCTCACTTTTGGCTTGCGTCGATAAAGCGCGAATTATACGGGAAATGACCGCAGCTGGGTACGCCAGTGCGGCCTGGATCAGGATGACTTGAGGATGCGTCTTAGCGAAGGTTTCAGGCGCGAGCGGAAGAACAGCATATGCCAGCGTTTGCCACCAACCTGCCGCCAGAGCAGGGCAGAACGGATACCGGCCAGCAACAGAGCGCGAATACGGGCGGCGTTTTCGCTGTTCTGAAGATGACGGGGGTCACCTCCCACCTGAATGCGGAAGCTAAAGGTGCTCACGGTGGTCTGATACAGGCCATCCAGCGCCGCGATTACGTTGCTGTGGGTATAGGCAGAGGGGTCCAGCTCGGCGTTGTCATCCTGCTCACTGAAATAGCGCGCCTTGCGTGCCACCTCATCGATACCTTCACCGACCTTCTGCATCACGTCTGGGTGTTTGTCGAGCTGACGCTCCAACATGATCATGCCCAGTACATATTGCACAATCTGCTTGTTCTGGGCGCTCTCGTTCTTGTCCACCATGTCCTGCAGGTGACGCAGGCCAAGGTTGAGCGAGTAGGGGATGTTGCTGACACCGCCATAGACATCTTCCGTCTGGCGCGGATCGGTCACGAACAGGCTGGCGATGCTGGTTTCAAGGTTGTTCTGCGGCACCATGCCGCGACGGGCGATCTGGTCCACCAGGCTGGCGGCTTGAAACATCCCGGCAAGTGCGATGGTTTGTTCATCATGTTGACGCGACATCAGTGCTCCTTGGCCGAACCGGCGATCGAATGGCGCGAGGTGGTTTCGATGACACCACCACCAAGACAAAGGTCATCAATATAGAGTACAACAGACTGGCCCGGGGTTACGGCACGCTGCGGCTGGTCAAACACCACTCTGAAACCGCCTTCGGCAGCGGCTTCCACGGTACAGTCCTGATCAGCCTGACGGTAACGCACCTTGGCCTTGCAACGCAGCGGCAGCTCGGGTACTTCGCCGCTGATCCAGAAAATATCACCTGCATGCAGCCAGTCGGAATAGAGCAGGGGATGTTGTCCCTGAACCGCGATCAACACGTTTCGATCCAGATCTTTCGCAGCCGCAAACCAAGGCTCTTCAGGATAATCTTTTAGCCCCCCGATGCCGAGCCCCTGACGCTGACCGATGGTGTAATACATCAGCCCCTGATGCTCGCCGATCACGTCACCGTCAGGTGTTTCGATTTTGCCAGCCTGTGCCGGTAGATACTGTTTCAGGAAGTCGCTGAAGCGACGCTCACCGATAAAGCAGATACCGGTACTGTCTTTCTTGTCATGGGTGATCAGCTCGTGCTCTTCCGCCAGTCGACGCACTTCGGGCTTTTCCAGCTCGCCAACCGGGAAAAGTGTAAGCTTAAGCTCATCTTCGCCGACCTGATGCAGGAAATAACTCTGGTCCTTGTTCGGGTCCAGTCCCTTGAGCAGTACCGTATGGCCGTCACGCTCACCACGTCGAACATAGTGACCTGTGGCGATCAGATCAGCACCCAGCAGCTGAGCATACTCAAGAAACGCCTTGAACTTGATCTCGCGGTTGCAAAGGATATCCGGGTTGGGGGTGCGCCCAGCCTTGTATTCTTCCAGAAAGTGCTCGAATACATTGTCCCAGTACTCGGCCGCAAAGTTGGCGCTGTGCAGCGGGATGCCCAGCTTGTCACACACGGCCTGGGCATCGGCCATATCTTCCTTGGCCGTGCAGTATTCGGTTCCGTCATCCTCTTCCCAGTTTTTCATGAACAGGCCTTCGACCTGATAGCCCTGTTGCAGCAACAGCAGAGCCGATACGGAAGAGTCAACACCGCCGGACATGCCGACGATCACTTTGGTCTGGGCGTTGGCAGAATTCATGGTTCAGACAGTTTCCTGAATAAAGTCCAGAGGGTAACGGGTGCCTGCAAGATAATCATCAACGCAGCGGGTCACCAATTCACTGCGCAATTGGGCGCGGTGTTGCTCCATTTCGTCTCGTGTCAGCCAGAGCGGGCGGATAATGCCTTCATCAAGACTGGCGTCAGGCAGCTCGGCAACGGCGCGCGCGATAAAACAGAAACGGTGATAGGTCACGCCATTGGACGGGGCGAAGTAAGTATACATGCCCAGCAAAGCCTCGGGCTCGACCTGCCAACCGGTTTCTTCAAGGGTTTCGCGCCGAGCAGCTCCAACAAAGGACTCGCCGCGCTCCAGATGGCCCGCAGGTTGATTGATAACGACTTTACCACCTGCCATCTCTTCGACAAGCAAAAAACGGCCTTCCTGTTCAACGATGCAGGCAACGGCTGCGTGGGGTGTCCAGCGCATTGAAACTCCCGACAAGGTTTGGATTCGGGCGCAATAATAGCAGTTTGGCAGCGTATTTGTCCGGTGAGGATTCAGGCTCGGCTGCGCGGGCGTTTTGCAGATGGACGGCGACTGTTGCGCCGTGCGGCAGCGGGTCGTGCAGGTGGCGCGGGCAGGTTCACCTGCTCCTCGCGCCACTGCCCTGGCGCCAGCGACTCCAGTGTCCAATTACCGATCGACCAACGGATCAGACGCAGGGTCGGGAAGCCGACCTCTGCAGTCATGCGGCGGACCTGTCGGTTGCGACCTTCGGTAATGATCAGTTCGATCCAGCTGGTAGGCTGTTCCTTGCGAAACCTGACAGGTGGGTTGCGTGGCCAAAGCCAGCGGGGCGGGTTGATTCGACGAGCCCGTGCCGGGCGAGTCGGGCCATCCTTGAGTTGAACGCCCTGGCGCAGCCGATTAAGTGCCGCTTCACTTATTTCGCCGTCAACCTGAACACAATAGGTTTTGGGCAGCTTGAATGCAGGGTTGGCCAGTTGCTGCTGCAACCGACCATCATCCATTAGAATCAGCAGTCCTTCGGAGTCAAAATCAAGGCGACCGGCTGCGTAGACACCAGGAACCTTGATGAAATCCGCCAGTGTCGAGCGTCCTTCAGAGTCCGTGAACTGGGTCAGTACACGAAAAGGCTTGTTGAACAGAAGGATTCTCGACATGCAGCGACCGGTTGGCTACTCCGCAGGTTGAATATTCACAGCGTGCAGCCCCTTTGGGCCCTGCTGTATTTCGAACTGGACCGCCTGGCCCGCCTTGAGACTTTTGTAGCCATCCATCGCGATGGCAGAAAAGTGCGCGAACAACTCTTCTTCGCAGGCCTCGGACAGAATAAAACCGTAGCCTTTGGCGTTGTTGAACCACTTGACTGTCCCTGTTTGCATAAAATACTCCCCCGTGACATTCGGAGCACAGCTCCTTGGTCATTACCTGCAATACCGATCAAAACAGGGATGCGGCGTTGCAGGAACTCCTTATGTGTATGCATTTCTACGCCAGGGACTACAGGCAAGGGCAGCACCATGGACTTATCCGTCGGCTGCCTTTAACCTCTCCTTGTAAGCGCGAGTATAGCATTTGCAGTTAATGACACTAGACATTGCCGGGTTTTTTCCCGGTTGTTTTAGACTAATATCGAAGGTATCGACGTTGTTTGTGAACGAACGCGAGTTCAGGCTCATGAGTTCAAACCATAATGCTGATGAAGAACACCACGATGATGATGGTGGTCTGGCAACAGCGGAAACCAAACCGCAACTCAAGCGCCCTCCCATGTACAGGGTGGTGCTGATGAACGATGACTACACACCGATGGATTTTGTCATCGAGGTATTAATGATTTTTTTCAATATGGACCAAGAGAAGGCTACACAAGTGATGTTGGCGGTCCATACTCAGGGTAAAGGCGTATGCGGAGTGTATACCCGCGATGTGGCTGAAACTAAAGCCACACAAGTGAATCAATATGCCAGAGAGAACAAGCACCCTCTGCTGTGTGAAGTGGAATCGGTCTGACGGGAGGCGAATGCCATGCTGAATCGAGAGCTTGAAGACACCCTGAGCGTTGCATTCCGGTCAGCCCGGGATAAGCGACATGAATTCATGACGGTTGAACACTTGCTGTTGGCGTTGCTCGACAACCGTCAGGCGGTTGCGGTGCTCAATGCCTGCGGCGCCGATTTGAGCCGTTTGCGCCAGCAGTTGTCGGTGTTTATCGATGAAACCACACCACTGCTGCCAGATAACATTCCCAACATGGAAACCCAGCCGACACTTGGCTTTCAGCGCGTATTGCAGCGTGCAGTTTTCCATGTGCAGTCCTCCGGCAAGTCTGAGGTCAATGGCGCCAATGTGTTGGTGGCCATCTACAGCGAGCAGGAAAGTCACGCTGTGTTTGTTCTGCAGCAGCAGGGCATTGAACGCATGGATGTGGTCAACTACATCTCGCACGGTATATCCCGCATCAACGAACAGGAGTCTGACGAACCCGGGCTGGGTGCTGATGGTGAAGAGAGTGGTGAAAGCAGCAAAAGCGCCCTGTCTCAGTATGCCGTCAATCTGAATCAGCAGGCTGCACTGGGTCGGATCGATCCGCTGGTAGGGCGTGACTCCGAAGTCGAGCGGGTGGTACAGATTTTGTCACGTCGTCGCAAGAACAACCCTCTGCTGGTGGGGGAGGCTGGTGTCGGCAAAACAGCGATTGCCGAGGGACTGGCAAAACTGATCATTGAAGACAAGGTGCCGGATATTATCTCCGACAGCATTGTCTATGCCCTTGATCTGGGTGCTTTGCTGGCGGGCACCAAGTACCGCGGTGATTTCGAAAAAAGGCTGAAGTCTTTGCTGAACGAGATCAAACAACAGCCGCGTTCTATCCTGTTTATTGATGAAATCCATACCATTATCGGGGCAGGTGCCGCTTCCGGCGGCTCCATGGACGCTTCCAACCTGCTCAAGCCGCTGCTCAGTTCCGGTGAGATCCGATGCATCGGGTCGACCACTTTTCAGGAATTCCGTGGCATCTTTGAGAAAGACCGTGCGCTCGCGCGCCGGTTCCAGAAAATTGATGTGCTTGAGCCGAACGTGGATGATACCTACCACATTCTGCGCGGCCTGCGGTCTCGCTTCGAGGAGCATCACGACCTGGAGTACACCGATGCGGCCCTGCGCGCAGCCTCTGAGCTGGCGGATCGCTACATCAACGACAAGCATATGCCGGACAAGGCCATTGATGTAATCGATGAAGCGGGGGCCTATCAGCGGCTCATGCCCGTTGAACAGCGCAAAAAGGTCATCGACGTGGCTGAAGTCGAGTCGGTGGTCGCCAAGATCGCACGTATCCCGCCGAAAAGCGTGTCCACATCCGATAAGGATCAGTTGCGTAAGCTGGAAGGCAATCTCAAGATGGTGGTACTGGGGCAGGATGAAGCGATCAGCTCTTTGGCTTCGGCCATTAAACTGTCTCGTGCAGGCCTCAAGGAGCCGAACAAGCCAGTGGGCAGTTTCCTGTTTGCCGGCCCAACCGGTGTCGGCAAGACTGAGGTTACCCAGCAGTTGGCGCGCATTCTGGGTATCGAGCTGGTGCGCTTTGACATGTCAGAGTATATGGAACGGCACACCGTCTCACGCCTGATCGGTGCGCCTCCGGGCTACGTGGGCTTCGATCAGGGAGGGCTGCTGACAGAAGCGATCACCAAGTCACCGCATTGCGTACTGCTGCTGGATGAGATCGAGAAGGCGCACCCTGAGGTGTTCAACCTGCTGCTTCAAGTGATGGATAACGGCACTTTGACCGACAATAACGGTCGTAAGGCAGACTTCCGCAACGTCATTCTGGTGATGACGACCAACGCAGGTGCCGAAGCACACAGCCGGCCGTCAATCGGCTTCACTCAGCAGGACCACAGCACGGATGCAATGGAGGCTCTGAAACGACTGTTTACACCGGAGTTCCGCAATCGCCTGGATACCGTGATTCAGTTCAAACCTCTGACTCTGGAAATCGTCAAGGGTGTGGTCGACAAGTTCCTGACTGAGCTTCAGGCTCAATTGGACGACAAACATGTAGTGTTGCATGTGGATGAGGCTGCACGCCAGTGGCTGGCTGAGAACGGTTATGACGAGAAGATGGGTGCCCGCCCGATGCAGCGTCTGATTCAGGAAAAGCTGAAGAAGCCGCTGGCCGAGATGATTCTGTTTGGAGAACTGGCAGAATCCGGCGGAGAAGTGGATATTGGTATCGGCGAGGATGGAGAGATCTGTCTGGAGGTCGCAGCGGTGGCAGCCTGAGGGCTGCCATCCACCGCAGCCGCGCTCGTGATATCAGCGGGCGCGGTAAACGATACGGCCTTTGCTCAGGTCGTAGGGAGTCAGTTCGACCTTGACCTTGTCACCAGTCAGAATACGGATGTAGTTCTTGCGCATTTTGCCGGAGATATGAGCAGTCACAACGTGGCCATTTTCGAGCTCAACGCGGAACATGGTATTGGGAAGGGTATCGATAACGGTACCTTCCATTTCAAATGAATCTTCTTTAGCCATTCACTACCTACCTTTGAGGCTGGTTAGCCTGAGTGTGGAAAGCGCAGTATTGTGCCCTAAAAGACGCCCGATTTCAAAAGCTAATCGGTGCTTGCCTCAGGGCTCAATCGACGCCACTCGCTGTTGATAAGCATCTCCAGCGGCCGGTAGCGAATCTTGTAGTTCATTTTGCGGCAGTCTTCCACCCAATAGCCAAGATAAAGCCACTCCTTGCCGCTCCTTGCGGTTTGTCGAATCTGCCAGATAACGGCGTACACACCGAGACTGCGCCACTCCATATCAGGATCATAGAAAGTGTAGAGAGCCGACATCCCCTGTTCCAGCATATCGGATACCGCCACTGCCAGGAGCGTACCTTCTGGGTTGCGGAATTCGTAAAAACAGGAATCCACCGTACCTTCAACAAGAAAATTGAAAAACTGATCCGGGGAGGGGGGGTACATGTCGCCATCAGCATGGCGCTGATTGATATAACGCTCATAAAGCGCGTAGTACTCGTGTGTAAGCTGGCAGGGAACAGCACGAACAATCAGGTCGGCGTTACGATTCTCGATACGCCGCTGTGTTTTAGAGGGGTTGAATTCAGCAACAGGTACGCGAACGGAAATACAGGCCTGACACTGCTCGCAATGCGGTCGATAGATATGTCCACCACTGCGCCGGAAGCCCAGTTCTGACAGCTGGCTGTACAGGTTACGATCAATATCGGCACGCGGGTCTACAAAAAGGGTGCGCGCCTGTCGGTCAGGCAGGTAGCTGCAATCATGTTCTGGCGTGGCATAGAACCGCAGCGCACACAGATCAGCTACACGAATTTTCACAAACTGCCTCGCGGGTAATGGAAAATTGCCAGATATGATCAAGCGACTGTTCACACAGCTGATCCAGACTTGCAGCAAAGTCATGTCGTGTGATTTCTATCGCACCTAAGCTCGCCAAATGGTCGTTATATACCTGGCAATCAATGAGCTGATATCCCCATTGTTTGAGCTGTGTCACGCACCAGGTGAAGCCTATTTTTGAGGCGTCACGCTGGTACGAGAACATTGATTCGCCGAAAAAAACCGACCCAATGGCCAGGCCATAAAGCCCACCGACCAGTTCATCACCCATCCAGACTTCAACCGAATGTGCGATGCCCTGGTGGTGGAGATTCACGTAAGCCGAGAAAATCTCATGGCTGATCCAAGTGCCCTGCTGTCCTCGACGCGGCCCTGCACACGCTCTGACCACGTGCTCAAAGGCCTGATCAAAAGTCACCCGGTAGTCAGTGCGGCGCAGGCGTTTGCGCAGGCTGCGCGATACGTGCAGTTTGTCCGGCAACACAATGCAACGCGGGTCAGGGCTCCACCACAGGATAGGCTCCCCGGGGTTATACCAGGGAAAGATCCCGCTGCGATAGGCACTCAAAAGCCTTGCCTTGCTCAGATCTCCGCCAGCCGCCAACAGGCCGTTGGGCTCTGCCAGGGCCTTATCGAGCGGAGGAAAGAGCAGGCTGTCATCAGCCAGCCACGGAATCATCAGGCGTCGAGATCATCCAGATATTTTTCGGCATCCAGTGCTGCCATGCAACCAAAACCGGCTGATGTAATCGCCTGACGGTAGATGTGGTCACACACATCACCTGCCGCAAACACACCTTCAATGCTGGTTTGGGTTGCCTTGCCTTCAAGGCCTGAGCGAATCTTCAGATAGCCGTCATTCATCTCCAGCTGTCCTGTAAACAGCTCTGTATTGGGCTTGTGTCCAATGGCGACAAACACGCCCTGCAGATCAAGCTCATGCGTGGAGGCATCGGCTGTACTGCGGACGCGAATACCGGTGACCCCGCTCTGATCACCCAGCACTTCGTCCAGTTGGTGGTTCCAAAGGATATTGATGTTGCCGTTTTCAGCCCGTTCCAGAATTTTGTCCTGCAGGATTTTCTCGGAGCGCAGGCTGTCACGACGGTGAATCAGGGTGACTTCTGCTGCAATATTGGACAGGTAGAGTGCTTCTTCAACAGCGGTGTTGCCACCACCGATCACGGCCACTTTCTGGCCACGATAGAAAAAGCCGTCACAGGTGGCACAAGCGCTGACACCTTTGCCCATAAAGGCCTCTTCGGACGGCAGGCCCAGGTACTGTGCCGATGCCCCTGTTGCGATGATGAGGGCATCACAGCTGTACTCGCCCATATCACCCTTGAGGCGGAAAGGACGGCTCTGTAGCTGTGTTTCATTAATGTGGTCGAAAATCACCTGAGTATTGAAGCGTTCGGCATGGGCCTGCATCCGCTGCATTAACTCAGGGCCCTGCACACCATCCACATCTCCGGGCCAATTGTCGACTTCGGTGGTGGTGGTCAGCTGCCCGCCAGCCTGCATGCCGGTAATTACGACCGGGTTCAGGTTGGCGCGTGCAGCATAGACGGCAGCGGTGTAACCGGCAGGGCCAGAGCCCAGGATAATCAGACGATGGTGTTGTACTTCACTCATGGGTGTTGGGTATCCGGATTGAATGGTTCCTGTTACTGATTGCAGCCGACTCTAAACCCGCGATGGCGGATTGTCTATGACAGCACGGGTGAGCATGGCAATATTCGGTGTCCGTGGCCGATATATGGTATTTTTGCCGCTGCATCGAGATCTGTTGAGTGTAAGGAAAACCGGATTGAGTGAAAAGCGCCCCCCCACAGTGCCTTCTCTGACAACCCAGCTGGCCAGTATTGCCCGCGAGGGTGGGCTGATCCTGCTGGCTGGAGCCTGTCTGTTTTTATTGCTGGCACTGATTGGATATGACCCGCGCGACCCGGGATGGTCGCATCTGGCTTACCAGCCAGAGGTGAAGAATTTTACCGGAACTGCAGGCGCCTGGATGGCTGATGGCATGATTTCCGCTTTTGGCGTAGGCGCCTATCTGTTACCGCTGCTGGTGTTGTGGCCAGCCTGGCGCTATCTGCGCCAGGTCCGCGTGGGTATTATGGAAACCTTGCCATTCCTGATGCTGCGCAGCCTGGGGGCCGCTATCTTCCTGCTAGCCCTGTGCACACTGTCATCTATCCATCTTTCCAACGACAGCCTGCATTACCCGTTTACGGTGGGCGGCTTGCTGGGCGAGGCCACTTCTGACTGGGCTGTCAGCTGGTTCAGCGTTACCGGAAGCTCAATTCTGTTCTGGACTCTGATGCTGCTGGGCCTGACCTTGTTTCTGGAGTTCTCGTGGCAGGAGCTGCTCGAACTGCTTGGTGGCGCTCTTCTGCGGATGGTTGACCAGTTGCGCGGACGGCTGCCCCTTACGACTGCAGACGAACCCGCCATTGCAAATAACGCGTTTGCGAGAGCAGCTGATTCACCTGACGTGGCACCTCGTGTTTCACGACCGGTCAGCCCAGCCCCAGCCATGCATGAACGCATTGAACCACGCATGGAACCATCCATTGCGGAAAATACTGTCATTCCGTCTTCAGAAGAGTCTACGACTACTGCGAAAGCGGCCATGGCCAAAACAAGTGCAGCCGCTGGAGCGGTTGCAGAAGCGGCAAAACGCAGCCTCAAAATTGTGCCGCTGTCTGAAACTCACCAGCCGATGGCGGATGAGCCTGACAGCGAGCCGACCCCGGTCAAACGCAAACAGTTACCCAGACTGCCATCTCTTGATCTGCTTGACCCGCCAGAGCTGCAGCAGCAGCAGGGCTACAGCGAAGATGAGCTGGAGCAGATGTCACGCCTGCTGGAAAGTAAGCTGAAAGACTTTGGCGTAGTCGTTGAAGTGGTTGAAGTCAATCCGGGCCCGGTCATCACACGCTTTGAGCTTCAGCCAGCCCCCGGAGTGAAGGCCAGCAAAATCAGTAACCTGTCGCGTGACCTTGCCCGATCCATGGCCGTCATGAGTGTGCGAGTGGTTGAGGTCATTCCGGGCAAATCCGTTGTTGGGGTGGAAATTCCAAACGAGGTTCGTCAAACCGTGCACCTGAGCGAGGTTTTGAACGCCAGGCCTTATCTGGAAGCCTCCTCACGCCTGACGCTGGCACTGGGCAACGATATTGCAGGCAATCCGGTGGTAGCCAACCTTGCCAAGATGCCACACCTGCTGGTGGCCGGTACGACAGGTTCGGGCAAATCAGTGGGCGTCAACGCCATGCTGCTGAGTCTGTTGCTGAAGGCAACGCCGGAGGAAGTGCGGCTGATTCTGGTTGACCCCAAAATGCTGGAGTTGTCGGTCTACGAGGGCGTCCCACATTTGCTGACTCCCGTCATTACCGATATGAAAGAGGCCGCCGGTGGTTTGCGCTGGTGTGTCGCCGAGATGGAGCGACGTTACCGCCTGATGGCCAAAATGGGTGTGCGCAATATTGCCGGTTTCAACGACAAGGTCATTCAAGCGCAGGAAGCAGGGAAGCCGATCCCGGACCCGCTATGGAATCCGCAGGAATACGGCCTGCCCGATGATGAGCCAGCCCCAACGCTGGAAACGCTGCCCTATATTGTGGTGGTGATTGATGAATTTGCCGACATGATGATGATGGTGGGCAAAAAAGTCGAAGAGTTGATTGCCCGTATTGCACAAAAGGCGAGGGCGGCCGGCATACATTTGATTCTTGCCACGCAACGCCCCTCCGTGGATGTGATCACTGGTCTGATCAAGGCCAATATTCCGACCCGTATCGCCTTCCAGGTGTCATCGAAGATCGACTCGCGCACCATCCTTGATCAGGGCGGTGCCGAGAGTCTGCTGGGTTATGGGGACATGCTCTACGTGCCGGCCGGCACCAGCATTCCGAACCGTGTACATGGCGCCTTCGTCAGCGATGACGAGGTCCATCGAGTGGTTGAGCAGTGGAAGCTGTTGGGAGAGCCGAACTACATTGACGTGAATCTGTCAGATGGGTCAGCAGGAGATGGCGGCAGCGGTGGTGATCTGTTTGATGACGAACAGGACCCACTTTACGACGAGGCGGTAGCGTTCGTGACCGAGTCCCGCAAGGCGTCCATCTCCAGCGTACAGCGCAAGCTCAAAATCGGTTACAACCGTGCTGCACGCATGATCGAAACCATGGAAGCAGCAGGGGTTGTTTCCGAGGCGGGCAGTAATGGTCAGCGCGAAGTGCTGGCACCGCCACCACCGAGGAACTGAGATGCTGAAAAAACTGATGGCTACACTGGCGCTGGGTATAGGCACCGCCTTTGCAGGCCCGGCCGACGATCTGCAACAGCGCCTGTCCGGGTATGAATCGGCACGAGCCGAGTTCAGCCAGTTTGCGCTCAGCAGTGACGGTGACCGAGCCGAGGAATCGGTTGGCTATTTTTACGTGGCCCGTCCGGACCGTTTCCGCTGGGTAACAGAACAGCCATTCGTGCAGGAGATCGTCAGTGATGGGGAGTCGATCTGGATACATGATCCAGACCTGGACCAGGTGACTCGCAGACCCTCCGGTTCACATGGCAACAGCGCTCCTGCGCTGATTCTGAATGGCCAGATCAGCGAACTGCAAAAACAGTTCAGTATCAGTCGCATCGATGAAAACGAACAGGGCATCTCCCTGTTTGAATTACGGCCGTTGAACCCTGAAGGCAACACATTCGCCCGTATACGGTTATTGTTTGAACAGGAGCGCCTGACAGAACTGTCCATGGAGGACAGCCTGGGCCAACGCAGCATGCTGGTTTTGCATGACCTGGAATACAACCCGGAACTGCCGCAGGACATTTTTGAGTTCAGCCTGCCGCCAGGCGCTGACCTGATTGAAGATCCGGGCTTCTGATGCAGGACCTGTTCAGCAACCAGGCCACCGGCTATCAGCCTCTGGCCGCCCGCATGCGACCGCACACACTGGAGCACTATGCTGGTCAGAGTCACCTGCTCGCAGCGGGTAAACCATTACGTCAGGCGCTGGATCAGGGGCTGATCCACTCCATGATTCTGTGGGGGCCGCCGGGGGTCGGTAAAACCACCTTGGCACAACTGGTCGCACACAAGGTCGATGCCCATTTCATCACCCTGTCGGCCGTACTGTCAGGCGTGAAAGAGATTCGCCAGGCGGTAGAAGAAGCACGTCAGGTAAAGGCGCAGAGCGGGCGCAAGACCATCCTGTTCGTGGATGAGGTACACCGTTTCAACAAATCACAACAGGATGCCTTTCTGCCCTATGTGGAAGATGGCACTTTGATCTTTATCGGTGCAACCACCGAAAACCCGTCCTTCGAGCTGAATAATGCTCTTTTGTCCCGGGCGCGCGTTTACCTGCTGCGGGCATTGCAGCCCGATGAGCTGATGCAGGTTGTCCATCATGCCTTGAGCGATGTCCAGCAAGGGCTGGGGTCGCTTCAGTTGAAAGTTGAACCTGACCTGCTGCAGCGACTGATTACAGCGGCTGACGGTGATGCCCGCAGCGCACTCAATCTGCTTGAGATTGCTGCTGATCTGGCACAGCCGCAAGCTGACGGCACCCACCTCGTAACGGAAGCAGTACTGCACGAAGTACTACAGGCGGGAGGGCGCCGCTTTGACAAGGGCGGAGATCACTTCTACGACATGATTTCTGCCTTTCACAAGTCGGTGCGTGGCTCTTCACCGGACGGGGCGCTTTACTGGTATTGCCGTATGCTGGATGGCGGCGCTGATCCGCTCTATGTCGCGCGCCGGTTGGTGGCAATTGCATCGGAAGATATTGGCAATGCCGATCCCCGTGCCATGCAGGTGGCGTTATCAGCCTGGGACGCGTTTGAGCGCGTGGGTCCTGCCGAAGGTGAACGAGCGATAGCACAGGCTGCGATCTACTGTGCCTGCGCACCCAAAAGCAACGCAGTCTACAAGGCATTCAACCAGTGTCTGATGCAGGTGAGAGGCGAAGGCTCTCATCCGGTGCCGGATCATCTGCGCAATGCGCCCACCAGTCTGATGAAGTCGCTTGGGTACGGTGATGAATACCGCTATGCCCATGATGAGCCGGATGCATATGCGGCAGGGGAGAACTATCTGCCGGAGGCCTTGGCTCATCAACGTTGGTATGAGCCCGAACCACGTGGGCTGGAAATCAAAATCCGTGAAAAACTGCAACGCCTTCGTGAACAGGACCAGCGCAGCCCACGGCGACGTTATCCAAGGAGCCCAGGATGATACATCTGTTCGCTGTGGCGCTGGGAGGAGCACTGGGTGCCGTGGCGCGTTACTGGGTCAGTGGCTGGCTCAATAACGCTGAGCATCCCATACCGATCGGTACGCTGAGCGTAAACGTACTGGGCTCTTTCTTGATGGGGGTATGCTTTGTACTGATCCTTGAAAAGGCTCGCCTGTCGCCAGAACTTCGGCCTCTGGTGATGGTTGGATTTTTGGGTGCCTTTACCACTTTCTCGACCTTTTCTCTGGAAACGGTGGCGATGATCAGCGAGGGGCATATAATGTCGGCCCTGATTTATATATCATTAAGCGTTCTATTGTGCATTGCCGCACTGGGTGCCGGATTGTGGTTGACCCGTCTGTTCTGACAACTCTGTACTGACAACACAAGGTAAGTTTGCTCTCATGCTGGATCCTAAATTTGTACGCGCCAACCCTGAAGCAGTCGCTGAGCTGCTGAAAAAGAAAGGGTTTGAATTCCCGGTTGAGCGCTTTATCGAGCTGGACAATCAGCGCAAAGCTATCCAAACCGAAACCGAAGCGCTGCAGAATGAGCGCAACACTCGCTCCAAGAGCATCGGCAAGGCGAAAGCCTCCGGCGAAGACATCCAGCCCCTGCTGGATGAAGTGCAGAGCCTGGGCCAGCAACTCGACGATGCCAAACAGCGCCTGAATCAGGTGCAGGCTACACTTGATGCATTGTTGCTGGGTGTTCCCAACGTTCCGCATGAATCAGTGCCTGCCGGAGCCGATGAAGAGGACAACGTCGAAGTCCGCCGCTGGGGCACTCCGGCAGAGTTCAGTTTTGAGCCTCAGGACCATGTTGCGCTGGGAGAAAAAAACAACGAGCTGGACTTTGAAACTGCCGCCAAAATAACAGGCTCTCGTTTTGCTGTAATGAAAGGCAAGATTGCCCGCCTGCACCGCGCCCTGACCCAATTCATGCTCGACACCCATATTGCCGAGCACGGCTACACCGAAATCTATGTGCCGTATCTGGTCAATGCCGACTCACTGCTCGGAACCGGCCAGCTACCCAAGTTTGAAGAAGACCTGTTCCGCACACCGCTGGGTGATCGAAACTACTACCTGATTCCCACCGCTGAGGTCCCGGTTACCAATACGGTGCGTGACGAGATCATCGACGCGGCCCAGCTGCCACTGCAGTACACCTGCCACACACCCTGTTTCCGTTCCGAGGCAGGCGCTTCTGGTCGTGACACTCGTGGCATGATCCGCCAGCATCAGTTTGACAAGGTTGAGCTGGTACATGTGGTCGAGCCGGCAAAATCCTGGGATGCCCTTGAGGCTCTCACCGGGCACGCTGAGGCCATTCTGCAGAAACTGAATCTGCCCTACCGGGTTGTCGCCCTCTGTGGCGGCGACCTCGGTTTCAGTGCCGCCAAGACCTACGATATCGAGGTTTGGCTACCGGGGCAGGGCAAGTTCCGCGAGATCTCTTCCTGTTCCAACATGGGTGACTTCCAGGCGCGTCGCATGATGGCACGTTGGCGTAACCCGGAAACCGGCAAACCGGAGCTGGTACATACGCTGAACGGTTCCGGCCTTGCTGTTGGCCGAACACTGGTCGCTGTACTGGAAAACTACCAGACCGAAAGTGGCTCTGTTCGCGTACCCGAAGTGCTGCAGCCTTACATGGGCGGTATTACCGAACTGTGACTCTGCTACGCGCCACCCTAAAGCCCCGCAACTGCGGGGCTTTTTGTTTCCTTGCGCACAATAGACACGGTTTGATCTGACGCAAGCGACCATTCGGGGCTTGGGGTATACTGGCCTGCATTGCGATTTGAAGGAGCATGCTGATGAAAACCCGATACGATGTTCTGATTGTCGGTGGTGGTATGGTGGGGTCCGCACTGGCCTGCGCGCTGGGCGGCTCCGGTCTGTCGGTAGCCGTGCTGGAGCGTCAACTACCTGCCGGCTTCGAGCCTTCCCAGCCCCACGATCTGCGCGTGTCCGCCTTGAGTATTGCCTCCGAACGCTTCCTTCAGAATATCGGCGTCTGGGGTGGAATAAAGGACCGACGCAGCTGCCCCTACCGACGCATGAAAGTGTGGGAGAAAAGCTCAACTGCCGCAGCCACCGAGTTTGATGCCACTGCTATAGGCTACGACCACCTTGGTCATATCGTTGAGAACCGCCTGATCCAGATTGCGCTGCTGGAGCGCCTGAAAGCATTTGACAATATCGATCTGATTTCGCCAGCTCCTACAACGCGGATTGACTATGTTCCCGGTGCAACACTGGTGCAACTGGAGGATGGCCACGAGTTGGTAGGTCGTTTGGTTGTGGCAGCGGATGGCGGAGACTCAAAGGTACGCCAGGCAGCCGGTATCGGTGTGACCAAGTGGGATTACGAACAGCATGCCTTGGTCGCCGGTGTTACGACCGCCTATGGCCAGGAGGATATCACCTGGCAGCAGTTTACCCCGACCGGGCCGCTGGCCTTCTTGCCGTTGAGTGGACACAACGCTTCACTCGTGTGGTACAACACGCCAAACGAGGTCAAACGCCTTCTGGCCTTGCCTGAAGAACAGTTCCTGCAGCAATTGCATGCTGTATTTCCGAGCGAGTTGGGCCATATCACCGAGATACAGGGGCGCAGCAGTTTCCCGCTGCGACGTCAGCATGCTCAGCAATATTGCCATGAAGGGGTTGTGCTGGTCGGGGACGCTGCCCATATGATTCATCCGCTGGCCGGGCAGGGCGTCAATATTGGTCTGCTGGATGCAGCTGCACTGGCACAAACGCTGCTTGCAGCGCATCAATGTGGCGAATCCATCAGTGATCTCAGTGTGCTTGAGCGTTTCGAGAAACAGCGCCGCCGCCACAACCTGCTGATGATGCAAGTCATGGACGGATTCTATCGCATATTCAGCAATGATATTGGGCCGCTCAAACTGCTTCGGAATGCGGGCTTGGGGCTGGCAGGGCACTTGCCGCCGGCACGTAACCGGGTAATGGAGTTTGCGATGGGGCTCAGAGGAGAGCTGCCCGATCTGGCCAGATAGGCGCTCGGTACAGAAACAAAAATGACCGCCCTTGGGCGGTCATTTCATATACAGCGAAGAGGCGGTATCAGGATGCAGCAGAGGCGCTGGCTGCTGAAGCGGCCTTGCGAGCAGCAGGCTTGGCTGCCGGCTTTTCGGCTTCAGTTTTCGGCATGAAGTTGCTGATATCGAACTTGGTCATATCAAACTGGTTCATGTCGAACTTGGGTAGATCGAGTTTGGTCAGGTCGAAGTAGGGCATTTCGCTCAGTGAGCTCAGGCTCTGCTCGAACAGGCTGGATACTTCTTCACGCACTTCATTCAGCGTGGCCAGCTCCTGTTCGGCAACTTCGGTCCACTTCGCTTCCTGCTGCTTGATGAAGTCCATCTGAAGCTCCAGTGCCTGCTTCGGCTCTTTCACTTCAGCCAGTGCCTTAACCTGAGCCAGGCTGGCATTAACGCAATCGGCAAAGTAGCCGGACTGCAGAGCAAAAATTTTCTCAACAGCTTTTTTGTTGATTTCAGCCAGCTCGGTAACGGGCTTCATTTTGTCCTGCATCTCTTTCAACATGTTGTCGTACATAGTCACTTACCTTTAATAACAGTGCAAAGAACCGACTTCAGCGTTTTTGCTGCGGTGCAAAAAATGCATGATAGACATTCAATTCTCACTCTGTCAAACCTGCAGCCAACAAAGTGAATTCTTTTTGATTTGCGTTAATCTGCTGCCAGATCGACGAAATTCAGTATCTTTTAGCAGACAGCAGCAGTGCTGAATACATGCCACGGATGAGTCAATCAAGCGCAGCCAGCAGGTCGGGGATTGTGCAAACGCACAACCCCAACCACCGATTTACTTGCTGCTTTTGGCAGCCATGTCCATCGGTTTCATGAACTTCTGCAGTTCAGCCATGAAGGGAACGTCCTTCAGGTCACCGATTTCGGCAACGCTTTTCTCAACCAGACCGGTAAGTTCTTCCTTGGCTTCAACCAGAGCAGCCATCTCTTTCTCGGCCACGTCTGTCAGTTTTGCTTCGATCTCTTTCAGATACTTGACCTGAAGCTCCAGTGCAGCCTTGGGATCGCGCGACTCAGACAGGGTCTTCATCTGGTTCAGGCTGGCGTTAACAAATTCAGACACGTAGGCAGACTGCAGAGCAATCAGCTTCTCGGTGGTCTTTTTGTTGATTTCAGCCATATCCATGACCGGCTTCATTTTGTCTTTCATGTTCTCGTACATAGTAAGTCACCTCTTCAATGACGTTTGCAGCATTCGCTGCGTTTTTGTGCATTGCAACAATGAGTTCACTTTAGTGATCCTGAAGCAGAGTGTCAAGCCCGTTTTGTGCATTGCACAATAATATTTTCGATCAGCCAAAATCGCCTGTATAGACTGGGATTGGGAACGAATCGTCTGTTCTTTTCCAGCACTACTGCCGTTCCGACAAGCGTCATGCGGCAGCGCAACAAACAGGCCAGTCAGGTTGAACTGCAATGATGATCCGGAATGGTTACAATGAGGTAAATACGACATGAATTCCGACACAAGGCACTCTATGCATACTGAAATCTGTCATCCCGGGTTCCGCTTTCTACAACACAAGGCGATTGAGTCACTCAATATTGAAGTGGCGGAGTATGAGCACATTACAACTGGGGCGCTGCATTATCACATTGCGTCAGAGCATGATGAGAATGTATTTCTGGTTGCGTTCAGAACCATGCCGGAAGACTCTACCGGTGTGGCACACATTCTGGAGCACACCGCACTCTGTGGCAGTGAACGCTATCCGGTTCGCGACCCCTTCTTCATGATGACCCGGCGCTCGCTTAATACGTTCATGAATGCTTTCACCAGCAGTGACTGGACGGCTTATCCCTTTGCCAGCCAGAACCGGAAGGATTTCTTCAATCTGCTGGATGTGTATCTGGATGCCACCTTCTTTTCACGACTTGATCCACTGGATTTTGCTCAGGAAGGACATCGTGTCGAGTTCAGCGAAGCAGCCAACCCTGACTCCTCACTGGTGTACAAGGGGGTGGTATACAACGAGATGAAGGGGGCAATGAGCTCACCGGTTTCCACGCTGTGGCAAACGCTGACACGCTACCTGTTTCCCACCACCACCTATCATTACAACAGCGGTGGTGAGCCGGACTGTATTCCGGATCTCAGTTACGAAGAACTGCTGGAGTTCTACCGCAGTCATTACCATCCCAGCAACGCAGTCTTCATGACCTTTGGCAACCTGCCGGTTGAAGAGCTGCAGCAGCGCTTTGAAGAGCAGGCTCTGTCCCGCTTTGAACGCCGTGATGAGACATTGAGCGTAGACAACGAGAAGCGTTATTTCGCCCCTTTGAGAGTTGAAGAGGCGTATGCGCTCGAACAGGACGACCTGACAGCATCTACCCATCATGTCATAGGCTGGCTGCTGCCGCGTTCGATTGAGCTTGATCAGCTGATGCAGGCCCACCTGCTCAGTCGGGTGTTGCTGGACAACTCCAGCTCACCATTACGGGCAGCACTTGAGTCGACCGATCTGGGCAGCGCCCCTTCACCGCTGTGTGGACTTGAAGACTCCAACCGCGAGATGAGCTTTATGTGTGGCCTTGAAGGCAGCGAGCCTGAAAAGGCGGCGGCCTTCGAGCAACTGGTGATCGATACGCTTGAAAAGGTTGCAGAAGAGGGCGTACCGCAGGAAACGGTTGAGGCCCAGCTTCATCAGCTGGAGCTGAGTCAGCGTGAAATTACCGGTGACGGCTACCCATTTGGTCTGCAACTAATTCTGTCGGCCATGCCGGCGGCCATTCACCGGGGCAACCCGATTGGGGTGCTGGACATTGATCCCGCCCTGGAAAAGCTGCGCGAGCAGATCAAGGATCCAGCGTTCATTCCTGGGCTGGTACGCCGCTGGCTGCTGGACAATCCGCACCGTGTGCGCCTGACACTGCGACCGGATGCCGAACTGGCTGCCCGTCGTGATGCAGCTGAAGCGGCACGGTTGGAACAGATCAAGGCGGGCCTGAGCGAAAGCGATAAACAAGATATTATTGATCGTTCTCAGGCGCTTGAAGCACGCCAACAGCAGGTTGATGATGACAGCATTCTGCCCTGTGTCACCCTTGAGGACGTCCCGGCTGAGCTTAACCTGCCGACTGCCACTGAACTGGCCACCGATCCGCTTAAAACGACCTGGTTTGGTGCCGGTACCAACGGTCTGGTTTACCAGCAGGTGATTCTTGACCTGCCTGAACTGAGTGAGCGTGAACAATCCCTTATGCCTCTGTACACCTACTGCCTGACAGAGCTCGGCTGTGGTGATCGCGACTATCGCGCCAATCAGGCCTACCAGAGCCAAGTGACCGGTGGACTGCATGCTTACACAAGCCTGCGAGGCAGCGTCGATGACGAACAACAGGTCAGCGCCTACCTGGTGATGTCCGGCAAGGCCCTTAGCGTTAACAGTGAAAAACTGACCGCGCTGATGGCCGAAACGCTTGCTGATGCGCGTTTTGATGAAACTGCCCGCATCCGTGAAATTGTGGCGCAACAGCGTGCACGCCGTGAGCAGAGCATTACCGGATCAGGCCACAGCCTGGCGATGATGGCCGCAGGGGCCGGTTTCAGCCCGGTAGCCCGACTGTCACACCAGACCCGTGGCCTTGCCGGCGTACGCTTTGTCAAACAGCTGGACAAAAGTCTGGCAGAGGAGAATATGCTGACGGCTCTGTCAGCTGAACTGACGGCGCTGCATGAGCGTATTCGGTCGGCGCCTCGTCGCTTCCTGCTGGTCGGTGAAGAGGAGCATCGTGACAGTCTGCGTCAGCAGCTTGAGCAGTTCTGGATAGGTCAGGCTGACAGTCGAGGTGATTTTGTTGCTCTGTCACTGCCCGAAACCCGCTCGGCGGTTCAGCAGCTATGGCTAACCAGTACCCAGGTCAGTTTCTGTGCCAAGGCCTACCCGACAGTACCAACAGGCCACCCGGACGCAGCAGCACTGACCGTACTGGGTGACTATTTGCGTAACGGTTACCTTCACCGTGCCATCCGAGAGAAGGGTGGGGCCTATGGGGCAGGCGCCGGGCAGGACAATGGCGATGCTATCTTCCGCTTCTTTTCCTATCGCGATCCGCGCATAGAGGGAACGCTGGACGACTTCGATCAGGCGCTGCAGTGGTTGGCCACCTCTGAGGGGGATCCGCAGCGACTACAGGAGGCGATTCTGGGTGTAGTCAGCTCCATGGATAAGCCCGGCTCCCCAGCCGGAGAAGCCAAATCGACCTACCACAGCAGCCTGTTCGGCCGCACGCCAGAGGTGCGTCAGGCCTTCCGCCAGCGGATTCTGTCGATCACGCTTGATGACCTCAAGCGCGTGGCATCGACCTGGCTCTCGCCCGAAAAGGCGAGCATGGCTGTTGTGACCAGTCACAAGGCTGCAGATTCTCTGGCAGGCGACTGGGAGCGGATTGAGATCTGATCGGCAGGTCTCGGCAGCTCAGGTATGGCTGCCGAGATCCTTCCAGACAGGCATAAAAAACCCGGGCAAGCCCGGGTTTTTTCTTTTTAGATCATCAATGATTACTTCTTGAAGTCATCCAGGATCTTGTTGAAGGTAGCGCTTGGGCACATCACCTTGAACACGGTATCGAGATTTGCGTGGTAGTAACCATCCAGTTCGGCAGGCTTGCCCTGTACCGCATTCAGCTCGTCCACGATGGTCTGCTCGTTCTGAGTCAGCGCATCAGCCAGCGGCTTGAATTCGGCTGCAAGATCAGCATCCTCAGCCTGAGCAGCCACTTCCTGTGCCCAGTACAGGGCCAGGTAGAAATGGCTGCCACGGTTATCCAGCTCGCCAGCTTTGCGTGAAGGTGACTTACCGTTTTCCAGCAGACGCTCGGTTGCTTTATCGAGTGCGGTTGCCAGTACCTTCGCACGGACATTGCCTTTCTTGATGCCCAGCTCTTCCAGAGAAACGCCCAGTGCCAGGAACTCACCCAGTGAATCCCAACGCAGGTGGTTTTCCTGCATGACCTGCTGAACATGTTTCGGTGCAGAACCGCCGGCACCGGTTTCGTACATGCCGCCGCCAGCCAGCATCGGCACGATGGACAGCATCTTCGCAGATGTACCCAGTTCCATGATCGGGAACAGGTCGGTCAGGTAGTCGCGCAGAACGTTACCGGTCACAGAGATAGTGTCCAGACCGCGAATCAGACGTTCCATGGAAACACGGATCGCTTCGTTGTAGGACATGATGGAGATGTCGAGACCTTCTGTGTCGTGCTCTTTCAGGTACTCTTTGACTTTTTTGGTCAGCTCCAGATCGTGCGCACGTTCCTGGTCCAGCCAGAAGATGGCCGGAGTATCGGACTGACGTGAACGGTTGACCGCCAGCTTGACCCAGTCACGGATCGCCGCGTCCTTGGTCTGGCAGGCGCGCCAGATGTCGCCTTTTTCCACTTCGTGCTGCATCAGGACAGTGCCGTCAGCCTTCACGACGCGCATGGTACCATCAGCCTGGATCTCAAAAGTCTTGTCGTGAGAGCCGTACTCTTCGGCTTTCATCGCCATCAATCCCACGTTCGGTACGCTGCCCATGGTAGTGGGATCGAACGCGCCGTTGGTTTTACAGAAGTTGATCATTTCCTGGTAGATGCGCGCATAAGTAGACTCAGGCATAACAGCCTTGGTGTCTTTCTGCTTGCCATCGCGGCCCCACATTTGGCCGGAGTTGCGGATCATGGCCGGCATGGACGCATCAACGATTACGTCGCTCGGGATGTGCAGGTTGGTGATACCTTTAACGGAATCAACCATCGCCATTTCCGGGCGGTGTTCGTAGCAGGCATGGATCGCTTCTTCGATTTCGTCCTGAGTGGACTGGGGCAGAGACTTGATCTTCTCGTAGACGCTGCTCATGCCGTTGTTCGGGTTAACACCCAGTTGCTCGAACAGCTCACCATACTTGTCGAATACTTCACGGTAGAACACACGTACCGCATGGCCGAACACGATCGGGTGAGATACCTTCATCATGGTCGCCTTGACGTGCAGGGACCACATGACACCTGCTTCTTTACAGTCCTGAAGTGTGTCTTCGAAGAAAGCGTCCAGCGCCTTGGCACTCATGAACATGCTGTCCAGAACTTCGCCTTTTTCCAGGCTGAGTTCTTTTTTCAGGACCGGCTGACCGCCATTGGGAACAAACTCGATGCGTACATCGGTTGCCTCAGGCATGGTGACCGACTGTTCGCTGGAGAAGAAGTCACCGCCACGCATGTAATCCGCGTGGGAGCGTGAAGACTTGCTCCATTTGCCCATTGAATGCGGGTGCTTGCGAGCGAAAGCCTTGACCGCAGCCGGCGCACGACGGTCAGAGTTGCCCTGACGCAGAACTGGGTTTACAGCGCTGCCGAGAATGCCGGCGTAACGGGATTTGGCTTCTTGTTCTTCGTCGGTCTGCGCGTTCTCAATGTACTCAGGCACGTCGTAGCCCTGCTCCTGCAGCTCTTTGATGGCGGCACGCAGCTGGGGAACGGAAGCACTGATATTCGGCAGTTTGATGATGTTGGCATCAGGGTCTTTGGCCAGATCGCCGAGGAAAGCGAGACCATCTTCGACGCGCTGCTCTTCGGTGAGGCGCTCGGGGAAGGCAGCAAGAATACGGGCAGCCAGGGAGATATCGCTCAGATCAACTTCAATATCGGCAGAAGAAGCGAAGGTGCGAATAATCGGCAGCAGCGAAGCGGTCGCCAGTGCCGGAGCTTCATCAGTTAGGGTATAGATGATTTTTGATTTTGTAGGCATGTTTTTCCCCGAAATGATTTATGGCTGGATTGCCAAGGGCTCGTTCGGGCGATGGATAATCACCCTGCGCTGTATGAATGAGCCTGGCGCTTGTAAATCGGCTACAAATTATAAAGGCTGAAGGGGCTTTTTGATACCCGGGCACTATCGACTTAGGGCTAAAGAATGGGCCTGAGATGATAAAAAGGCGTGATTGAATGTAGCAAACCAACAACCTGACAGGCCCGGCCGGAAAGCCTGTCAGGTTAGTGCGAAACGAGGGGTCAGCTCTGTTCCGGCTCATAGCCCAGATTGGGTGCCAGCCAACGTTCGGCCTCATCCATGCTCATCCCCTTGCGCTTGGCATAGCTTTCGACCTGGTCTTCACCAACTTTGGCAACGCCGAAGTATCGCGCATCAGGATGGCTGAAATACCAGCCGCTGACCGCTGCGGTCGGCAGCATGGCAAAACTGTCGGTCAACGTCATGCCTGCGTTATGCTCCACATCCAGCAGCTCCCATAGCAGAGCCTTTTCAGTATGGTCAGGGCAGGCCGGGTAGCCCGGAGCGGGGCGGATACCCTGATACTGCTCACGAATCAGTGCATCATTGTCGAGGTTTTCATCCGCGGCATAGCCCCAAAACTCGGTGCGAACACGCTTGTGCATGCACTCGGCAAAAGCTTCAGCCAAGCGGTCAGCAAGGGCCTTGACCATGATGCTGTTATAGTCATCGTGATCAGCTTCAAACTCGGCGATCATTTTATCGATACCGATGCCGGCCGTGACCGCAAATGCGCCGATGTAGTCGTCAACACCCGAGTCATGGGGAGCAACATAGTCACCCAAACAATGGTTGTAGCGTCCCTCGACTTTTTGCGTCTGCTGACGAAGGTGGTGCACGCGCATGCGAACCTGGTCCCGCGTATCATCGGTATAGATTTCGATGTCATCCGCGTTGCGGCTGTTGGCGGGGAACAGGCCGATAACGCCACGGGCGCGCAGCTTTTTGTTGTCGATGATATCGCGCAGCATCCGTTTGGCATCTTCATACAGCTTGCGTGCCTCTTCACCTACAATCTCGTCATCAAGAATGCGCGGGAAGCGCCCAGCCAGTTCCCATGACTGGAAGAAAGGCGTCCAGTCGATGTACTGGCTCAGCTCTTCCAGGTCATAGTCTTCAAACACATGAATGCCGGGCTTGGCCGGTGCAACCGGAGCGTAACTGCTCCAGTCGATCGGTTGGCGGTTGGCACGGGCGGCTTCCAGTGTTACTCGGCGCTGATCATTCTGGCGCGCTGCGTGACGTTCGCGTACTGCCTGATATTCATCCTGTATCTCTTTGATGAAATTGATTCTTTTTGTCTCAGACAGCAGCGATGAAGCAACACCAACAGAGCGCGAAGCGTTGGTAACATGCACGACCTGATTGTTCTTGTAGTTGGGTTCAATCTTCACCGCCGTATGCGCCTTGGAGGTAGTGGCACCGCCAATCATCAACGGAATGGTAAAGCCCTGGCGCTGCATCTCTTTTGCCACATGTACCATTTCGTCCAGAGACGGGGTGATCAAACCGGAGAGGCCAATAATATCGGCGTTGTGTTCACGGGCGGCCTGCAGAATTTTTTCCGAAGGTACCATTACACCCAAGTCAACGATTTCGAAGTTATTGCACTGCAGAACGACACCAACGATATTCTTGCCTATGTCATGAACGTCACCTTTCACGGTGGCCATGATCACCTTGCCGGCGGAGCTGCTGGCATTGTCAGCCTTTTCCTCTTCTATGAAAGGCATAAGGTAGGCAACAGCCTTTTTCATCACGCGAGCGGACTTGACCACCTGGGGCAGGAACATTTTGCCGGCACCGAAAAGGTCGCCCACGATGCCCATGCCATCCATCAGCGGACCTTCAATTACCTGCAGCGGGCGTTCATAGAGGTGGCGACACTCTTCCACATCCTCTTCGACATAGTCAGCAATACCTTTGACCAGTGCGTGGGCAAGCCGTTTGTTGACCTCCCAGCTGCGCCACTCAAGATCCTGTTTGACCGATGATTCGGAGGCGCCGCCCCGGTATTTCTCCGCCAGCTCAAGCATCCGCTCGGTGCCGTCTGCGCGTCGGTTCAGAACGATGTCTTCAACATGCTCGCGCAGATCTTCCGGCAGGTCATCATAGATCGCCAGCTGGCCGGCATTAACGATACCCATATCCATGCCGTTTTTAATGGCGTGGTACAGGAAGACACAGTGAATCGCTTCACGCACCTTGTCGTTGCCGCGAAACGAGAAGGAAACGTTGGACACACCACCGGACACCTTGGCGTAGGGCAGGTGCTGCTTGATCCAGCCAGTCGCATTGATGAAATCGTTGGCGTAGTTGTCGTGTTCTTCGATCCCGGTGGCAATGGCGAAGATATTGGGGTCAAAGATGATATCTTCCGGCGGGAACCCCACCTTGTCCACCAGCACACGGTAGGAACGCTCACAGATTTCGATTTTGCGCTTGTAGGTATCAGCCTGACCGGATTCATCAAACGCCATGACCACTACAGCGGCACCGTACTGACGAATCTTGCGCGCCTGTGCGATGAAGTTCTCTTCGCCTTCCTTGAGGCTGATCGAGTTGACCACACCCTTGCCCTGAATGCGCTTGAGCCCTTCCTCCATCACATGCCACTTGGAGGAGTCAAGCATGATAGGCACCCGTGAGATGTCAGGCTCAGAGGTGGTCAGGTTCAGGAAGCGGTTCATCGCGGCTTCGGCATCCAGCATCCCTTCATCCATGTTGATGTCGATGATCTGGGCACCGTTTTCCACCTGCTGGCGGGCCACTTCAAGTGCTGTTTCGTAGTCACCCTCCTTAATCAGGCGACGGAACTTGGCCGAGCCGGTGACATTGGTGCGCTCACCCACATTGATGAACAGGGTATCGGCACCAATATTCATCGGCTCCAGACCGGACAGGCGACACTCGACAGCCAGTTCAGGAATTTTCCGTGGCGCCTGATCCAGCAGTGCTTCGCGAATGACGCGGATATGTTCCGGCGTAGTACCGCAGCAGCCACCAACGATATTCACAAAACCGGATTGTGCCCACTCGCGGATTTCGTCTGCCATCTGTTCGGGCGTTTCGTCATACTCGCCGAAGGCATTGGGCAGGCCTGCATTGGGATGCACGGATACGAAGGTGTCGGCTACCCGAGACAGCTCTTCCACATACTGGCGCAGCTCTTTCGGCCCCAAAGCGCAGTTGAGCCCAATACTGATCGGGCGGGCGTGACGTACCGAGTTCCAGAAGGCTTCGGTGGTCTGGCCGGAAAGCGTACGCCCGGAGGCATCGGTGATGGTGCCGGAAATCATCACCGGCAGGCGAATATCATGCTGCTCAAAGTAGTGTTCAATGGCATAGATCGCCGCTTTGGCGTTTAGGGTGTCAAAAATGGTTTCGATCAGAATGATGTCGATGCCACCTTCAAGCAAACCGTCGATGGACTCGGTGTAGGCCTCTACCAGCTCATCAAAGGTCACATTGCGATAACCTGGATCGTTTACATCCGGTGAAATGGTCGCTGTACGGTTAGTCGGACCCAGCACCCCGGCTACATAGCGAGGGCGGTCAGGAGTTTGGGCTGTTATCCTGTCAGCCGCCTCTCGTGCCAGGCGGGCAGCAGCCACGTTGATTTCGCGGGTCAACACCTCCATCTCGTAGTCCGCCATGGCGATGCGAGTGGCGTTGAAGGTGTTGGTTTCGATAATGTCCGCGCCTGCCTCAAGGTAGGCGATATGGATGTCGCGAATGAAATCCGGCTGAGTCAGCACCAGAAGGTCGTTGTTACCCTTAACGTCAAGGTGCCAGTCGGCAAAGCGTTCGCCACGGTAATCCGCCTCAGACAGCTTGCGCTCCTGGATCATGGTGCCCATGCCGCCATCAAGCATCAGGATACGCTGGTTCAGTGACTGGCTGAGCTGTGTGTGCAGATTTTTGTTGTTCACGTGTACATCCATTGCAATAACCTTTGAGAGAGCGCCATTGTAGTCCAAACAGAGGGCGCTTTGCCTGAGGGCTAGTCATACAGTATTGAAAATATTTTGAGATTGCTGCGTTGCATAAATTTTCCTGAACGCGCACTTATAATTTGAAACAAACGTGCTAGAATGCACCCGCTTTTTCAGATCGCTGTTTCTCAGGACCAATTCGACGTCCATCCCCTCCATGGCACCCTCAGACTTCCAGCCGGAACCTGTGGGATCACTTTGCCTATTGAGTGAAGGGGTAGCCGCGGACGGACGTCCGGTATCACAGATACCAGAGAGCGGTGTTAATGAGTACCGGCAAGCCGGTCATACAGAGAGAAGACGCAGGTTTTCAGTATGCTGCAGACATTCTTGAAAGCGAAACTGCACCGGGTAACTGTTACCCATGCAGAGCTTCATTATGAAGGTTCATGTGCCATTGATGGTGAGTTGCTGGAGAAATCCGGCATTCGTGAATATGAGATGATCCATATTTACAACATCAACAACGGCGAACGCTTCACCACATATGCCATCAGGGCTGAAAATGGCAGTGGCGTCATTTCTGTCAACGGAGCGGCCGCGCACAAGGCTCAGAAAGGCGATCTGCTGATTATCTGTTCCTACGTCCAACTGGACGAGCAGGAGGCAGAAGGCTACCAGCCAACTCTGTGCTACTTCGAGAATGCCAAGTCGGATAACGGCGTCGGCATTACCGATGATGAGCTGCGCGCTCGCAACCAGCTGACTGGTATGAAGTCAGCCATCCCGGTCCAGACAAGCGACATGTAACGCAAAACTGGATTGAAGAACCCGCCCGGCACTCGCCGCGCGGGTTTTTTTAGTGTCTTTTGTTGCTGATAGGTATTTACCCCTAATTGGTGACACCATGTCGACACTTTGAGACTATTCGTTTCATATGTGATCAGCATCAATTTTACCGAAGCCTGCAGCATGGCTCGCTTTCCGGCCCTGCAGCCTTTACCGAAGTAGCTGTTTACGCCTTTTGTCTTAGTTTACTCGGGAAGAACTTTCGCTAAAGTGTCGCCACCTGCCTCAGGGACTGTCAACAATACAACTATAAACCTCCTGAGCTATTCACCAACCCGAGAGTTAGAGGCCGCTGCGATGTCTTACCATGCAGAGTACACCAAGTCTGTTGAAAACCCGGAAGCCTTCTGGGCCGAAAAGGCGGCAGACCTGCCCTGGTTCAAACAGCCCCAAACCATCCTCTCCAAGGATGAAAACGGCATTGACCGCTGGTTTGCGGATGGCGAAATGAACACTGCCTATATGGCACTGGATCATCATGTCGAAAATGGCCGTGGTGACCAATTGGCTGTCATCTATGATTCACCGGTCAGCAATACCAAGCGCCAGCTGACCTATCGCGAAATGCGTGATCAGGTGGCACTGTTCGCCGGGGTACTCAAGGCGCAGGGCGTGGAGAAAGGCGATCGCGTTGTAATTTATATGCCAATGGTGCCGGAAGCCCTGATCGCAATGTATGCGGTTGCACGGCTGGGGGCGATTCATTCCGTGGTATTCGGTGGCTTTGCACCTCACGAGCTTGCAGTTCGCATAGATGATGCTGAGCCTAAGGTGGTAGTAACAGCTTCCTGTGGTCTTGAAGTCTCGAAAATCATCGAATACAAGCCAATGTTGGACGAGGCAATCGAGCAATCTGCTCACAAGCCTGAAAAGTGCATCATACTGCAGCGTCCGCAGGCAAAAGCCAGCCTGATTGCCGGCCGCGACCTGGACTGGGAAGAGGCCGTAGCATCTGCAGAGCCGGCCGATTGCGTGCCGGTAAAAGGCACCGACCCACTCTACATCCTTTACACCTCAGGCACGACAGGCAAGCCCAAGGGCGTAGTGCGTGATAACGGTGGCCACGCTACCGCGCTGAAATACTCCATGAAGGCGATTTACAACATCGACGCCGGCGATACATTTTTGGCCGCATCCGATGTTGGCTGGGTTGTAGGGCACTCCTACATTGTCTACGCACCACTACTGGCAGGTGCAACCACTATTGTTTACGAAGGCAAGCCCGTACGCACACCGGATGCTGGTGCATTCTGGCGCCTTTGTGAAGAGTACAAGATCAAGGCTCTGTTTGCCGCACCGACAGCGTTCCGCGCCATCAAGAAAGAAGATCCTGACGCCAAAGAGATCAGCAAGTACGACCTGTCCAGCCTTGAGATCATCTTCATGGCAGGTGAGCGCCTTGATCCACCAACCTACCACTGGACCATTGAAAAAACCGGCAAACCAGTCATCGATCACTGGTGGCAGACCGAAACCGGCTGGGCCATTTGTGGCAACTTGATGGGCATCGAGCAAAAAGAGCCCAAGCCGGGCTCTGCCACCTTGCCGGTGCCAGGCTTCAATGTGCAGATTCTGGACTCGGAGGGTAATCAGATGCCGGCAGGCGAGCAGGGCTCTATTGCCATCAAGTTGCCACTGCCACCGAGCTGCCTGCCGACCATTTGGGGCAACCATGAGCGCTTCCGAGCCGGCTACCTGTCTGACTTCCCGGGCTATTACACATCTGGTGATGGCGGCTACAAGGATGAAGACGGCTACGTGTTCATCATGGGCCGCACTGATGACGTCATTAACGTAGCAGGCCATCGCTTGTCTACCGGCGAAATGGAAGAGATCGTTGCCGATCATCCCGCTGTTGCCGAATGCGCCGTCATCGGTATCAATGACGCACTTAAAGGGCAGGCCCCCATTGGTCTGGTCTTGCTCAAGGATGGCATCGATGTGGACGAGGCTGTTCTTGAAAAGGAACTGGTCGCAATGGTACGCAAGGAGATCGGCCCGATCGCCTGCTTCAACCGCGCCATCGTGGTACAACGCCTGCCCAAAACTCGTTCCGGCAAGATCCTGCGCAAGCTGCTGCGCCAGATCGCGGATGGTCAGGAATACACTGTACCGTCCACTATCGACGACCCGGCCAGCCTGTCTGAAATTGAAGACATCATGGACAATCATGGCCTGGTTCAGCACAACTGAGCAACTTGAATTAGCTAACAAGGGCAGCCACAGGGCTGCCTTTTCTGTTTTGATTACTCAATAAGTCCTGATACGGTCGTAACTGACGCTCCATCTGGTAAACTGCCTGTTTAAAGATACCCTTCAAGGCCCCTGCGTCCGTTATGCGAACCATCTCTTTTCGCGCACTTCTGATCACCTCCAGCCTTTTATTGTTGCTGATCTTCTTTGGCATGACAGTCTACAGTTTGAATGAACGCCAGAATCTGCTTCAGCAACAGCTGGATCGCAAGGCTGACTCATTGCAACAAAGTTTTGAACTGACATTGCACGAGCAGGAAAACAAAATGATATTGCTGGCCTCCATGGTGGCAGCCGACCCGGTGGTGCAGGAGCTTTTCTACCATGGATCTCGCATGGTCGTGATAGAAGGGGGAGGCAAGGGCGGTGAAGAAGCAGCCCGGCTCCGAAAGTCCCTGTTTGATCGAGTGGCACCTGCATGGCGGCAGATGCAGGAACAATATGCACTGCGCCAGCTGCACTTCCACCTGCCACCGGCAAAATCCTATCTGCGCGTCCATGCCCCCGACCATTTTGGCGACGATCTTTCATCCATCCGCCCCATCATTGTAAACACCAATCACACAGGCAAGTCTCAGACCGGCTTTGAAATTGGACGCGTTTATTCTGGTATTCGTGGTGTCACGCCTGTGTGGTACACCCGCCAGGATGGAACGCTGGCGCATGTCGGAGCACTCGAGGCAGGCGCTTCGGTTGACAGTGTATTGAGCCGGCTGGCACCCATGCTGGATGCCGAACTGACCCTGCTGCTAAATCGAAAGGATGTTGAGCGAACTGTCTGGGACGAGTTCAAGCCAGAACCTGTATCAGCCTGTGATTGTTACATAGAAGCCACAACCTCAGACCGCGTTACCCAATGGATGCAGCGCTCAAAACTTTCATTTGATGAGCTAAGTCAGCAGGGCAGTGTTCAGATATTGAACTGGGAAGAGCGCGTATACAGTCTGGCACGCTTCCCACTACAGGATTACAGCAGTCAGACAGAGAACTCAGCCCTGCCACCTCCTGGTATTATCATCAGCTGGCAGGATATAACCGAACTCTGGCATGAAGAGCGGCGCGCTCAACAACTTCTGATTCTGATTACAGCAGGGGCCTATATGCTGACCCAGCTGCTGCTTTTGCTTTTGCTGCGCCGGCTGAGAGAAATGATGCAACAGCGCGTGAATGCAGCCGCCGCGGAGGCGGAGCAGGCACAGCTGCAACTCACCAGTCTGCTGAGCGACTCTCCTGTTGTTACCTACAGCCTTCGCATTCCCGGCACTTCACTTGACTACATATCACCCAACTGCACACATCTGCTTGGCTATCATCCAGAACATATTATTGGGGACGACCACTGGTGGGTTGAGCATATTCATCCACACGATCGCGAGTATGTTCGCCAGACGCTGGATTGGACTCAATGGCCGACAAAGGGCATTCGCAGACGTTATCGACTGCAGCACAACAACGGCCAGTGGCGCTGGATCGAAGACAGGTGCCGCGCATCGCGCTCTGTAGATGGAGTGCAGATGCTGAATGGGGTATTACTTGATATTACAGCGCAGCACCGCGCTGAAGAAGCTCTTAAAGAAAGTGAACGCAGCTTGAGAAGGGCACAACGAATAGGCGCTGTAGGCAGCTGGGAATATCACTTTGCTGATCAGTCACTTACCTGGTCAGAAGAAACCTACCGCATTTTTTCGGTTACACCGGAGCAAACACCAGACTATGCTCTGTTTATCAGCCGAGTCCACCCGGACGACCGTGAACTCGTCGACAGCACTTGGCACAATGCCATACAAGGCGGTCGTTACGACCTTGAGCACCGCGTTGTTGCTGGCGGAGAGGTCCGCTGGGTACGTGAAATGGCTGATTTCGAGCACGATGAAACTGGAGTGTTACGGGCCACCGGAATGGTGCAGGACATTACAAGCCAGAAACTGCGTGAACAAGAACTACATCGACTGGCCACAAGTGATGCACTGACCGGGCTCGCCAATCGGCGCTATTTCATGGAGCGTCTGGAGCAGGAAAGGGCGAGGGCGGTCAGATTTAATACGCGCTGCGGCCTGATGATGATAGATCTGGACCACTTCAAGCAGGTCAATGATCAGTTTGGCCACGCGACTGGTGACCGAGTACTCAAAGCCTTCGCAGATACGGCCGCCACCCAACTGCGCCAGATCGATATTATTGGCCGCATCGGAGGTGAGGAGTTTGCCGTCCTACTTCCAGGCACAGACATGGAGGGTGCCAAGATTTTAGCTGAGAGGCTGAGGCTGGCCATAGCCGCAATCAGTTTTGCAGACATTCACTCATTGCACGTTACTACCAGTATCGGTGTAACCGTCATCACTAAAGCGGATCATGAAGTGGATGCGCCACTGGGCCGGGCTGACAAGGCCGTATATACAGCAAAGCATAATGGTCGCGACCGAATAGAGATTGCCGAATGATATGTATTTTTAATACTTAATACATAACCGGTACTAAAACGCCATGGAACAGCTATGCCTGATCTGTGACATATATCCTTATTAATATTGCGGTATATTGAACAGGTTCAAACACTAAGGCCCATAACATGAAGCACCTCCTGAGCCTGCTTGCCGTAGCTATACTGCTGCTCATCCTGATATTGCTGGTCGTATGGCCGTTCGACCAAGACACCACCGTTCAACTGAGGCAAGCAGAAAACAGCCTTGGCAGCCAAGTATTGCGCTTTGGCTACAACATTCCCGAACGCAGCGCACTCCATCTGGCAGCCATGCGCTTCAAGGAAGAGATCGAACGCCAGACAGAAGGGCGTATTGAAATCCAGCTCTTCCCCAATCAGGCCCTCGGAAATGACCACCAGATGCTGGAAATGGCCCGACGCGGCGAGCTTGACCTCCTACTGATTCCCTCCGCCAAACTCAGCGTGGCACTGCCTGAGATGCAATATGCCGACATGCCCTTCCTCCTGCCTGCGCGAGAAGACATGTATGCAATGCTGGACGGCGAACCGGGGCGACTTCTTTTGGAAAAAATGAATAAAATCAATATGGTTGGCGTTACTTTTTGGGGTAATGGATTCAAACACTTCACCGCTAACCGGCCGTTGAAAAAACCTTCAGATTTTGCGGGCCTCAACATCAGAATCATGAAAAGCCGCCTGCTGCGTGATCAATTCAACCTCATGGGCGCGGAAGCGGTACCGATCGACTTTCACGAAACGCGCCAGGCACTTCTTGACGGCGTAGTGGATGGTCAGGAAAACCCTCTGGTGGCGATTCACAGTATGGGCATACACGAAGCACAAACCGATCTAACCCTGAGCGAGCACGCGTATCTGGCCTATATATTTGCCATCAGCGGAAAACGCTTTAACCAATTACCGGGACGCCTGCAAACCCTTCTGATTGAAACGGCACGCGCGATCACACCCTGGCAACGCGCCGAGACTGAACGACAGGAAAGCGAATTTCTGGCCGAAATTGCAGCCACAGGCATCCACATTCATCGACTGAGCAGGTCTGAACGAATACAGTTTCAGCGCGCTGTACAACCACTTGCTGATCGCTTTGAAACCACCATCGGCGCCGACATCCTTGCGTACACTCACGAATACACGACATTGCAGCACCCCCAGGAGAATCGCTGGCTTATCGGCGTAGACACTGATCTGAGCACCGTGTCTCCCAAGCTTGGCCTGGAAATCAAGCGCGGTGCAGAGTTGGCCGTCGAGCGGTTTCGCAGGGCAGATCCAACTCTGATCCCGGATATTCGAGTAATAACCCGCGACAATCGCAACCTTATCGGACGCTCAAACCGAACACTGGATGACTTTGCTCGCCAACCATCCATGATCGGGATTATTGCGGGAGTAGGGCCACTCTCTTTCCAGGCCCAGCATATGATCACAGAAGCATCGCCGCCCATACTCAATCCATGGATGAGCCACACCGAGCTATTTTCAGCCGACAGTCGCTTGATCAACCTTGCGCCATCATCATTCCAGATAGCCAAACAGCTGGGACAAGAGCTAAGTCAGCGAAATATCAGCACAGTACAGCTGCTGACAGAAGCAACAGCTCTGAGTGAAGATCTTGCTGTCGCAATAGAAACCGAGGCAATCAAGGCAGGCCTTGAGGTCCACTCAAAGATCAAGCTTGACCCTACAAAGCCATTGGCCCAACAGCTTAAAACCCAACAAAATACGGCAACAGACGCTATTATTCTGGTACTACACAGCCAGTTGCTTGAACAGAGCCTGGAATGGTACGAAGATCAGCCTGATATACCCCTGCTGATCTCAGCAGTAGACTGGACAGTTTCGGCAAACGCGCCCAATCTACTCAGCCTGCAGAGCTGGCATCATGGAAATACAATAGACGATATCATAGCGGCATATACTGACCGTTACGGCAACGAACCAGCGTCAGTTTCAACGCTTTTGCAGTCACACGACGCAGCCTGGATATTGCTGTTCGCGGCAACACGGTGTGAGGCCGGACTGAGCGACAATATCAAGCAGGCCCTTAACGCTGCAGTACCATGCGAACGAGTGGCATCGGATTTTTCAATGACAGCTCCTGACCAGCCGGGGCAATTCAGGCTGCACCTGGCGCCAGCCTATCGGCAAACCGGTAGCAAAAGGGGGACACCATGAAGTTATTGACCTCTGACCAGCCACCCAAGCATTACCGCAGCCTTCAGCGCAAACTGACACTGACAATATGCGGCTTTGTGGCGCTGGTTATGCTCATCGTCACTTTCACGGTTGCCTACATTTTACGCAATGAGCTATATCAGCAGGCATACAAAGGGCTAGGGGAAAGCGCTCACTCGTCGTTGATCCAGCTGGAAAACCGTATCGCCTATCTGGTTGAGGGTACCGCAAGACTGGCGGAAAACCCTTTCATGGTGAATGGGCTAATTGACAGTCAGGCTCGCACCACCGATTTACCACCATTGTTGGCAAACTTCTCTTCAGGGACGTCCATGCGCTCGGCAGCCCTGCTGGATTTTGATGGACAGCCGGTATATCAGGACGAACACTGGCTGCCTGAGTTTAACCAGTCAACAGAATTGAGAGCCGCTCTCTCGATGGGGGAAATTGCGCTCTATAACGACCCTGCCAACCGACAAATGACAGTCATTGCGCCAATCAAGTTCTACGACACAACTCAGGGCGCACTGTTGGCAGCCTTCGACCTGCGTGAACTGGTCGCACGTCATGCCTTTAGGGAAAACGAAGGATTCCTGAGGCTCTATACAGAAGACACTTCAGTGTTGACCCTGGGCCATGATGAAACCATCAATTACATCAGCAGTCGACAGCGACCGACAGTGGACACACCACTACTACAGCAACTTGATTTAAGCCTTGAAGCCGGCATTCCTGAATCCCAATTCGAGTCAGTCATCACAACGACTGTCACTCGCTTCGTCGGCATTGGCATTATTCTGACCTTGATAGCCGCCATACTGGCAGCATGGATTGGACAGGGGATAGCCTCACCCATAATCGAACTGTATCGCAGAGTAAAGGATACCCGCCGCGCAACCTGCGCGCCTCTTGGGACCCATGATGAACTTGAAGCACTTGCGGAAGCCTTTGATGAACGCACGCACGCACTGGAATTGGCACAACTTGGGTTGCAGGAACAACGCGACCGGTTTGAGTATGAGGCCAACCACGATTCACTGACTGGATTGCCTAACCGTTTTAATTTCAATCAGCAGCTAGAACTTGCCATCAGCCAAGCGGTACACGACTGTCTAAACTTCACTCTGGCGTATATTGATCTGGACCGCTTCAAGCTGATCAATGACAGCCTTGGACACCCTGTCGGGGATAAGGTACTGATCACCGTGGCTGACCGCCTTAAAGCTTTGCTTGGAAAGGGGGATCGTCTTTTCCGGCACGGCGGTGACGAATTTTTCCTGCTGCTGGCTGCCAGTGCCGATACCCGACATGAAGACGAACTTCTGCCACGCGTTGTGGCCGCCCTGTCAGATCCCGTCATCAAACATGGACATCATCTGGACGTTCGGGCCAGCATCGGAGTCACGCGATGCCCACAGGATGGCAATACCGCTCAAGCACTGACACGCAACAGCGATCTCGCCATGTACCTGGCCAAGAAGATGGGCGGCGGACAGTATCAGCACTTTCATACCAGCCTCAGTGATCAGGCACTGCAACGCATGGAAGTTGAAGCAGGGCTGAAACAAGCACTGCAAAAAGGGGAGCTGCGGGTATATTTCCAACCCCAGGTCGATATGCGCAATGGCCACATGACGGGCACCGAAGCACTGGTACGTTGGCAGCACCCGGATAAGGGACTCCTGATGCCAGGCGCATTCATTCCGATTGCCGAGGAAACCCGGCTGATTATTGATCTGGGCAACGAGGTCATGCGACAAGCCTGTCAGCAACAGGTCGAGTGGTATCGTGCTGGCTTCAACCCGGGAAGGGTCTCCGTAAACCTGGCGGGGGCACAGATTCACGAAGCTGACTTGGTTGAATCCGTTCAAAGCGTGTTACATCAGACTGGTTGTAAACCACAATGGCTTGAACTGGAGGTAACCGAGGGCTTTATTATGCAAGACACCGCCAGAACCGTGCCAACCCTGAAGCAGCTTAAGGAAATGGGAATACTATTGTCGATCGATGATTTTGGCACCGGATACTCATCACTGACCTACCTCAAACGACTGCCGGTATGCCGGCTGAAAATCGACCAATCGTTTGTCAGAAACTCAGTAATGGATCCCAACGATCTTGCCATTATCGAAGCCATCATAGCACTGGCAAATAAACTGGACCTGGAGCTTATCGCAGAAGGAGTTGAAACCGAAGAGCAGAAGAAACTGCTTCTGCAGGCTGGATGCCCGCACGCACAGGGCTATTTATATGGCAAACCCATGCCGGCACTGGAACTGATGGAGATGCTCCGCGAGAACCAGACCGGCACGGCATAATGGATATTAAGAGATTCGGTGAAGAACCCAACGAGCGGCGAATGTACCTACCACAAACGCCATCACGACTATCAGAATGTCGCTGTCAGCAAAGCTCAATGATGTAATCATCGGCCCGGGACAGTACCCTGCAAGCCCCCAACCCACACCAAACACAACACCGCCAATAACAAGACGCTTATCAACCTCAGCCTTGGTTGGAAGCCTGAAAAATTCAGCCAGAAGCGGGCGTTTTTGTTTCAAAATAAGTGGCGTCAGCAGCGCATTAACCAGCAAACCGCCAGCCATCACGAATGCCAGAGACGGGTCCCAGCTGCCCAACAGATCAAGAAAATTTGTCACCTTGGCAGGATCAATCATTTGTGACAAGCCAAGACCAAAGCCGAATAGTGAACCGGCAGCAAGTGCGGCCAGCAGTTGTTTCATGGACTGACTCATGCTGCATCTCCCATAAGGTGACGCACAACATACACGGTTACAATCGCACTACCCATAAAACAAAAAGTAGCCACAAGAGAACGCGGACTGCGGCGCGCAAGACCACAAATACCATGGCCGCTGGTGCAGCCCGTACCGATCTGTGTACCAATTCCCACAAGCAGGCCCGCAATGATCAGCACAGGCTTGTCAGCAACCGCTGCTATATGCTGCACACCAGCACCCAACCCTGACCACTGATAGAGGAAGCCTCCCAGAATCAACCCAAGAATGAACACGACACGCCAGCCAATATCATCACGGGACTCGGGATAGATAATACCGCCGGCAATTCCGGAAATGCCGGCCACCCGACCTTTTGCAAGCAGTAGGAACGCAGCCGAGAGGCCGATCAAGGCCCCTCCGATCAGTGCAGGGACCGGGGTAAAGTTTATGATTGTCATGGATAGAAGATGCCTTGAAAATTGATATTTAAATTAGACTCGTCTTATATAAAAAGATTATCCCTGAACTAGCAAAAAGTGCAAGCGGAGTAGAGCAGGCCCAGACCACTGCGGCATGACCTCAGATTGGCGTCTACACTTAGCCCAGTGACACACACAATTAATGGGGAGACAGACATGCTGCTGGCAGAAAAACGCTGCATACCTTGCCATGGTGAAGTATCAGCGCTTACGCGCAAGGATGCCGAAAATTACCTTAAGCAAGTACAAGGCTGGTCACTTTCAGACAACGCGAGTCGCATCCACCGAGAGTTCATTTTCCCTGACTTCAAAACCGCCCTGACTTTTGCTAATCATGTTGGAGAGCTGGCAGAGGAGGCGGGCCACCACCCTGAAATATGCTTCGGCTGGGGCTATGCCAAAGTAGAGATATGGACACACAAAGTTGGCGGTTTGCATGAAAATGACTTCATTCTGGCAGCACGGATAGACGCTCTTGAAGAGGCTTGACCCTCAGCTGCCTACGAATAAGTCCGGCCCAAGGCTCTGAAACGTCGCGATCGCTACCTCAGAGGCAAAAATTCAGTACTCATGGCGTTCAAAAGATGGCGGAAGTTCAGGATAGTGGTGTGATCGGGAATGGCCTTATCAGTGACAGCCGAGCAAACAGACGCATGGACGCAATCTCATAGAACGCGTCTTCCATGGCTGGATCACTGAGGTTATACCACTGCTGCATGCAGTGAATGTCCGCGAATGTAAGTTGCTGATCCATCGGTGCATCCCAAGGCTTTCCTCGTGTCGTTTTTGATATGCTAAAAAATATTATAAATAAATTGAATCAAATGGTTGGAAGATTATATTGAGAATTCACATTACAAAAAAATTGGCAGAAAAGCTCAAGAAGGCTGGCTTTGAAATCGCTGATTCAGCTGAGGAGCAGCCATCGGCCCTAGGCGACTGGCATGCCAATATCACAACGATTCAGCGTCGTCAGTGTCTGGTGTTTACTCACGACCAGACGCGGTTCTCATTGGCATTGATCGGCATGACGCAAAAAGAGATTAAGGAGCTGACGTTCTGGTTCAGCGATATGTTGGCTAACACCATGTTAAAGCAGGGCTATCCTGTAGAATTGATGGAACGTGCCGTGAGCTCATTTAGTGAACTCAGCTTCGATACACAGTGCAGCCGCTCAGTTCAAGGAACATTGCGCAACATGATCTGGGACCTGGAATCGTTTACATGGGACGGCACACAGATCACTGACTTGGCACCATACTCGATTTCCGCAAGCCTCTGTGAACGTCCATGCAGCATCAAGGGCATGAGAGAGTTGGACTGCTTGTGGCCAGCCAAAGAGATGCTGAAGCTACTGGAGCAGTTACCAGGCCCACATGAGACACTTCACTGATCGGATCAGTGCAGAATCACACCAATCACAAATCGCCACCAGCTTGCACGGAACGACACTCAACCCACAAAACTGAAATCTTCGGCACTCTCCGCACGGGTTGATTAATCCTTAATCACACCAATAATCCCATAGTGGGTTATACGCCTGAAAAAGCAGGATCTCATCTTATCGGCAGTTAACGGTTTCGGCGGGACAGGGCGAATCAGCCTGTAGGCCAAGCGCTGCCTGGCATTGAGCTTTAGTACGTAAGATGAGACTGATCTCACAGTAAAATACAAATAACACAAACTCACAGCAATGGAGGCTAACCAGACACTATATTTAACATAATATACATTATGCGAAACCCGATAGAAGGGAAAAAAGCGGTTAATCAGGGGGTGAAATGCTGCCGGTGTTCCTATCAGACAGCGATCAGCACAACGAGTAAATCAGGATAGACAGGACGCCAAGAGCGGTTGAACATGCCCGCCGCTAGCGGGCATAAACAGTGCCAGTAGTCAGGCTGTGCGAGTCGCATACGCTCACGCACAGTCTGACTACATGGACACGGGTTGTGCCGCAGTACCCAAGCCGCCGTTTCTAAATCCGGTTGTACGGTCGACGCGCTTTCCGTCAACGATACACCAATCCATAAAACCGCCGGTATAGCTATGGCATGCAGCCTTGTCGACATAACGATAACCAACGCGATTCTGGACAACAACAAAATCACCAGATGGCAAACCAACCTCACCAACAAGTTGCCAATCGTTAGAGGCACTGGGGAGATTAGAATCAGGGTCTAAATAGGGATCAGGCGAAGGAGAGGCAGGGACAGGCGGCAGTAAAGCAGGTTTTGGATCATAAACCGTAGGCAAACTAACACCCTCGGGAACATCAACATGCTGAGAAGCAGTATCAACGCGATCTGTAGCACCGAAACCACTCGACAAAAGATCATATGCAGACCAGCCGCCAATGATAAGGGCGAGAGGACCACCGATGAGGGACATGAGCAAAGCTGGAGATCGGAGCTTATTTGCACGCTTATCAGCCTTTTGCTCTTTCCCTGCCCCATGAAGCCCCCCTGCCTGCGACTTAGTAGCGGACTGATACAGATTATATACTTTAGGTTGATATGAACCGTAGAACTCACGAAGACGCCGGTTAACTGACGGTTTTGGGCCCGTAACCGGACCAGTGAATACGTCAATACGATAACGCCGATCCTGACCAACATGGTTAAGCTTTTGAGCACGGTAGGTTTCGTCAACGAAATTGCGCACCCAACTGGCAAGCTGGGCAAGATCCTGAGTAACGAGAACTATCTCAGTTGAGCGACCCGCCGCATCGACTTGGTGACGATGCTCAGCGAAGTATTCCTGATGCTGTTTTTTTGCCTGGTTAACTTTTTGGCCTGATGGCCACACCCTCCAGACCTCGTCCCATACATGAACAGCACCATATCGAAGGTGCAAGAACGTTTCGTTTTCAGAATCGGCAACGGCCTGTAAATCCATTAACTCGATTCGAGGATGAGGAGCAGAATTAAGACGGCACCATTCCTGAATCTCGCCCATTTTCAGTGGCAAGTTGGTGACGATCGGTCGACCCTGCAAAAGACAGGGCAAAATTACATTCTCTACTACTCCATAGCTTTTGCCAGAACCCGGTAGCCCGGTATATGCAACAACAGACATAAATCACCTCATCCTATAATTGGTATACGGCGGATTATAAAACGAATCAGATAAGCACTGAGAATGATTGAAATACCGTATTCAATTTGCATAGGCCCGACAAAATAGGCGACCTCAGGAGTTATTCCAGCAAGAGAACCACCGACATCGTCAAACCACTCGGGGGCAGGTATTTGCTCAAGAACCGACATAAGAAGATCGAACAACCAAAAAAGCATTTCACGGAACCAATGCTTCAAAGTATCGAAAAAAGGTACAAGCAATAACATAAAACCCCCTTACGCCGAGAGTACAATCCTAACGCCGAGCAGCGCCCAGCCAGCCAGAAAAACAGCAGACAATATGCCGGAAAAGTCGCGATATATAACACAATGAATATCAGTCGTTACAGACCAAAAACCAGCGACTGAGATATTAAGGGGTGAGCAATGGCCAGAGGGCACACTACCGACCATATCTTCCACAGACTGAAGCAGTGGAACATTCTTCAGCCGCTCCATGTATCGACCCATACCAGCATCTTTTATCTCGTCAAGACGATCCTGAGAGGGATTTAAGCAACCCTTTGCACCAAATTTCGTTGGATCACAATCAGTACCGGATTCATCTTCGCCGGTATTATCGCCGGTATCACCAGAACCAGAACCGGTACCTGGATCACCACCGCCGCCAGTACCAGAATCACCCGTTGTGGCGCCAGAGTCACCTGTTCCGTCAGTGTCGACAGTACCATCTGAGTTCTGATAGTCAGTTGGTCGATCTGGCCTAGGTGAATCTTGTGAAACAGTACCTTCGGGACAAGATGCGGAGCCGTTGACGATATAGCCAACTGTTCCATCAGGATTGAGACAGTTTTTCTCGCCCTGGGGATCATCAGTATAACCAAATGGGCATGAGGCATTGGCAGATACAGTTCCAATATACACCCCTGACGAGCTAAAACATTTTTTAGGAGGATCACCAGCAGGCTGACATCCATTATCGATATCACATTGGCCCTCATCCTGACCAGTTGCAGGGTCACCAGTAAACTCTAGAACAGCCGTGCATTTTCGTTCGCCAGTATTCAAATCGTCGGCACAGCCGGCAACCTTAGTAACAAGACGACAACCTTCGAAAGCATAATACTCGGACGGATAACCGCCAGTAAAGGCGTCTAGCTGTATACTGAACTGCTCGCCGGATTCTGGACATTCAGGCTCAGTAGGCAGAGGGCATATTGATGAACCCCAAGAAGAATATTTAGGATAGAGAGAAAACGTTCTAGCACCATAAAAAGCGCGGCAGACGCCAGCAGAATCTATAGAGTAAGTCCTATCCGGATAATAAGCACTTGCACCCGAACACGCCTCAGCATATGTATTACCATAAGATTTAGGTGATGAATCTACATAAACACAAGGATCACCCTCGACAGCAGCAAAAGCAAAAACAGGAAGAAATCCAACAAAAAAAGCCATCAAAGGCGCAAGAAACCAATTACCCCAGTAATTTGAAAAATTGGGTTTCAGAAACTGCGAAAAGCGCCGTACGCACACGCGCAGCCCATTACAAAGAATGTCCATGACCAAAGATGCTCCACACCAACCCCCTAAGAAAAAAAGGGGGCCGAAGCCCCCAGCGCTGGAGAAACGCAGTCTTAACGACCGCGAATCATGCCGATGAGTTCACCGGCACCACGACGAACAACGACAAAGCCCGCAATGGCAGCACCGATAACACCGATACCAGTCACAACAGCAGCAAAGTCTACAGCACCTGTAATTGCTTCCATGATTCACCTACCTATATTGATTGATTTAACAAGTTGAGCAGCACAAAAACCGGCCAGCATGCAGATGGCAACGCTGGTAAATCCGGCCCCGAACATAGCCGCTAGATGCTCGGGGTTCAGTTGCGCCAAATCAAATGCCATGAGCACCTGATCGGACGGAATAATTGCCCATTGTTCAGAGCACGTCAGAGAACCATCCGGATTGGATGTAAGAACGCCTTGGCACAATGGGAACGAAGACATTACGAAACCTTACTGACCGGTGCAGAAGCTGTTACAGCCTTATTAATCCGGTCGGCAGCATTCTTGACAAATGCAGCGTAGGGCGCGATCTGGGCACCAAAGCCGAGGCGGTAAGACAAGTTGCCTTCACGAATATCGACCTCGATATCAGTCACAACCTCCTTGCCTTCGAGATCCATGAACTGGACATGCTTGCCCTCTTCAATATCCCGGTTAAACATCATGACGGTGATCGCTTCCGATCCAGACGACTTTAACGTGATCTTGCCGAGTTTTTCCTTGCCGCCTTTGATTGAAGCAATATCAACATCGAGAACCTTCATAATAACGCGCATGTTTTTTACCTCTCGTTTTGATATCAATTCGTTCTCGAGGAGCGTTAGCCAGGAGAACAAAACGATATCGTTAAGCAACCAATTGGAGATTAGGACGGGCGTCCGCGTGGCGGTACCAGCTCGGGGCAGATACCTCCTGAACTTCAACTTTCTTGGCCTTGACGATATAAACCGGACTGAACCGGCTGATATCGCAAGCGTGAGCAATGTCGATACCAATGTTTCGCAACCGTGCACGGTGGGTTTGAACCTGTGACTTCTGAAGATCAAAACGCTGACCATGCATCCACTGGATGGCATACATGGCCGTGGTATTGGCGGCTCGGGTGGTCTCGACAGTGCCTGAACTGATCAGGCGTTCAGAAATGCTTTCGAGGGTCATGGCTTCTACCTGCAAACGGCTATCAATGGACACAAACTCAGACTGCAACGGCTGGAATATCGACTGATCAAACAACCCCCAGTAACGGGCATTCATGCGTGTTAACTGGCGGCCTTTGATCTTCTGTTCAAAGCGGACAATGCCGTTTTCAGAACAGAAACGGATCACATCACGGACATACTCAACTTCAGTACTTTCAGGGCCGTATTTTCTGAGGACTTTGGGGAGCAAATGGAGGCCCAGCTCGTGGGCCTTGTCGTAGACACTGGGGTAAATCAAGTTGGCTGCACCCTTCTTGGACAGCCAGTCAACGGTCTTACCGTTGGTGTGTAAACGAGGGACAGAGTTACGGTAGTTCAGCGTTGACAAGCCTTTCAGGTAGTCATCTGAACACCCCTCACCTGCGGCGCGGTTCGTGGTGGTGTGGACCTCCTTCAGAACCGCGCCGTCCGTCATCTGACGGAGTTTTGCAGAACCGGAAACCTTATCTGTCATGTGCCATACCTTCGTACACTTGGTGAACTCAGGCAGGCCCAGCGAACGAAGAACACGGTTATAAACCGCCACACATTCGTCCAGGGACTTAAGACCAAACAGATTATCGAGACGACCATACCGGGAGGGATTACCGGAGACAGTCAGGCGGTTGCCGGAAATGCGAATCTTGATCGAAGTGCAAAAAGAACCTTCATGCTGCCACGCTGGCTGACAAATCGCCCCGCCCTCGCCTGTCGCGGTATCAATGTTCTGATACGCACGATCAGCGACGAGCGGGAGCTCAAAGTCAAAATCTTGGTAGATTTCTAGCCAGTCAAAGAACACAAAAAAGTCCCTTTATGTACACATGTGCAATTTCAATGCGTCATATATACAACCAACAAACATACATGTCAAATAAAGACGTAGAATCATGCCTATATGCAACAGGAGATCACGGAATCATGCATATAGGTGAAAACCTCAAGAACATTCGTAAAAAAATGAAAATGTCTCAGAAGGAACTGGCAGAGGCGTCAGGGATAAGCTCTGCACAGATATCGAGAATAGAAAAAGGAGACCAGAAGAACCCACAACTAGAAACGGTTGTATCGCTGGCAACCAACCTAGGGGTATCACTGGAAGAACTGGTATTTGGGGAGAAAAGCCCTAACGAAATCAACTACTTAATGAAAGCAGTTGACGAAATGGAAACCGAAGAAAAGGAATTCATAAAGAGACTGATAAAAACATGCGTGATAACAAGCCAGAGTAAACGGCTAGAGTAAGGTTTACCCCGGGAAACCGGGGTAAAGTTCGGGTGTCACTGGAACCCGAACGCCTCCGGCGTCAGATCAGCATCACAAGGCGCGCATCGCTTCAACCACCGCGACCTCTTCCGGCGTCAGCCACATCTGCACCTCGCCCCGCGCCCTGCGCCGCTCGCGCTCGGCTTGCTTGCGTTCAGCCGCTGACATGGCACCGCTTTTAAGATTCGGCTTGCGGCCCCGCCGCTCAAGCGGCAAGGGGCGGGTCTGTTTGTCCAGGTTATCGCGTGCCATTACCGGTATACCTCGCGGCCTAGTATGTGGCCGTGGTGATCTAACTCCATGTTTGCCGCGGTTATGTAGTCAAGCACTTTGCCAAGCTCTGCATCCGTCTTGTCGCCTGTGTACACGTAACCGGTCAGCACACGCGCAAAGCGTATGTTATGCATCACGTCATCCAGCATGTTGTTAAACCACTGCGACCCGTCGTCGTGCGGTGTAATAAGCCGCAGCACATTAGCCAGTGCATCCAACGCTTTGCCAAGCTCAGCATCCGATTTTTGACCTGTATACACCGCACGCACAACAGAGCTTGCCGCCGCCGTTTCGCGCATTACGTCCACGGCCATTTTTGCGTAGGTTTTTGCGTCCATTGCCTTTTCCTCAATTTCGTGACTGTCACTAAATAATATACCCGCACCGGCACCAATGCAAGCATTAATTTGTGATTGTCACGATAAAAAAATAAGGAATAAGGCCTCGCATAATGCGCGTTATGTGACGGGTCGCCCAGCTGCGGCGGGCCGTGAGATTGTGCCCGCCGCCCCCTAAACATAACGCATTGACCATTATGCGAAACCCGATAGAAGGGAAAAAAGCGGTTAATCAGGGGGTGAAATGCTGCCGGTGTTCCTATCAGACAGCGATCAGCACAACGAGTAAATCAGGATAGACAGGACGCCAAGAGCGGTTGAACATGCCCGCCGCTAGCGGGCATAAACAGTGCCAGTAGTCAGGCTGTGCGAGTCGCATACGCTCACGCACAGTCTGACTACATGGACACGGGTTGTGCCGCAGTACCCAAGCCGCCGTTTCTAAATCCGGTTGTACGGTCGACGCGCTTTCCGTCAACGATACACCAATCCATAAAACCGCCGGTATAGCTATGGCATGCAGCCTTGTCGACATAACGATAACCAACGCGATTCTGGACAACAACAAAATCACCAGATGGCAAACCAACCTCACCAACAAGTTGCCAATCGTTAGAGGCACTGGGGAGATTAGAATCAGGGTCTAAATAGGGATCAGGCGAAGGAGAGGCAGGGACAGGCGGCAGTAAAGCAGGTTTTGGATCATAAACCGTAGGCAAACTAACACCCTCGGGAACATCAACATGCTGAGAAGCAGTATCAACGCGATCTGTAGCACCGAAACCACTCGACAAAAGATCATATGCAGACCAGCCGCCAATGATAAGGGCGAGAGGACCACCGATGAGGGACATGAGCAAAGCTGGAGATCGGAGCTTATTTGCACGCTTATCAGCCTTTTGCTCTTTCCCTGCCCCATGAAGCCCCCCTGCCTGCGACTTAGTAGCGGACTGATACAGATTATATACTTTAGGTTGATATGAACCGTAGAACTCACGAAGACGCCGGTTAACTGACGGTTTTGGGCCCGTAACCGGACCAGTGAATACGTCAATACGATAACGCCGATCCTGACCAACATGGTTAAGCTTTTGAGCACGGTAGGTTTCGTCAACGAAATTGCGCACCCAACTGGCAAGCTGGGCAAGATCCTGAGTAACGAGAACTATCTCAGTTGAGCGACCCGCCGCATCGACTTGGTGACGATGCTCAGCGAAGTATTCCTGATGCTGTTTTTTTGCCTGGTTAACTTTTTGGCCTGATGGCCACACCCTCCAGACCTCGTCCCATACATGAACAGCACCATATCGAAGGTGCAAGAACGTTTCGTTTTCAGAATCGGCAACGGCCTGTAAATCCATTAACTCGATTCGAGGATGAGGAGCAGAATTAAGACGGCACCATTCCTGAATCTCGCCCATTTTCAGTGGCAAGTTGGTGACGATCGGTCGACCCTGCAAAAGACAGGGCAAAATTACATTCTCTACTACTCCATAGCTTTTGCCAGAACCCGGTAGCCCGGTATATGCAACAACAGACATAAATCACCTCATCCTATAATTGGTATACGGCGGATTATAAAACGAATCAGATAAGCACTGAGAATGATTGAAATACCGTATTCAATTTGCATAGGCCCGACAAAATAGGCGACCTCAGGAGTTATTCCAGCAAGAGAACCACCGACATCGTCAAACCACTCGGGGGCAGGTATTTGCTCAAGAACCGACATAAGAAGATCGAACAACCAAAAAAGCATTTCACGGAACCAATGCTTCAAAGTATCGAAAAAAGGTACAAGCAATAACATAAAACCCCCTTACGCCGAGAGTACAATCCTAACGCCGAGCAGCGCCCAGCCAGCCAGAAAAACAGCAGACAATATGCCGGAAAAGTCGCGATATATAACACAATGAATATCAGTCGTTACAGACCAAAAACCAGCGACTGAGATATTAAGGGGTGAGCAATGGCCAGAGGGCACACTACCGACCATATCTTCCACAGACTGAAGCAGTGGAACATTCTTCAGCCGCTCCATGTATCGACCCATACCAGCATCTTTTATCTCGTCAAGACGATCCTGAGAGGGATTTAAGCAACCCTTTGCACCAAATTTCGTTGGATCACAATCAGTACCGGATTCATCTTCGCCGGTATTATCGCCGGTATCACCAGAACCAGAACCGGTACCTGGATCACCACCGCCGCCAGTACCAGAATCACCCGTTGTGGCGCCAGAGTCACCTGTTCCGTCAGTGTCGACAGTACCATCTGAGTTCTGATAGTCAGTTGGTCGATCTGGCCTAGGTGAATCTTGTGAAACAGTACCTTCGGGACAAGATGCGGAGCCGTTGACGATATAGCCAACTGTTCCATCAGGATTGAGACAGTTTTTCTCGCCCTGGGGATCATCAGTATAACCAAATGGGCATGAGGCATTGGCAGATACAGTTCCAATATACACCCCTGACGAGCTAAAACATTTTTTAGGAGGATCACCAGCAGGCTGACATCCATTATCGATATCACATTGGCCCTCATCCTGACCAGTTGCAGGGTCACCAGTAAACTCTAGAACAGCCGTGCATTTTCGTTCGCCAGTATTCAAATCGTCGGCACAGCCGGCAACCTTAGTAACAAGACGACAACCTTCGAAAGCATAATACTCGGACGGATAACCGCCAGTAAAGGCGTCTAGCTGTATACTGAACTGCTCGCCGGATTCTGGACATTCAGGCTCAGTAGGCAGAGGGCATATTGATGAACCCCAAGAAGAATATTTAGGATAGAGAGAAAACGTTCTAGCACCATAAAAAGCGCGGCAGACGCCAGCAGAATCTATAGAGTAAGTCCTATCCGGATAATAAGCACTTGCACCCGAACACGCCTCAGCATATGTATTACCATAAGATTTAGGTGATGAATCTACATAAACACAAGGATCACCCTCGACAGCAGCAAAAGCAAAAACAGGAAGAAATCCAACAAAAAAAGCCATCAAAGGCGCAAGAAACCAATTACCCCAGTAATTTGAAAAATTGGGTTTCAGAAACTGCGAAAAGCGCCGTACGCACACGCGCAGCCCATTACAAAGAATGTCCATGACCAAAGATGCTCCACACCAACCCCCTAAGAAAAAAAGGGGGCCGAAGCCCCCAGCGCTGGAGAAACGCAGTCTTAACGACCGCGAATCATGCCGATGAGTTCACCGGCACCACGACGAACAACGACAAAGCCCGCAATGGCAGCACCGATAACACCGATACCAGTCACAACAGCAGCAAAGTCTACAGCACCTGTAATTGCTTCCATGATTCACCTACCTATATTGATTGATTTAACAAGTTGAGCAGCACAAAAACCGGCCAGCATGCAGATGGCAACGCTGGTAAATCCGGCCCCGAACATAGCCGCTAGATGCTCGGGGTTCAGTTGCGCCAAATCAAATGCCATGAGCACCTGATCGGACGGAATAATTGCCCATTGTTCAGAGCACGTCAGAGAACCATCCGGATTGGATGTAAGAACGCCTTGGCACAATGGGAACGAAGACATTACGAAACCTTACTGACCGGTGCAGAAGCTGTTACAGCCTTATTAATCCGGTCGGCAGCATTCTTGACAAATGCAGCGTAGGGCGCGATCTGGGCACCAAAGCCGAGGCGGTAAGACAAGTTGCCTTCACGAATATCGACCTCGATATCAGTCACAACCTCCTTGCCTTCGAGATCCATGAACTGGACATGCTTGCCCTCTTCAATATCCCGGTTAAACATCATGACGGTGATCGCTTCCGATCCAGACGACTTTAACGTGATCTTGCCGAGTTTTTCCTTGCCGCCTTTGATTGAAGCAATATCAACATCGAGAACCTTCATAATAACGCGCATGTTTTTTACCTCTCGTTTTGATATCAATTCGTTCTCGAGGAGCGTTAGCCAGGAGAACAAAACGATATCGTTAAGCAACCAATTGGAGATTAGGACGGGCGTCCGCGTGGCGGTACCAGCTCGGGGCAGATACCTCCTGAACTTCAACTTTCTTGGCCTTGACGATATAAACCGGACTGAACCGGCTGATATCGCAAGCGTGAGCAATGTCGATACCAATGTTTCGCAACCGTGCACGGTGGGTTTGAACCTGTGACTTCTGAAGATCAAAACGCTGACCATGCATCCACTGGATGGCATACATGGCCGTGGTATTGGCGGCTCGGGTGGTCTCGACAGTGCCTGAACTGATCAGGCGTTCAGAAATGCTTTCGAGGGTCATGGCTTCTACCTGCAAACGGCTATCAATGGACACAAACTCAGACTGCAACGGCTGGAATATCGACTGATCAAACAACCCCCAGTAACGGGCATTCATGCGTGTTAACTGGCGGCCTTTGATCTTCTGTTCAAAGCGGACAATGCCGTTTTCAGAACAGAAACGGATCACATCACGGACATACTCAACTTCAGTACTTTCAGGGCCGTATTTTCTGAGGACTTTGGGGAGCAAATGGAGGCCCAGCTCGTGGGCCTTGTCGTAGACACTGGGGTAAATCAAGTTGGCTGCACCCTTCTTGGACAGCCAGTCAACGGTCTTACCGTTGGTGTGTAAACGAGGGACAGAGTTACGGTAGTTCAGCGTTGACAAGCCTTTCAGGTAGTCATCTGAACACCCCTCACCTGCGGCGCGGTTCGTGGTGGTGTGGACCTCCTTCAGAACCGCGCCGTCCGTCATCTGACGGAGTTTTGCAGAACCGGAAACCTTATCTGTCATGTGCCATACCTTCGTACACTTGGTGAACTCAGGCAGGCCCAGCGAACGAAGAACACGGTTATAAACCGCCACACATTCGTCCAGGGACTTAAGACCAAACAGATTATCGAGACGACCATACCGGGAGGGATTACCGGAGACAGTCAGGCGGTTGCCGGAAATGCGAATCTTGATCGAAGTGCAAAAAGAACCTTCATGCTGCCACGCTGGCTGACAAATCGCCCCGCCCTCGCCTGTCGCGGTATCAATGTTCTGATACGCACGATCAGCGACGAGCGGGAGCTCAAAGTCAAAATCTTGGTAGATTTCTAGCCAGTCAAAGAACACAAAAAAGTCCCTTTATGTACACATGTGCAATTTCAATGCGTCATATATACAACCAACAAACATACATGTCAAATAAAGACGTAGAATCATGCCTATATGCAACAGGAGATCACGGAATCATGCATATAGGTGAAAACCTCAAGAACATTCGTAAAAAAATGAAAATGTCTCAGAAGGAACTGGCAGAGGCGTCAGGGATAAGCTCTGCACAGATATCGAGAATAGAAAAAGGAGACCAGAAGAACCCACAACTAGAAACGGTTGTATCGCTGGCAACCAACCTAGGGGTATCACTGGAAGAACTGGTATTTGGGGAGAAAAGCCCTAACGAAATCAACTACTTAATGAAAGCAGTTGACGAAATGGAAACCGAAGAAAAGGAATTCATAAAGAGACTGATAAAAACATGCGTGATAACAAGCCAGAGTAAACGGCTAGAGTAAGGTTTACCCCGGGAAACCGGGGTAAAGTTCGGGTGTCACTGGAACCCGAACGCCTCCGGCGTCAGATCAGCATCACAAGGCGCGCATCGCTTCAACCACCGCGACCTCTTCCGGCGTCAGCCACATCTGCACCTCGCCCCGCGCCCTGCGCCGCTCGCGCTCGGCTTGCTTGCGTTCAGCCGCTGACATGGCACCGCTTTTAAGATTCGGCTTGCGGCCCCGCCGCTCAAGCGGCAAGGGGCGGGTCTGTTTGTCCAGGTTATCGCGTGCCATTACCGGTATACCTCGCGGCCTAGTATGTGGCCGTGGTGATCTAACTCCATGTTTGCCGCGGTTATGTAGTCAAGCACTTTGCCAAGCTCTGCATCCGTCTTGTCGCCTGTGTACACGTAACCGGTCAGCACACGCGCAAAGCGTATGTTATGCATCACGTCATCCAGCATGTTGTTAAACCACTGCGACCCGTCGTCGTGCGGTGTAATAAGCCGCAGCACATTAGCCAGTGCATCCAACGCTTTGCCAAGCTCAGCATCCGATTTTTGACCTGTATACACCGCACGCACAACAGAGCTTGCCGCCGCCGTTTCGCGCATTACGTCCACGGCCATTTTTGCGTAGGTTTTTGCGTCCATTGCCTTTTCCTCAATTTCGTGACTGTCACTAAATAATATACCCGCACCGGCACCAATGCAAGCATTAATTTGTGATTGTCACGATAAAAAAATAAGGAATAAGGCCTCGCATAATGCGCGTTATGTGACGGGTCGCCCAGCTGCGGCGGGCCGTGAGATTGTGCCCGCCGCCCCCTAAACATAACGCATTGACCATTATACGAAGTACCATAATCAGACAGTTTCAGCGCTTCCAGATCAATCAGCACTCACTCACAGCACCGCTAGACCCCCTCAGAACCCATCCATACGATCCCCAATGCTCAATGAAGAGCATGAAAAACTTTCAAGATAAAGGATCGAAAAAATGAACCCCAATAATGTGGTCTATCTCCGAAAGCTGCACTTCCATAGCCGATGCGGTCGCTATTGCGCATTCCTGACCCATGTAGACCTGATGCGACTGTTGAGCGTGTCACGACCCACAGCCTACAGGATCATGCAGAACCAGCGAATGAGCGCCGTTCAGCGTGAAATTCTTGAACTGAAACTATTTGGGCTCATACCTGGCTGGGACGGTTGGCGAATTGGCCCGAATGAACTCTATGACCCTACCGGCTACCGATACAGCATTGGCGACATCATGAGCCTACCACTTTTGAAATCAATCAAACTCGGTTAGTCGAGATCAGCCAGACCGGCAGAGCCTGAAGGTTTGGAGACTTTACCCCCCTATTAGTATATGGGGGTAATAAGGGTTTTCCCTTACCGCGGCAGCATACCCAAACACCCAAAAGCGGTTGATCAGTGCGCGGGGCCGCCGGAGGCAGAACGGCAGGCACGGCGGACGCGGACCGGGAGCCGTGCCGGGTATGGTGTCGTGGACGCTGGGCGCAATGCGATAGACAAGGAAAGGCCAAGGTATCGGCGGTGATAGACCAGCACACTGACCAAGCGGTATCATGCCGCCTAATATGCCTACGGCATGGGCGCAGTATTATAACTTTGGATTATATCGAAAAATGGCACAATGAATCTGGCATGGTTTTTTATTTATCATAACATGTTGTTTTTATTGAGTTATTTGTTTGTTTTTGGTGCAACAATAGTTTTTATGCAATTGTCGTGCCTAGAATATTTTTGAATAAGCGAGGGAGTGACAATGGGACTGGAAAACCGAGATTGGTATAAGGAAGACCGCAAGCGCCGGGACGGCATGACGTTCAAACCAAAAAAAACCGCATCCCAATGGAACGCGGCACCCGGTGACCTGGACACGAAGACAATCACGTTATGGCTGTCGCTGGCCGTGAACGTGATGCTGGGACTGGCACTGATATACGTAACATCTACATAACAACAGGAGCCGAAGAGGCGGGTCCGGGATCGCCAGAGCTACGTGCCTTCGCTTCTGGCGCTTCCCTGCCCCGCTTCTCATAACCCGCTGGACTATGGAAATTGAGCGTTGAACCACGAGCATGAATCATACATTGCTCAAATGAGAGTGAATCAACTGTACGCCCGTCTATATCATGGCATCGGCACTCGGTTTCCTGAGCCCAGACAACACAGCCATTCAATGGGCGACGGCCACGCGTGACCTCAACAACTAGCGGATCATGACGAACCTCAGCAACCTGGACACCGGAAGCAGCCTGAGCACCGTCAGTAACAGTCTCACCCGTGAAAAACGCAAAAGCCTTGTAACCAAGAAACAACATTGCAAATAGAGCAACGACAAGACCAAAGGCCGACATTTTTAGCCAACTCGGAAGCGTGGCTTTATGTGTATGCACAGTTGCCGATTTATAGCAGTCAAAGAGGGACTTATCATACCGCCAGAGAAAATTATCACATGACTCAAGCAGCGATCTCGATTTAGTGTCTATCGTTTCATCACGACGAAACACTTTTACATTGTGCGTACCGTACTGGCGTTGAATGTGATAGTGACGCCCAACCAAATCCCTTATGTGAGCGTGCAGGAGCCTTTCACGCTGAGTTATAAAAACAAGATCATGACCAGTATGACGATGAACTTCTAGCGCCTGAATTGCAGGATTTTTTGCGCGACCTTGCCCGTCAGGGCCAAAACGCTGTTGGCACTCATCATAAACGACGACAGACCCGTCGGGTGTTTCTCGCCAATCCTCAGGCGAAACCTCGACACCATCAATATTAAGGCCATCAATGTCTGCATAAACAGTACGCCCCTGCTCGATAAACTCTTTTATTAGCTTGATAGCATAGAGCGATTTACCCGAACCCGGAACACCCGTTATTAACGTAATCATGACGCCCCCTTCCCTTTATATGATAGTCCCATGGACTGAGTTGCCATTACTAATGCAACGCGAGTTAAAAGCGCACTACCGATTATAGAAAAAAACTCAGAGATACCGCAGAGCAATGCAAGCTGTAGAGCATCCGCAGGCAGACCATCAAGCCCATCAATAGCATAATCCAGCGCCTCAGTTATGAGTATATCAAGACCCGAAAATACGACGGCAGTAATACCGGCATGAATCATCCAGCTATTAACACCGCCCTTGGCAAAGTTTTCCAGTATTTTAAACAGACCCTTAAGCATTACGTTCTCCTACTGGCACCCACGATAATAAACGCCGCGATAATACCGGCAATCATGAGCAGAATCGGCTTGAAATATGTCGTAGCGCCATAACACGCAGTTTCATAACTGAAAACAATCTGACTACCCATAAACTGAGTCGTTACAGGTGATGGACAGGAACCAGAACCAAGACCTGAGTTGTAATCTTTTCGCAGGTCATCAACAGTCAAAGTCTCGACAGGGAACTCTTCCGGTTGCATGTCCTCCGGCGTTTCTTGCGTCCAGTCGATCCAGTCGCAAATCACAGAAGCCCACTCGCAGAACCCGGGCCACTGGGATGATGCAGAAAGGGGCCGTTGTGATGGCGTTGCAGCCGTATCCTCAGCAGGGTCAGTATTTTCAACCGTAGAAGTGGAACCATCAGGGTTAGTAACAACGATAGTATCAGGCGGATTAAATGTTAAATCAGGACTGGTATCAGCAAGATCCCGGAGCCAGTCGCGTATTGCATTTCTGAGCCTATCATTCGGCGAAGGGTTGCCAGACGGCTGCCTAAATAATCCATCTAAAGAACCAAGGGGAGCACGTTCAACCCATTTTTTTGCCTCTTCCAAAAAATCCGCGTCAGAAACATCAACTATTGTCGGAATAGTAGATACTGGCAAATCAACGGGGCAATTTTGAGTAACAATGGATTGAGTATAAGTGTATGTAGGGCCGTGTCTAGTACGCTCCCAAAAGCATTTAATTTGCCCATTTGACATAGCTTCCGAACCTGATAGAGCGCCTGTACAACGGTAATCTGTACACGGCGCAGTTGAACAAGCTGATTCATATGAGGTTGTGTATTCACCGTCAACAAAAGCACATCCATCAATCTGATCAGGATCAGGTAAATCAACAACTTTAGTGACCTGATTAGTTAACTCATCTATTGCCCAACCAGCGCCGCCAACAATCGCACCCAATCCCGCAACTGCAACAGCAGAACTCGGGTTTTTATTTTTTAAACTATAGAACATAGCCGCGAGATCGTCTGGAGTATAATCAACAGAAACTTTTTTATATCTCGGAATATGGGAACCTTCGAAACTGGTTTTAACAGCGTAATCAACGCGAATATTAGAACCAACGCGCTTTTTTCCAAGGACGCTGTATGCCTGAAACACAGCGCTACCAGCCGTAGCGGCACTTATTTGAACAGAATATATCCCGCAGAACATAATACAAAAAGCACAAACCAGCCTGTTAAATCGACCACACATAATCCTCCCCCCGAATAAAAAAGGGAGCCGAAGCCCCCTCAGGATCAGGCTGCGCGACGCAGCTTTTTCCAGATTTTGAGCCCAACCTCAACGATCAGACTTGCATTTGCAATTGCCGCAATTGCGACACCACCCGCGACGATCGCAGCTACCGCTTCTGTAGTATCCATCATGGATCTCCTGTTTTTTGGTTTATGGAGCTTGTCTTACCTTTCGAGCAACCCAAGCCAGTGCGAAAAGCCCCAGAACCGCACTGCTGAGTAATCCGGCATCCTGAACGGACAGAGCAGGAATAACCGAGAATTCAGAAACCGGCACCCACTGACACTGGGACAGGTCAGGCGTACAAACCTGAACAACGTCATTGGGGCCGAGCATTATTTAGCCTGCGCAGTAGTTGCGGCAGATCCCGTCGCACTTGTTTGGGCCTTTGGCGCGGCAGGTACGAAGACCAGCTTTCGCGAGTCGATACCCAGACCCCCGAAGCGATCCACTGCAAGCGCTTGTTCAACATCAAGCGTGTAATCACCTGGACGCAAGGCATCAGACGGTGAGTTGTGAGCGAGTTCGATTCGCTCAGGGAATCGGGAGCCGTGAAGGAAGACATGGGCCTTTTGCTTGAAGAAGCAGAAGTCTTTACCAGTACGGGCCGATGTACCTTTGAATTCGTCAGTTTCAGCACTTTCAACAAACACACGTATAGACATGGGTGAATCTCCTATTGAACAAGACCGGGCACGGCTACACGCGACAGCGAACGTGGCACAGCATCCCGGATTAACAGATTGATGATTTCGGAATCAGTCAGACCCGCCGACTGACGCATGACATTGATAACGCCGCCCCCTACTCGCTTCAGGTTTTCGACACTCGCGAGGTATGCAGCCTTTGCAGTGCGTTTGGTTGCGACAATGTTTCGTTTACAGGGTGACGGTACAGCCGTGACAGGTGAAGACTTGACCATTTCAAGCACTGCGGCCATGTACGGATAGAAACCGGCAAAATAGCTATCGGGATCAGTGAGGACATGGAGCGATATTTCACGGTTGGAAGACCGAAGCTCTACCTCATGACGAAACCAATTAGGATGCTCCGTTGACTGTAATTGCAGGCCTTTTTCATACCCGCGATACAACTTGCCACCACCACGAGAGCCAACATAGAACGTGCACCCTTTGGTGTACTCAATTTCTCGCTTGCCCTTTGCAGGCTTGCCACCAGAGCCGGAAATATCACATTCAGGCGGTTTACCACGAGTGATGAATTTCCCATCAAGAAAGGCTTCACGCGATGCATGGAAGCCACCAGTTACACCCTCGTAATCATCAAGGGCCACATCGACGCGAGTAAGGTTAACAAAAGGAAGTGAACGCAAAACCCGAGCAACAGTCGACATATCAAGTAGGCGACACCCCCTGCCGGTAATAGATACATAGCAAGACGCTTGAGAGCCACCAGAAGCAGCCATACCGATAACATGCCCATCAAGAACAAGATCGAAAGAGCGACGATAACCAAACACACCCCCTGCCCGTTCGATCAACTGAAAATGCTCTTCCCAGAGGTCACGGGTGGAATACTGACAGTTGGCAAAGATGTCCTTACCAACGGTCCAAAAGAAAGTTTTCAGTTCATCCAGTGCCGCGAACTCAAGCCAATGCACATCAAGCGGATCACCGACTGATTCACGGTACTTGATGAATTGAGACATGGTTTTGACCGGCTTGGCCTCTTCACTATCTGGATCAACGAATTGGCCGGAGCTGGCAAGGGTGCGCATTGGTGCAAGCTCTGACGGACACCATGTAAACGACAGGTAATCAATGATGCACAGTGGCTGCTGTACTGGCGTAGGTGGCAATACCATCAGAAGAACGCCCCCGAATCGTACAGTTCAGACCAGTTATCCGGTGTCACTTCGATCAGGAGTGCGGAGCCGTCCGGGACAGCGTCAGCAATGAACAGGCCCATTTCAGACTCAGAGGAGAATTCACGGATAACGCCCCTATCCATCAGATAGAAGGTTCCATGTATTTCCTCAAAGTAGAAGATGGGCGCAGACATTCAGAAGCCCTCAACCGGAAAATTGAGGTTGTCGGAAGGTTCAGAAACTTGTTCCGTATCCAGCAACGGCATTTCATGCTGACAGCCGCAGGTCTGGCACATGAAAAGGATCAGCTCAGGGTTGACCTTTGGATATAAACCGACGGAATACAGATCACCGCCACAGTCGAGGCAGCCGCCGGGAAGCTTGATATCTGATTTAGTGGCCATTATGCGTTCACCTGATCTTCATACAGACCAATGAAAAGAACAGTGAAACGGTACTCAGCATGTTCCTTGCGACGAATCAGGTCGGTGATCTGCTCAGCAGGCATGCTGTTGAAATCGGCATTCAGATATTCAGCCATCAATGAACGATAGTCTTCAGCAGCTTTGATAGCCGTGGAATCGAGTGTGATGTTCATTCCGTGAATCCCCTGTTGTGTTATCAACGTGTAGACATAGGCTAGGACGGAAGGAACCCAATGTCTACAGGTGTAGACATGTTACAAAGCGAAAACATCGACTAGCATTAAGAAAATTCAAGAATTGGAGGCGTTATGACGTACAGCGCACGCCTCATTGACGCAATGAAAGAGCGGCAAGGGATACCGTCGGATAACCAGGCGGCAGAAAAAATAGGGATAACTAGAGGAAACCTATCTAACATACGTTCAGGACGCCGAAATCTGACGCCAGAACAAACAGTTAGAGCCGCCAAGCTGGCCGGTATTGATCCCGGAATTGCGTTATTGAGAAGGTTTGAAGAAACAATAGACGATCTCGAAACGAGACACTACTTAGAAAAAATAACAGAGGAAATTCAAGAGGTTAGAGCGGTTTCCTAACCGTCATACTATACATTATGCGAACCTAAATAATCCCAAAAACAGCCATTGCGCATCAGTAAGCACTTATTTACGCATGATATATCTCGTGAGGATTTTGCAGATAATTGCAGATCAAACCGGGATGCAACTGAATTAGCTCTTCAGTAAGCTCAGACTGCACGACAAACATGGGATGACATGGAGAAAGATCAGTCTTGGCCAGCACCTCATAGAGATGCCCTCTCGTCAAGACAAGCGTATTGTGGTCGATCAGATCAGCCTCAAGCTGTACCAGCGAGCCCACATCAATCTCATTCCAGAGCTGAAGCGATTCCAGCATCATGTCGGCAACAAAGTCTGTTGAGACACCAGTATGCGGACTCATAACCACCACCTCTTGCAGCAAAAAGCTTACAGTCAGTATAGACCCGATCAGGCCTGTATGATTCCGGCCCTCAATGCGAGATGAATGATTTCGGAACCATTGGTGAGACTCAGCTTGCGAAGAATATTGGCACGGTGCGCATGAACTGTTTTAGGGCTGAGAAATATAGTTTCGGCGATGGCATTTACGCTGCGCCCCTCAGCCAAAAGTGTAAAAATTTCCAGCTCACGCCGGGTCAGCTGCGCAATGGGCGAATGCTCTGGCGGAACATGTGAGTCTTGCCCAATCTGATCACTGACCGACCTGGAGAAATAGCTGCGCCCACAATAGATTTCACGCACAGCATGCACAAGCTCATCCTGGGCACAGCGCTTGGTCACATAGCCTTTCACCCCCGCATCAGCCACCCGCGCAGGGTAAGGACTGGCCTCCCAGATTGTTAACACCAAAATACGCGCATAAGGATCAATAGCCAGAATATGCTTGATGGCATCAAGACCACCTGTCGTTGAGGTCGCCTCTACAGTCGTACTGTCAGCAGGCATGGCGAGATCCATTACAACGACATCAGGCGATAACTCTCGATACAGCTCAACAGCCTGTCTACCGTTCTCAGCCTCAGCCAAAATCTCCATATCTTCTTCTTTCAACAACATATGCTGGAATCCAGCACGGACGATCGAGTGATCATCAACCAGCAATATGCGGATAGTATCGCTCATATCAGCCCCCCGTGTGTTGATCGAAACGCGCAGAAAGAATACCAGAACCACCCTGCCAACTCACCACTCAGGAATTACCCTTTAGTATATTCCCCTATACTGTCAGCACCCCGATAAACACCAGAGGTGTCAACATCTACGGCCTCAGCCGAGAGACAAGCACTATTATCAAGATGAGCCGGCACTGCAACCAACTCATCACTGAATCCGATCAGTCGAATCCCTTCTTTATCACAATGAGCCAGCACACGTTCCAATGCTTTAAGCACCGACTCCTGTCGATCATTGAATCGATCCAGCTTTTCAACCTGGTGCCTGCGACGACTGGTGACCGTACGCAACACATAATCACCGGCATCCAGCAGCTGAATCGTGAGCCCTGCAAGCTTCTCACGCACCAGTACAGCCTTGGCAACTTCGAACAGAGCCTCATCAGAGCAACTCACCTGGTCGCCCGGCGAGCAGGCACGCAGACGCTCTGTCACTTCCTGTACGCCAATATCACTGGATAAATAAAATTCCATATTTTCAATTCATTAGGGAAGCAAGTTAAAAAGCTTTATGATCATTCACCCAGCCGATTCCTCAGTCGGGCATTCTCCTGGCTTAGCCGATCGCCAAGCTGACGCAAACGCTGAAGCTCTTCTTCCTGCATTCGCGAGCGTACCCGCAGCTCAATCATGGCCTCAGCATGCCCGCCATTTTCGGCGCCCATATGTTGCAGTTGGCGCACCTCACGCTGAGCAGTATCGCGCTCCACAGTAAGTTTCAACTGCTGCTCTTCCAGTTCAAAGACGCGCCTTTCAAGCTCACGCTTCTCCTGCGCCAGCTGCTCGCAGCGATCGAGCAGCCTTGCGTTCTGACTATGCGCATCAGAAAGAGCCCGCTCACCACCACTGTTTTTTTGCTGTGCAGACTGCAGCAACTCCTGCTGCCTTTGCTCAAGCGCCTGTTTTTGCTCAGCGAACTGATGCTCGGCATAAGCCAGAGCGCGATCCCAGGCCTGATTGGCCAAAGTCAGGACCGGTTCAGGAAGCTCAGGGTGCTCATTTCGACGAGAAATACGCTGCGCAAGAGTATGCCACCAGTCGTTCAGGGCGCGATTGATCGTCGTCAGACTACCGCTACCCAACCTCTCACGCACATTTTGCTGCGTGGGCCGGATTCCTTCTTCCAGAAGCTGATCAGCCACCTCAATGACCCGGGCATGTGTATCGCTTTTTTTGGACATATAGTACGCAATATGTATTGAATGATATGTATCGAGCTAGACCAATTTAACGCCTCACTGACAGGAAACGCAAGCCACACATACCCCGATCAGCCAAACTCATCTAAGATGCTGTAAAGCCTATAAAAAAGGAGCAGCAACCATGGCTATACGCATTGCAATCAACGGCTACGGCAGGATCGGTCGCAACATCCTGCGCGCCCTGTACGAGAGTGGCCGCGAGCAGGAGTTTGAGGTAGTGGCGATCAATGATCTTGGAGACAGTGCGATCAGTGCTCACTTGACCGAGTACGACTCAGTGCACGGCCGCTTTATGTGGCCAGTTCGCGCTGAAAAGGATCGCTTGATTCTAGGAGAGCACTCTATTCGGATGCTGCGCGAGCCAGATCCTCACGCCCTCCCCTGGCGCGAACTGGGCGTTGATATTGTGTTCGAGTGCACAGGTCGATTTACAGACCGCGAACAGGCCAGTATCCATTTGCAGCAAGGCGCCGGCAAGGTACTGGTTTCTGCCCCAGCCAAGGGAGCCGATGCAACTATTGTTTTCGGCGTTAACGAATCGATACTTACCTCAGAACATCAAGTTGTCTCAAACGCATCCTGCACAACGAATTGCCTGGCCCCGATGGCAAAAGCACTGAACGATTCGATCGGCATCCAGCAAGGCCTCATGACAACCATCCACTCGTACACAAACGATCAACACTTGACTGATGTGTATCACACAGACCTGTATCGAGCACGGGCGGCAGCTCTATCCATGATTCCAACCAAGACCGGTGCCGCCAAGGCAGTTGGACTGGTGCTGCCGGAACTCGATGGCCGACTTTCAGGTCTTGCTGTACGCGTTCCAACTGCAAACGTTTCACTGGTTGACCTGACCTTTACCGCCAACCGCAACACTACCGTTGAAGAGGTGAACGCCATCATGAAACGTGCAGCCGAGGCCAGCAAAGGGATTATTGAGTACAACAGCACTCCTTTAGTATCGATAGATTTCAACCATCACAGCGCCTCTACCATCTATGACAGCCTTCAAACTCAGGTGCTTGGCAGCATGGTTAAGGTGTTCGCCTGGTATGACAACGAGTGGGGTTTTTCTAATCGCATGCTGGATACAGCCAGCTGCATGCACAAGACCTCCTAAGCCAGGAAGCAGAGCGCGTATTTCGTTTGACTTTTTATTCAAGCAACGGGAAAATGCGCGCTCAACGCTTTGATTGAAAAGACCAAGCCCTTAATCAGCGCGCAAAGCCCCGATGGTGAAATTGGTAGACACAAGGGATTTAAAATCCCTCGGCCTTTGGCTGTACCGGTTCGAGTCCGGTTCGGGGCACCAGTAAACCAATAAAATCAATGACTTACGGGGCATTAAAGGCATTACCCACGATAATACCCATCAAACGAAAAACCCTTAAAAAGGGCTTTTTTATGGGTAATCAATATAACGGTTATCGGTCATCAACAGCGCCTTAATATGGCTCATGCTGTTTTAATACGTATCGTCCGATATGTACCCCGTACTATTACCCCGACTCACACCACCGGATAAACGCTTCCGATACAGCATCAGGATCATGCCCAGTGAAGGTGCAGACGTGCCGGAGCATCGGCCCCACTCTGCATAGGTCATCAAAGGCTTGTTCTTGTTCATGCGGTGGGATGTTCGGCTTGTACGGTGCCATGCCTTGCCAGTGTCGGCAGCCGTCCTGCAGCAGCGCAGCGAGAACAGACCGCCATAGACGTTCCGGGCCTGCAGGGTTGATAGACTCAGACAATGATGAATCAGGCAACAATGAATCAGGCATGATTTTTGCGTTCCATCCATCTGACTGAATCTAAAATAGATTGCCGTGCAACAATCCAATGCCTAGCAATTGCCGTGCCAATAGATTTTAACTATCAGGCCTGCAAAGTCAAAACGGCTCAGGGTCAGCATCAAGCCCCATCTGTTCACGCACACGGCACATAAACGCCTCTAAGCTCTCGTTGTCGTGCCGGAACACCAACAGACCCGTACCGACTTGCTCGGCCATCATCAACCGGCCCAGATCGTCAAAAATCAGCATCAGCTTCATGACATGGCCTCAATGGGTGGCCCTCCTCCCCGTGACTATAGACAGACTTCGGAAGGGATTCGGGCCATTGTTGGGGTTATTGGTTCTCAGGTTCCGGCTTAGGCTTGGGCATCGGCGGTAATCCCGTCCGGTCGCCCTGCTTGTCGCGCTGGTAGCCTTCAATCCACTGGTTGTAAATCTGATCCTTGTACCGGCCACCTTGAGCCGGGGATGATCGTTTAGCCATGCTGGCCACCTTCTACGGCTTCGGTGCCAAGCGCAGCGAGTAACTGCTCTTCGGCGCTTCGGGTGTCGGCTTCCTGCTTTTCGGCGATATGTTCGCCCATTGGGTCGCGCAGCTCGTTGGTGGTGCTCATGTAGGAATCGACAGCCAGGTTTAAGGCATGGGTGGCGGCATCCAGTGCGGCGCGTTGCTCTGCCAGCTCAGGGGCTACTTTCTGCAGGTGCATATCAATAAGAGACTCCACCGGCTCAGTAGTGCCGCCATACAGCGCGGGGGTGGTCGCATTGCGGACAGCCTGCAGGATCGCCACATCACCACTTAATGCGGCATCGCGTAGCATCTTGTCCCGTGCTTTCTGGTCGAGGCCGCGCAACACACTGCGGATCTCTTGAGCGGCGGCTTCGGTCTGGGGTGAATGGAGTCCGGCCTTTACTTCGGCATCGGACTTGATACGGCGCTCCAGAATGTCGAGTTGTTCGGCGGCGCTGGTCGCCTTCTTGCGTACTGCCTCGCTGGCCTGCTCAAAACGGCGCTTGTACTTCAATGCGCGGGCTTCACGGGTCAGGTTGGGGTCAGGGGTGGCGTGTAGTTTGGTCAGGCCATCATACAGACCGGACATAGTATCGACGGCGTTCATCACGCCCAGCAGCTCACCACCTAAGGTGCTGTTCATCAGCTTGGAGCGGGTTTTATCGGCATTCAGGAAAACGGGTTTGGTCTGGTTGCGTTTCATTTCGGTGCCCTCAGTTGGCAAAGGTAATAGGGATATGGGTTACAGGTTCGGAGCGGTTGAGCGCGTAACGACAAGCATCGGCGGCATGGTCTGGCGCAGTTGTGTCGAGGTCATCAATTCGACGTTGATCTCGGGGCAATGACGGCACGGTCAGCCACCAGTACCGGCAGAGCCGAGAGATATACAGCCCCGGCTTGTCGATAGCGCCAGCGTCGGCCAGCATACGGCGCATAACCTCCCAGCCAGCCGCTCGGGAGCCTTTCCGGGCACGTAGGAAGCGAACACCAGACCGTGCGAACTCATCGGCAATACTGCCTGCCTGCGAGCCTGTTCGGTTGAATATGGCGTCATCAGCCACGCCCTGAGGTGGTACGCCCCAGCGGTCGCACATAGCGCGTATATGGTCGGACAGATCCGGCACGGTCAGCCCTAAGCCCCGGTTGAGGTCGTCCTCGAGTACCGACGCGAACTCATCCAGCAGGATAACTGAGCCCTTGGGGTAGTATCTCCCGTCCGGGCCTTCAGCGCCGGGTGATTCAAGGCATAGGTACGTGACCGACGGCGCAGCGACGCCGAAGTCGTGAGCGAGGTACGGACGCCATGCCTTAATACTCGGGATCTCAGACCACGGCTCGACCTTGTTCCGGCTTTCATCCAGTACCGACGCGAAAAACGCCCCACGGATCACGCTCCAATCACCGTCGAGCCATGCCTTAGCGAGCTCGGGGTCGGTGCTGCAGGATGCCATCAGGTTGCGTCGGTACTTTTCTTGGTCGATAAACGGGTTGTCCCGATACGTCGTGCTGATCGTTACGAAGTCAGCGCCGGTTGCACTGCACTGGTACGGGAGCCAGGACTCCCTGAGCGCGTATCGTTGCGCCAGCCACGCATGACCAGCGCCACCGGGGTTAGCCAGTAGGATGAACCGTGTCGGGACGCCCTCAGGGGCTCGGAGGGATGATCTCAGTCGATCAACAAGCGCCGGAGTCGACCATTGCCCTGCCTCATCCACGGCGATATGGGTAAAGCTCTTGCCCTGAAACTTGAGGAAGTCGGCTTCCCGCTCGAGCTGGTCGAGCTGAATCGTAGCGCCATTGGGTAGGGTGAAGCGGTGTTTCTGAGCGTCGTATCGGGAGCCGTTGCCGTAGATTGCATGAAAGAATGCGCGGAACTCGCTCTCGAGATCCTGCAGGCCGGGGAAGCTACGACGCACCACCAGACAGCGAGCCTGTTCCTTGTACTGCTCACAATGCCGGAGGAACAGCGCAGCGAGGAAGCGGCTTTTACCGCCTGCCCTGCCCCCCATTGCAGCGAGGTCGTAGTCCTCGGGTATGGTCATCGCCTGAGCCTGCCACGGTGCGAGCTGGTCGGGCTTGAGCTCACTCATTCGGCAATGCCTCCTGCTTGACGCTGATCGCCTTCATGTAGTCGGCGGCGTCCATCGCTGCAGGGAGCTGAAACGTGATATTGAGCCGTTCGCCCTTTTCCTGAGGTATCTTTTCCGATACGCCATGCCGTGCGGCCAGCAGGGTCTGAGCGGCCTTTACATCGCCCTCGACAGCCTTGCTGTATAGCGCGTCGAGCAGGTTGTCGCGTTCAATACTGAGCGCATTGTCCCATACCTCCCGGCTCGGTTTATGCTCTCTCAGAACCCTGCGGAACTGGTCGAGCGGCATCCCGAGCGCATCAGCGGCGCGGGACTCAGACAGCAGACCATTGGACGCCATCGCCTCGAGGTGCTTTTTCGCTCCGGGCGGGAGCTTTTCAAAGGGTCTAGCCATTGGTTAAACCTATCAAATAGGGGTTAAACGATAGGTTAAATATATCACAACAGCCGAAAAATTGCTCGAGTTGATGGGTAAAAAGATGGGCTGCGGGTTATATCAATTGCAGGTCATTGAAAATTAAGGAAGGGTTGCGCCTCGATCAGGTATCGAACCGGAGCGCAGCAGGCTACACACGGACGGCGCGGCGTGTCTTTTCTGTCTTATCAGACCATTCTGCCGGTATTGAATAGACCATGCCAGTTCAATCTATTCTCACAACAAACATCACCGGTTTAGGCGGGACATCGGGACACCCTATAGGGGTGTGTCCCGTCCCGTCCCGCTAAAGAGTACCGGCAGGGGGACAAATGTCCCGCTTTGTCCCGTCCTGTCCCGGTGTCCCGTTAGACTTTAGTAGTAGTGCCCCTCCCAGCATTGCAGCAGATCTTTGTCCATCAGCGTCTTACGGGCACGTTGAAACGCCTTCTTTTTGGCCTCGGTATCGCCATCGCTGATGCCGGTCTGATAGCAGCGTTGCCGCCAGTCCTCCTCGGTCACGCCGTCCATCGGCCATCCTTCTTCCTGTTCAAACTGCGTAGGGCAATGCTCCATGCAATAGTTGAACGCCTCATGCGCGACTCGGGCAGCGCCTGTCAGCGGCCTGTCTTTGGTGGCCAGGTTCACACCTTCGCTGGCCTGTTCGAGAACGGCTGTCTTGATGGGAAAATCATGCTCATCAGTCCAGCCTTCGGCAGCAGGCAGTACCACGGACTTAAAGCGGAAGCCCAGCGGCTCGAACTGTTCGCCCTCCTTCATCTTCTCGCTGGTCAGCACAATGGCATCGCCCTGTTTTTTCAGACCGATTTCAACGTCAAGTGCGGCCTTGATTGCTGATGAACCTCGGGCGCGGTTGCCATCGCTCAGGCCGGTATGATGAACCACCAGCACGGTGCAGCCATAGCGGTGCTTTATGTCATCGCACTTGGCAATGAACATGCCCATATCTTTGGCGCTGTTCTCTTCCAGACCGGCAGCAGCACGCGCCAGCGTGTCGATAATGACCAGCTTTGGCGGCTCTGGCATCGCGTCAATTTCAGTTATCAGGCCATTCAGCGAACCGGCATCCTCAAACAGCACGGCGCGACTTGATACCACCATCGGCACCCCGGTCAGATCGGCGTTGTTCTCGATGCTCCATGCTTTTGCGCGGCGGCTGATCCCGCTATGACCTTCGCCTGCAATGTAGACAACCGGCCCCTGCTTGACGGCGTTGCCGTACCAGTCCAGCCCGGTGGCCACTGATAGCGCCATGCTCAGTGTCACATAGGACTTACCGCCACCAGACTCACCAAACAGCAGCGTCAGTGTGCCGTGCTCGATAACGCCCCTTATCGTCCATTCCAGCGGCTTGGGCGCGGTGACCAGATCGCCCACGGACTGCAGCAGACGCGGCCTGTCCTGATCGGCGTGCGCATCAAACTCATCTGCGATTTGTTCCGCCTTCCACCGGTGCAGTGCATCGCCATCTTGCGCCGTCCATCCCATCAGCTCAGGGTCAAGCGCCATCTGGTCGCATAACCAGAACGCGGCGGTGTTCGCGTCCTTCACTTTTGGGTCAGTGCAGAACTTGAGCACGGCGTTGATCGGCGTCAGTCCTCGCTCTTCACCAAAGTCGCGGATGCCTTGCGGGTGGAACGTCAGATCCTCTTCAAGGTTGCGGCCCAGATCGGCAGACTCCACACGGTAGCCGCCTTGATAGGGCGTTGCTGTAGGGAACATGACCGGAACCCACGCGCTGAAATTCGCCATAGCCTTGCGCTTTACTGCAGCATGAAAGCCTTCCTCAGCGTAGTTGCCTGCAGCCGCTCCAGCGGGCGCTGTGGGCGTTGTAGACGGCTTGGGCTTGGGGTCGGCTTCAACCATAAACGGCTGTAGCGCCGTGCGGATCTCTTCGGCTGTGAAGCGGTCGCCATGATGCACAATGCGCGTCATAAACGGCTCGGTCTTTCGATGGTAAAACCCGGGCAGTCTGAGCACGCGCGGTAGGTCGGTAACTTTCGGATCTGCTCCATACGCTGCCATCTTGCGGATGAACGCTTCCTGCAGCTCGCTGAACTCTTCTTTGGTCAGGTCATCGCCATCTGTCAGCCAATAGACGTGAAACTGACCGGGTGAAGATTCAACCACGGTGGGCATCTTGTCGCCTATGCATGATGCCGCCATCACTTCGGCAATGTCGTTAGTCTGGTCGAGATCGGTATAGACGCCACGGATACGTATGATGTTGTCAGCCGTGCGGCCTTTCAGGTCGGTGCTGTTCACGGTAACGAACACACCGGCACCTCCTCCGTTCAACCGGGTCAGATCCTTGGCATGATCCTGCAGGAAGCCATGAAACAGTTTTGCATAGGGGTCATATGCCTTGCGGCCCTGATCCCTGCATTGCGCCCTGAATGCCTTTAGGCGTTCCTTGTCATCGTCAAATGTTTGGAACGTGAACTGATCGAACGGATCCAGCAGCTCGATGAACGCCTGAGCCTGGTCGAGATCGGGCTGCAGATCGGGAACAACGGTGTTACCGGCCACGGTCAGCGGTTGATTGAGTGCCGTCATACTTCGCCCTCCACGCACTTGGCCAGAAACAAGCCAACACGGTGGCCGGTGGTTTCGATCAATACATGATCCTTGGAAACCATGAATTCAATCGCTTCACGGGCGTCATGCGCGGTGTAACCGGCCTTTTGGAAACGCCGGATAACCTCATCCATGTAGAGATAACAGCCATCATGGAAGCTCTTATTCAGCATCAGCCAAAGCATGCGGCGCTTTGTACTTTGCACGGCTGTCATGCCTGACTGTGGTTTGAACATGGGAGCGCGTGCTACAATTCCGGTATCCGCTTTATTCTCTTGGGCCTCGGTTGCAGCCGGGGCTTTTTTGTTTGTTTTCATGCGCCTACGACCTCCTTCTCTTCCCATTTCTCGAGATCGTCGGAGCTCCAGCGAGTTGAGCCGTTAATCTTGAACGGCTTCGGTAGGTGGCCCTCACGTACCCAGCGCCAGATCGTTGCGCGGCTTACGTCGTAGCGGGTTGCGAGGGTTTTGTCGGAATAGTATTGCTTGGGCATGGGTGCCGCCTCTTGAGCTTGATTAAGACAGCACCAATGATGTTTTTAACCCATTGTTTTTGGAGGGGAATTATTGAAAGGCTTTTTTTCTTCTAGCGCCTTTCTCCGGTTAGATCGCTCCCGACTTCCGGCCACTTTGCAGCGGCATCGCGCCAGAATTGAGCGGAACCTTCTGCCTCCCTCTCTTCTGTGTGCTTTTCCCACCGGCTGAAATACTCACTCTCGAGCCCCGGCTTCCGCATATCGTCGACATATTCCTTCTCGAGCGTCGATGCCTTAAACGGCTTGAGCATTTTGTATATGCCAGCGACTTGAAAAGCGGCCTTCTTGGATGCCGCCTTCAATGTGCAGCCAGCGAAAATAAGATTCGCCATCACACGGAAGGCATACAGCTTGGCTGATTCGCGCATAATCTTTTCGGGTGTGCCTGATAGCGCCCCATTCACTCGAGCGAGCGCCACCTCGGAAATGACTTGCTGCAGTGTCGGACTGATCTGAATCCCCGACTCAAAACAAACAGCGACGGCATAGTCGACATAATGCGGGTTGCGGGTCTTGCGCCACTTGCAAGCATAGTCGACCACTATCTGTGCCACTTCAAAGGGAGCCAGAAACGTTAACTCGAGACTGAGCCGGTCATACAGTTGGGTGTCAGGGTCAGCCATCCCCAGCTCTTCGGCTACTCGCTCACAATGCGCCAGCCTTTCGGCGTGAAGCACATAGTCGGGGTTGTCATTGAGCTCTTTCATCCCTGCACCTCCTTGGCAACGTAGTCTGCCCAGTCCTGCATGATCGGACGGCGCTCTTCCAGAACCTCACCTCGAGCATAGGCGGCGCGTGTGCCGGTACTGTTGACGTGTGCGAGGGCGATTTCGGTATGGTCGTCATCATACGGTCGGTGGTTATACGTGCCCGGGCTTCGGCTCCAGTCTTTGAACGTCGAGCGGAAACCATGCGCGGTGACGTCGTACCCGAGCTTTTTCGGAACCTTGCTTACCATCACGTCGGACAGGATGCCGTGCTTCCCGGTACTCGGGAAAACGTGCTCATCAGTGCGAGGGATTGAGCGCAGCAGCTCGACCGCCTGGTCGGGCAATGGTATCGAATGAGCGAGGCCGGTTTTCATACGCCCTTCAGGAATGCGCCAGACAGCGCCCTCGAGGTCGATCTCGTCCCAACGTGCCCCACGCACCTCTCCAGACCGAGCAGCCGTCAGAATGAGCAATTGCAGCGCCTTAGCGCCTAACCCTTCGGCATCCTGCAGCTTGCCCCAAAACGTCGGCATATCGGCCACCGGCAGTGCCTTGAGGTGCTGTACCTTTTGCACCTTGCGGACGGCCTTCTTCTCGGTCAGTCGGGAATTGTCCAGCCGTGCCGGGTCTGCAGGGTTATCGCCGGTCATCAGCTCTTCAGCAATAGCGAGGTCGAAAATTCGTTTGACGTGAATGCGGACGCGGCTTGCGGTTTCATGCTTCGACAACCAGATCGGCTCGAGCATCGCCACGACTTCGCCGGTCGTGATTGAACCGACGGGCTTTTTGCCAATGAACGGGAAAGCGTAGGTACTGAGCTGGTACTCGAGGCGGCGCTTTTGACCAGCTCGGGAGCTCTCTTTATACCCTTCGACCTTCTTGAGTATATAGACACGCGCCAGCTCAGCGAACGTAACGGCCTTGGCTTGCTCTTCTACCAACTTGGCCCGGTTAGCCTGCCGAGCAGCCACCGGATCGCCGCCCTTGAGGATCTGCTCTTTCAACGCTCGAGCCTTCTCTCGAGCCATGCTCAGAGTAACATCAGGATAACCCCCGAGTCCTATGTCGCGACGCTTACTCCCGACAGTGGTTCTCAGAATCCACGACCGTGCCCCGACGGTGTTACCCGGTTGCGGTGGGCGGCATTGTAAATAAAGCCCACTCACTCCACCGACGGCGTGATAGGCTACACGAGGTTCACCTATATTGCGTTTACGACTGCGGCCTGAGCCGTCGCCCGTATCGACTGAGCCCTTCACAAAGCCATGTTTTAAGCGGCGGACTTGAACGTCTGATAGCTCTTCGACTTTTCTAGGCATGATCCCTTTCCCATCCTCTTACCCATCAAAAACAAAGTAATTAGATGATAGGCCATGCTCAGAAATGATACAACGGGAATCTGTAACTGTACTGATTCAGAAGGGATTTTTTGTCTCATGCTGGCGCATCAAATAGCGTAGCGCCGCCGGTTCGGGGCACCAGTCAGTCTGTAAAGAAACCCTTTAAACAACACTTGGATTCTAAAAACAAACTCCCTTTTGATAGTTTTTGCACATAATCACGCCCGTTATATTGCCACCAAGATATCCATGCAAGATCCTAATCTGTACTCCCGAATAAGGCTTGCAGGTGACCTATGGCCTATATACAATCGATATTCGTAGTTTTATTTGCTGCACACCACCTGGATACAACACCTTCTTTATTATCTGTACTGGATGTACACCTAACGTGATACTGACTTGTCAGGAACTATATTGGTATGAGTGAAACCGAACTGCCTGCCTATTTAATGAACCTGGAGCCTGAACAACTGGAACAGGTTCGCAAAATGCTCGTACAGCGTATTGAAGATCAGCAGCAACAGAAACTCAAACAACGCTCCCTCCCCCCCGCCTTTCATGATCTCGATGCCCTTGCAGCCAATACCGGACTGGACTTGTCCAGCTTGATGCGCGACATCAAACGCCGCAGCTGATTTGGACGGTTGCCTTATTTCCTGCACAAGCTATAATCGCCGCTTCGCAGGAGAGAGGGCTCACGCCCCGCCGAAGGCGCAAACTCCCATAATCGCTCAGGCTCAGGTACTGCGACCACACACATATTACGTCGACTGGAGAGCGGTCAGCCAGAACTGACCCACCGAAGGGGCAACACGCCGAAAGCGTGCAAACTCTCAGGTAACCCGGACAGAGGGAGAGGCGGATAAACACCCTAACGGGAGGTTTACACGTGCTCACCTACATCTACATTCTCGCCATTACCGCAGAAGCCATGTCTGGCGCACTTGCTGCCGGCCGTCGCAATATGGATATGTTTGGCGTAAGTGTTATCGCCTTCATCACCGCCCTGGGCGGTGGCACCATTCGCGATATGCTACTGGGACACTTTCCTGTTTCCTGGACACAGCACCCCGAGTACATCTACCTGACTGTCTCAGCCGGACTGATCACCATGCTGATTGCCCGCTTCATGCATCATTTGCACAAGATCTTCCTGCTGCTGGACGCCATGGGCCTTATTGCATTCACCATCATTGGCTGCAATGTAGCCCTTGAGCTCGGCTACAGTACACCCATAGTTGTTATGGCAGGCATGATAACGGGCATTTTTGGGGGCATTCTGCGCGATGTTCTGTGTCAGCGAGTACCTGTAGTTTTTCGACACGAACTCTATGCAAGCATCTCTTTGCTGGTTGCATTGCTTTATCTCCAGCTGGAGCAGATGGGATTAAATCATGATCTCAATCTAATACTGTCGTTTGCCACCGGCATCATGATGCGTGTAGCCGCCATATACTGGCACTGGTCGTTGCCTGTATTCAGCTACGCCCCTGGACGCTGGAAATAAATGCCTGAGGGCAGGCGTACGCCTGCCCGTTTAAACCAAGGCGGAGCAGACAGAATCGATAAGCCGAAAAAGAGAGTAATTGATTAGATATAGAGCTGTGCAGAATATTGACAGCATTAACAACGAAGAGGGGAAGTTTTTTGTATGGTTCCATTCCTCTCAGGTGTCAAAAAATCACCTGAGAGGAATGGAGGCTGGAGTCGGAATCGAACCGGCGTACACGGAGTTGCAGTCCGCTGCATGACCACTCTGCCATCCAGCCATACCGTTGAGATTGGAGCGGGAAACGAGACTCGAACTCGCGACCCCGACCTTGGCAAGGTCGTGCTCTACCAACTGAGCTATTCCCGCGCCTCAACAGTGGTGCGTATTATAGAGAGATCCCGCGGGGTGTCAACCATAATACTGAAAAAAAATTGCTTAAATATTAACCACTTACTTCAGATATCATCACTCAGATGAGGCCATGCCGCGTGCAGGTAGAGCACCATTGACCATAGTGTCAGCGCCGCAGCACCATACAGCGCAACAATTCCCAACCAGGAAAGCGGACTATACAGCGGCATTGCTATCAAGATGAGAATCGAGACCATCTGCAGTGTTGTCTTGATTTTTCCAATATTTGATACTGCCACACTGGCACGCTCGCCGAGTTCAGCCATCCATTCGCGCAGAGCCGAAATAACAATTTCTCGCCCTATAATGACAATTGCAGGAATAGTGACCAAAGGAGAAGCGAATACCTCAACCAGCACTACAAGTGCGGCAGCCACCATCAATTTATCTGCCACAGGATCAAGAAAAGCCCCAAAGGGGGAAGCCTGATCAAGCTTCCGAGCCAAATAGCCATCAAACCAGTCAGTAATCGCGGCCAGGCCAAAAATGGCGGATGCAGCCCAAGGTGACCACGCATATGGCAGGTAATAAACCAGTATGAAAACTGGAATCAGGACGATGCGAAGCAGCGTCAGTAGGTTGGGTAGTTTTATCGTATACAAATGAGTGTCCCGTTACTTCCTGCTTCAACTTTCGGGGTGGAGTGCGGCATAAATTTCCTGTGCCAACGTCCGGCTTATAGTAGAGACTTTTGCGATTTCTTCAACACTGGCCCGCTCGACCTCTTTGACACCACCAAAATGCTTCAGCAGTTCGCGTCTGCGCTTGGGGCCTACTCCAGATATTCCTTCCAAGGTTGATTTGCGGCGCGCTTTGCCGCGCCTCGCCCGATGCCCTGTAATGGCAAACCGGTGCGATTCATCACGAATATGTTGCAATAGATGCAAAGCGGGCGAATCCGATGCAAGCACAGTCTCTTCCCCGCTATCACCACGAATCAACACTTCAAAGCCCGCTTTCCGAGTCGGCCCCTTCGCCACTCCTACGACCAGTACGTCGTTGATTTGCAGCTCTTCCATAACCATCACTGCCTGTGCAACCTGCCCTTTTCCACCATCAATGATCAACAGATCCGGCAACACCCCCTCCCCCTTGCGCACTCGTGTATACCGACGACTGAGGGCCTGATGCATGGCGGCATAGTCATCCCCGCCTGTTATATCTTCAATATTAAAACGCCGATAGTCCGACTTCTTCGGCCCCTCTCGGTCAAAGACAACACAGGAGGCTACTGTTGCCTCGCCTGAACTGTGACTGATATCAAAGCATTCAAGGCGTTGCGGGATTGAGTCCAGCCCCAGTGCATCCTGCAGTGCCAAATAGCGATTATAGATATTCTGCTTACTGGCCAGATGACTGCCCAGCTGCTGCTCCGCGTTGGTTTGGGCCAGACGCTGCCAACCAGCGCGATCCCCCCTCACGCGCGACATGATGGCCATCTTGCGTCCGCGCCGCTGCTCCAGGGCCTGCTGAATACACTCCTGATCAGGTAGCTCAACGGAAACAATCACGGCTGCAGGAATCTCACGTGGACCGCTTAAATAAAACTGAGCGATAAAAGCAGACAATACTTCCGCTGGCGTATCCTCAATCGACACCCGAGGATGATAAACCTTGCTGCCGATGACGCGCCCACCACGCACAAACAGTGCATGAACACAGACACCACCAGGCTGAACTGCACACCCCAGCACATCGGCATCACCACTTTGCCCACTGACAAACTGCTGCTCCTGTACCTGCTGCAATGCACTGATCTGGTCACGCAGACTGGCGGCACGCTCAAATTCAAGACGGGCGGCGGCATCCTCCATTTCCTGCGCCAGTGTCTGCATCAATTCCTGGCTACGCCCCTGCAGGAACTGCATGGCGTGATTGAGGTCCTGACGATAGGCATCCTCACTGATCAGGCCGACACAGGGTGCCGTACAGCGCCTGATCTGATACTGCAGACAGGGGCGAGAGCGATTTCGAAAGAAACTGTCTTCACACTGGCGAATCCGAAACACCTTCTGCAGCAGATTGAGACTCTCTTTCACTGCACCGGAACTGGGATAGGGGCCAAAATAGCGCCCATTTTTACGCCTTGCCCCCCGCTGAAAAGTGATGGCCGGGAAAGTATCGCGGTCACTGACAAAGATATAGGGATAGGATTTATCGTCGCGCAGCAAAATATTGTAGGGAGGACGCTGCTGCTTGATCAGGTTTTGCTCCAGCAACAGAGCTTCCGTCTCACTGCCGGTGACAGTGACCTCAATACGGCAGATACGAGCAACCAGTGCCTGAGTCTTTGTACTCAGCCCACTGGAGCGAAAATAGCTGCTGACCCGGCTCTTGAGATTTTTAGCTTTACCAACGTAAAGAATTTTTCCGCCGGCATCATACATCTGATACACACCGGGCCGCTGGGTTAATCGGCGCAGGAATGCCTTGCTGTCAAACCCGACAGCGCTATCGGTAGCCGGGTCTTGTTGCTCTTCAGCTAACTTCATTCAGGTTTTTGTTGGCATCCATATGCAGGTGGGTGGCCTCGCGATGAATGGCTTCAAGCTGCTCACGGGTTGCATCCAGAATACCCGCGCCCCGGGAGAGCGACACCTCAAGATAGACACCGATTTCAGCATAGTAATACAGACGCGCATCAAAACTACGTGCCCGCTTCAACTTACTGAGAGAGATCTGCGCACCATTCACCAGAATGGTGTTGATGTCGTTGTCAGACAGTAGAGGATGGCGCTCACGCTCACTCGGCTGCGCAACCGAGGCTGCATGACGCCGACTATTGATGGTTGTCATCTGATCCCTCCTTGTCGGGTAGAGGCCTGATTCACCTCCGGAAAATCAGGCGACCAAGGCCGCCAAATTTATTACTTCTTTTGCTGTGCTCGGGCAGCATCCTTGGCAATTTCTCGCTTCAGAAAGCGCACACCAAGAAACGTCATTACCAGCATCGCCGCCACAATCGCAATACTCGGTGCGAATGAAATCATGCTGTATTTATCGATATTCAACATAGAAACTGCTCCTCAATCATTGTAATAATTCTGTTCGCACCGCTGGGCGAAAGAACGGCATTATCTGCAGTTCAGCCCCCTTTCTCAAGCCTTTTGAGCAGACTTGATGTATCCAGTCGACCATTACCCTCGGCCTGCAAATCAGCATAAAACTGGTCAACAAGCGCCGTAACCGGGAGACGCGCACCATTACGCCGGGCTTCTTCAAGCGCAATTCGAAGATCCTTGCGCATCCAATCCACAGCGAACCCGAAGTCATAACGATCATCCAGCATGCTTTGATGACGGTTTGCCATCTGCCATGACCCTGCGGCTCCGTGCTGAATTACATCAAAAACAGCCTCCCCCTCAAGCCCCGCACGCTTGACGAAGTGCACAGCTTCAGCCAAACCCTGAACCAGCCCGGCAATACAGATCTGATTGACCATTTTGGCAAGTTGACCGCTGCCGGCCTCACCCAGCAAACGATGAGACTTGGCATACGCATCAAGCAGAGGCGAAACCCGGCCGTAATCAGCCTCCACCCCGCCAATCATGATACTCAGTACACCGTTTTCGGCTCCGGCTTGACCACCCGAAACAGGAGCGTCAAGAAAGCCACAACCCTGCTCTTTAGCCTGTAAATCCAACTCCCGCGCCACTTCAGCAGAAGCCGTGGTGTGATCTATCAGCACAGAACCTGGTGAAAGCGTTTTCAAAACACCTTCCGCTCCGGTAGTCACCTGACGCAAGTCGTCATCGTTACCCACGCAGGTAAAGACGAATTCGGCACCCTCTGCAGCAGCAGCCGGTGTCGCGGCAGAACGGCCGGAATAGGTAGCACACCAGTGCTCGGCCTTGCTGCGGGTACGGTTATAGACACACACATCATGCCCGGCGCGCGCCAAATGACCTGCCATCGGAAAACCCATGACACCCAAGCCGATAAAAGCGATTTTAGCCATGATATATTCTCCTTACTCGGCGTAAGCAGCCGATACAGCCTGTGCAGCCACACCCGCATGAATATCAGCACCCAGTTCAAGCAGCGTATTTTCGAGCGCATCTATGCATACCATAACGTGACGCCGCGTGCATGAGCTGCCCATAAGACCGATACGCCATACCTTACCCGCCAGAACCCCGAGGCCCGCACCGATTTCAAGCCCATAACGCTCCAGCAAAAGTGAACGTACACGGGCTTCATCAACTCCAGTCGGCACTGCAACCGAATTCAGCTGAGGCAAACGCACTGACGCATCAACAGTAAAATGAAGCCCCATCGTCTCAAGCCCAGCCCGCAAGGCCTGATGATGGTACTGATGACGCTCCCAAGCCTGCTTGATACCCTCTTCCTGCAGCATGACCAACGACTCATGCAAACCGTACAGCGCATTAACTGGCGCCGTGTGATGGTAGGCGCGTTTCTGCCCTCCACCCCAGTATCCCATCACCAACTTCTTATCAAGGAACCAGCTGGGGACACGACTCTCTCGCTGCCGCACCTTTTCGAGCGCGCGCTCACTGAAACTGACGGGAGAAATTCCGGGCGGGGCCGACAGGCACTTTTGAGTGCCTGAATAGATGGCATCTATCCCCCAGAGGTCAACCTCAAGCTCTATCCCACCCAGAGAGGTGACTGCATCAACAATGGTCAAACAGCCATAGTCACGCGCCAAGCGACACAAAGCCTCTGCATCGGAACGAACACCGGTTGAGGTTTCTGCATGAACGAAGGCCAGCAGTTTGATGTCGTCATGCTGCTCCATCAGCGCCCTGACCTTATCCAGGCTGACCGCTGTGCCCCATTCATCTTCAACCATCAGAGCGATGCCACCGAAGCGTTCAACGTTTTCTTTCATGCGCCCGCCGAACACACCGTTTTGGCAGACGATCACCTTGTCACCCGGCTCAACCAGGTTAACAAAGCACGCTTCCATCCCCGCCGAGCCCGGTGCTGAAACAGGCATGGTCAATTCGTTGTTGGTGCGCAGGGCAAACTGCAACAGCTGCTTGATTTCATCCATCATGCCAATAAAGGCAGGATCAAGATGCCCAATAGTTGGGCGAGCCATGGCCGCAAGCACACGCGGGCTAACATCAGAAGGCCCTGGTCCCATAAGAGTTCGCAGCGGGGGATGGAAAGAATTGATCATGTCAATTTCCTTAAATAACAATTATTTATGATTATTACTTTGCGTTGTTTGTAGCCCTTGCGGCGATCCGTTTCACAATGGCAATTACCATCTCGGCTGAATGTTGTGCCGCCTTATCAAGAAACTGCTCAAATGAAAGATTCGACTCCTTGCCTGCAATATCCGAAAGCGCACGGATAACGATAAAAGGCGTACCGAATTGATGACAGGTTTGGGCGATGGCAGCAGCTTCCATCTCGACCGCCTTCATGGACGGAAACAGAACCCTAGTGCTCGCCACACGCGACGGACAGTTCATAAAACTATCACCGGTTGCAATAAGCCCTCGAACCGTATTGACATGAGGCATCTGTGCAATGCACTCCTCTGCCATTCTCGCCAGCAAGGGGTCGGCCGTGAACGCTGCGGGCAGCCCGGGCACCTGACCAGGCTCATAACCAAATACCGTTACATCCACATCATGATGACGAACCTCATCCGAAATCACGACATCGCCTACATTGAGCGCAGCATCAAACCCGCCGGCCGATCCGGTGTTAATGACACAATCTGGCTCAAACTGCTGCAACAGCAAGGTTGTACCTATCGCGGCATTGACCTTACCGATACCGGACTTGAGTAACACCACCTCAACGCCATCAAGCGCTCCAGTATAAAAGGGATAACCAGCCACCATGTGGGTGCCGACACCCTGCAGGGAGTTTTTGAGTAATTCGATCTCTTGATCCATTGCACCAATAAGAGCAATGCGCGGGGGACGAGTCAGGTTTTCAAGTGCTTCAGCAAAGGAGGGCTTCATTGTCATTGAGATAGCGCTTCAGGGTTCGATATGGCGGAAAAAACTCATGCTACCACGACAGGTTCAATTCGCAATTTAGAACCGCACAAAACGCATGACTCCAGCCCTATTCAACCCTGAATCACACACTCGCCATAAAGAATAAAATTAAGTACACAATACGTATTGTGTACTTAATTCACATACACAAGCTATGATTTATTTTAACAACACCCGTAATATTTGATTGACAAGGCGAGGCAACCGTATAGAATGATTTTCAGCTTGAAAGTAACGCATATATTTACGTACGACCATTTCGAAGTCCTGCCTTGTAGTTAGTACTCGTCCTGAGATTCATAAGTAGATAGCAACTTTTAGAGCAAACCGCCTCGACACAGTCTTGGCAAAAAAATATTTTGAAATTTAGGATAGATCATCATGTCTACTACTACCGGCACCGTTAAGTGGTTCAACGAAACTAAAGGCTTTGGCTTCATCGAGCAGGAATCCGGTCCGGACGTCTTTGCTCACTTCAGCGCTATCCAGGGTTCAGGCTTCAAAACCCTGCACGAAGGCCAGAAGGTTGAGTTCAAGGTCACTCAGGGCCAGAAAGGTCCTCAGGCTGAGAACATCGTTCCGCTGTAAGCTTGCTCTTACTGCCGAATCTAAAAAAAGCGACCACGAGTCGCTTTTTTTGTGCCTGATTTTTGTATCAAAATATTCAGCAGCTTGCGCAGACAGGACGCCCCGACAAACCGAGGCACCCCCTCCCTCAATTGTTAACCCGCAGCGGCAACCGCTCGGGGGCGGCGAGCACGACGACGAGCATGCGCGCTGCCAGCCGGCTTCTGACCATCCTTGTGCTCTACCTTGGGCTTGCGGGCGCCCCGCTTCTGCTCACCGCCACGCTTTGACGCAGGCACTCGAGTACCCGCAGGCGGCAATGGATGCACAGGCTCAAAGCCTTCAACCTCCTGACGCTCGATCGTCTGCCGCGTCAAACGCTCAATACCGAACAAAAGATCAGCCTCATCGGCACACACCAGCGAAACAGCCTGCCCTGTTGCACCGGCACGACCAGTACGACCTATGCGATGCACATAATCTTCGGCCACATTTGGCAGCTCGAAGTTAACTACCTGCGGCAGCTGGTCGATATCCAGCCCGCGAGCCGCGATATCAGTTGCGACCAGCACCTCTACCGCGCCGGATTTGAAGTCAGCCAGCGCCTTGGTGCGTGCACCCTGGCTTTTGTTGCCATGAATGGCGGCCGACTTGACACCAGCATCATCCAGAAACTTGGCCAGCTTGTTGGCACCATGCTTGGTTTTTGTAAACACCAGCACCTGCTTCCAGCCATGCTGGCGAATCAATTCAAGCAACAGATCCGGTTTTCGCTTCTTATCAACCGGACTCAACCACTGCCTGACTGTATCCGCCGTACTGTTACCGGGACTAACCGACACCTCAACCGGATCATTCACAATACCCTTGGCCAGCTTGCGAATCGGGTCAGAAAACGTGGCCGAAAACATCAGGTTCTGACGTCGAGCCGGCAGCAGCGCCATGATCTTGCGAATATCATTGATAAAACCCATATCCAGCATACGGTCGGCTTCATCCAACACCAGAATTTCCAGATGATTGAAGCGGATGGCATTTTGCTGATACAGATCCAGCAGACGCCCTGGCGTCGCGACCAATACATCCACTCCGCCGCGCAGCTTTTGCATCTGCGGGTTGATCTTCACACCACCAAACACCACAGCAGAGCGCAGCTTCAGATTACGCCCATAGGTAGCAACGCTTTCGCCCACCTGAGCAGCCAGTTCACGGGTTGGTGTCAATACCAGAGCCCGTGCCTGATTGGCACCCGCAGGCTTTCCGCCTACCAGACGCTCCAGCATCGGCAGCGTAAATCCGGCTGTTTTACCCGTACCGGTTTGGGCGGCCGCCATTACATCACGACCTGCCAGCACAGCAGGAATCGCCTGCAACTGGATGGGGGAAGGGGTGTCGTAGCCCTGATCAGCTACCGCTTTCAGCAACGGAGCTGACAGCCCCAGAGAAGCAAAACTCATGCAACATTAGTCTCTTGAAGTACAACAGGGATAGCCGACAAGCCGGAATAGCGTGACGGCGATATGAGGTGTAACAGGTATAATTGAAAAATCACTGCGCACTAGCTTACCCTAGATGCCGCTCAACAGCCATCTGAATCTCAACCACCCCTGCCAGCAACCAACAGCTCTGCTATCATAGCACTAACAACATCATACCCGGCATCGCATCCATACCTTATGCATTACTGGAGATGATATCCCTAATTAATTGTTCAAAAAGGTTTTTTAATGAACGTCGAGAGCTTCAATTTTTATAATTAAAAATGATCGTTCAGAAACAATAGGTTAACTAAATATTAAATCTAATCATCGGGATTAGTCACAGTAATGGTAGCAGTTATGATTCTGCTACATGATTTTTTCTCGCACAGGCCTTACCCCTCCCCACCCTACTGCCAAAACCGCCAAAACCTCTTTTACCACCTTAAACGTGTAGTATATGCTACACGTTATGAATGGACTTGGACCTTACATCCGCCAGCAACGCGAACTGCGGCGCCAGCACGACAAAGGCTACTCACTGCGGCAAGTCGCCGAACGTGTGGGCATAAAGCCGACCTATCTGAGCAAGATCGAGCGTGAAGAGCTGCCACCGCCCAGCGAGGACACACTCAAGCGACTGGCTCAGGAGCTAAATCTGGATGCAGATGTGCTGCTGGCCATGGCCGGTAAGGTATCCGCTGATCTGCGTGAGATCATCTGCCAACGTCCACAACTGTTTTCTCAGCTGCTGCGACAGCTTAAAGACACACCCGACCATGCAGTACTGCGCCTTGTGCGTGAGGTTTCGGACGGAGACTGGTAACAACCACTCTAATCAAGGAAGGAGACTCATCATGGTCACTTTGGAAAATGACACCCTTGTCTTCCGGTTCCCGGAAGTTCATGCCGATGCCGTCCTGCGCATCAGCTTTCAGCGCACCCTGCGCATACCGGATGATGGCAAGGAATACCCTCTGCCGGCAGGCTTGGGTCAATTTCCACTGGTCCATATCGAAGATCACCATGCCAAGGTGCCTGAACACTGGTTACAGCGTGGCGGTGTCATGATGCCGATGTATCAGTCGGAGGCAATGTGGATCAACTTCAGCGGACAATACCCGATGGCGGTCAAAATAGCGGCCGGGAAGATCAATGCTGTGACTGGTGGCGGCTGGCAAAACGACCTTCAGGCTGATCCACAAGACTATGTCACCATACCTAAGCAGCCATGGCTGGACGGCTTTTCCACCGGGCATGATCAGGTGCGCCAGTTTGTCGCCAGCCCATTAGGCGATGGCCAGTCCGTTGAAGAACAGCTTACCGGCGAGGCCGAGTTTGGCGGACTGCAGATCATCGCCTACCCGCTCAAGGCTGATATTTACGAGCGTGAACAGGAAGAAGAGCGCAAGCGAATAGCCCAGCTTGAACAGGATGGCATCGAGTTGCCGATGTTTTTCAGGCGGTCGGCAGAACCGATGGGGCTGGGCCTTGGCGGCAAAATCAAGCAGACCATATACGAAGACTCACGCGGTATTGATGCCTGGGACCAAACAACTTCACGCTGCTTTATTCATATTATCAATAGCAAGCAGTGGCAGGAGGTAACCGATGAGCCTGTCCCGCACCCACCGGTTACGCGCAAGCAGTACAAGCAGGAAGGTATCCCCTGGTTCAGCTATTACGATGACAATGCCCAAGGCCTTGCGGGAAGCACTGTCCTCGACAAGCTCAAAACCTTCGCCCAGTTCCAGAAGCCAGGCTCCGAGTCGAACAAAAGCATCAAGGTGCCGACGACCATCAAGATCCGCGCCAGCGATCGGGTGAGTGAAGGGGAATTTTAACTCGCAGCCACGACAGGACGTTGTTGGATATGAATTCAGCTGATGTTTGCACGCCGAGATCGATTGCCGATCTGATCATTGGTCAGATCCGGCAAGGTGTTGATGATTGGCACATGCCTTGGCATGAAGGCCTTGCAGAGCCAATTAATCCCGTTACACAGCGCACGTTCCAAGGCCGTAACGCGATAACCCTGTGGATTGAGGGCCAGCTGAGGGGGTGTTCTTCCCCCTACTGGGCCACACTTCACCAATGGTCAAAGATTGGCGGCCGCCTACGCAAGGGTTGCAAAGGCGTCAAAGTCACACTGCCCGTGACGTTCAAACAACCTCTTCGTGGTGGCACCCATTCCATTCAGCACTCTTTTCGTCACTACACGGTTTTTAATTATGATGATGTGAATGGTGTCGATTTTGGCTATCCCGACCTGTTTGATCAGCCGGAGTCCCGATCACAAATCGTCAATCAGAACGAGCAAGCCGAGCAAGTGGTTACTGCATCGGGCGCGACCATCAGGTTCGAAGGCAACAAGCCCTTTTACAGCCCTGCCAGCGATACCATTCACATGCCACCTCGACAAAGCTTTACGCCCAGTGCACACGCCACAGCAGGTGAAAACTTTTATGCTACGCTGCTTCATGAGTTGATTCACTGGACTCAAAAGCCTCATCGCTGCGATCGTCAAAAATTCTCCGATGATCCAGTTGCAAGCTACGCATTTGAAGAACTGGTGGCAGAGCTCGGAGCTGCCATTCTGAACACGCGCTTTCATAAACTTCCTGAGCCCCGTCAGGACCACGCAGAATATATTAGTTCCTGGTTATCGGCACTTGAGGACGACATAGCCTATTTATACCGAGCGATGGGGCAGGCCCAGATAGCGGCCGATTGGTTATGCAAGCGGGCTGGATTGGCTAACAACAGTACTGATCTCCCCTTGTTCGGCTTGTCTGAGCAATTGTCATCCGGCAACGTGCCTGAGGAAGTGGAGCTGCAAGTCGAGACAGTCCCCGTATTTGAACCTTTAGAGCCGTTAGTAGCCCTATTCGTAAAATGCTTATCAGGCAGTACAGAAGGATTTGTCCGTTTCAGGCGATTCAAGATCCGATGCGGGCGCTGTGATACTATTTTAATGTCACACTAGAACGCGATGACCCGGGCGCTCGTTGTCCTGCATGCCATGGATACAATCTGCTCGAAGGAACGATGCAATGATCACAAACCCCATCATCCGGCGCTCTGCCCGATTGCTCGCCGCCGTGCATGAGCTGCACAAACAAGGCTATCAGGATCTTGCCGTACACACTGCAATGGCGCCCTCAGGTGCATACTGGCGCTGCAGGCTAACTGTATTCGACTATCTGCAGTGGGACGGTGATGCCTGGGTGGACATACCTGGTGCCGATATCGAATGTATCGAGCATTCATCCGGATCCGAAGGCTATGATTATTTCGGCTGGAATGATGCCAGGCAGGATACAGCGCGTGAACTGGCCGCCAAAATCAAAAACCGCTTTCCACGCCTGATGGCACGGGCGCACCGGCAAAACTTTGAATATGCCGGCTGGTTCACTTACATGCTGGGTATCGCAGAGCAGGGACACGTACCCGTCATGACGGCTGATCATGAGACTGTTCACGGCAAGGATATCGCCACCAGCTCGCCGGATATACTCATTAAGAGACCTCCGCACAGAACCTTATGGCAAGTAGGTGATCGCTGGTTTTTCTTTACCAGCCCACCTCATCTGAAACCCGACGACGACTGGCACAACGCATACATCACCCTACTGGCAGGTGACCGCAATTCAGGGCCTTACTACCCAGCGCCCTACTATCCGATTGCGACCGGTGACATCTTCGAGATTGGCGCCTACTGGGAAGGCGCCCTCTACTACATCCAAGCCGTTCTCGGTTTTACTCGGATCGATGAATTTCTCACCGCACTGCGCATGCCGCCAAGAGATTCCGAGCGCTGGCAGATCTTTTTGCGCATATGGAACAGCGACGGGCAATTAGACACGCTGCTGGCCTTCCTCGTAAGCGTGATGCTCAGGGATAGCCAAAAATACACGCTGAAAGCGCTGGATAAGCTGTATTGGACGCGCTGGATTAAAGCCTTCGAAAATACCAATAAAGAACAATGGATTGCACAGGGCAAGCCACCGCATCCGTTCTTTAGCAACAAAGGCAACCAGCTACATCTCGGCATCATTCTGTCCTGCATCGAGGCAGGAGATCACTTGTGTTAAGGCTGATTGCAGGAGGGGAACTGTACAACGCAGTTTTCCCGCCCTCTTCCGAATGAAACTTTGATAGACTTCCTGCAACACGTTGATAAGTAGCAGGATGCCAACAGTTTTCCAACTGTGTGGCATGACAATATGGCAAGGGAGGCGCCGAGCCTGATGGATGTTTTCGAGTTCAGGGACAAGCTGGTTGGAGATTATCGTGACTTCACCCGTTCTTTCATTCAGCCCAAGGCTGACGATATCTGCACCTTCCTGGACGGTGAATACGATGGCGGCCGCTACTGGCCATCACCACTGATTCAGATCAACCCGTCCTATGTCACTGAAGGCAACGTCGAACTACTTGCCTCTCAGGGTGTTCTCAGCAGCGTTACCGCAGACATCTTCCGCTTTGGAAAATCGGCAACGTCTACCGGTGTGCCTGCAACGCTTTACAAGCACCAGCGCCAGGCCATCGAGTGCTGCCAACGACGTGAGCCCTATGTTTTGACCACCGGTACAGGCTCGGGCAAGTCGCTGTCTTACTTTATCCCAATGGTAGACACCATCATCAAGGATAAAGAAGTCGATCCGACCCCGCGCATTCGTGCCATTGTCATCTACCCGATGAACGCCTTGGCCAACAGTCAGCGCGAAGAGCTGGAAAAGTTCCTGTCTGACTTCCCTGATGACAAACGCCCCGTCAGCTATGCCCGCTATACCGGACAGGAGAATCAGGAAGAGCGTGAGCGGATCATGCAGAACCCGCCCGACATCATCCTGACCAACTATATGATGTTGGAACTGCTGATGACCCGCCAAAACGAGCGGGACAAGGCGGTTATTCGACATTCTCAGGGGCTGCAGTTCCTGGTACTTGATGAGCTGCATACCTATCGCGGCCGTCAGGGTGCTGATGTTGCCATGCTGGTAAGACGTGTACGCGAGCGGATGAATCTCGACCTGATCTGTATCGGCACCTCCGCTACCATGGCAACCGAAGGCACACGCCAGGAACGTCAAGCTAAGGTTGCTGAAGTGGCAACCAAGCTATTTGGTCAGCAAGTACCGGCGGCCAATATCATTGGTGAAACGCTACAGCGCCAGATTCCCGGTGAAATGCCGGCTGGCGATGTGTTGGCGAAGGCGCTACAGACGCCACTGCCAACCGAAGAAACGTTTGATCAACTGCGCCAGCATCCGGTTGCTGCCTGGGTCGAATTAACCCTGGGCATCTCATTTGAAGAAGGTATGTGGGTGCGCGCCAAGCCGAAAACCCTGGAAGAGGCAGCTGCATTGCTGAGCGAAGCAACAGCGCAGGATTCGGCACATTGCCAGCGTTACTTGGCTCAGTTCCTGTTACTTGCCTATCGAACTCGTGACATAAACGACAAGCCCTTGTTTGCTTTCAGGTTGCACCAGTTCATCTCGGGAGCCGGTGACCTCTATGCAACGCTTGAAGCACCCGGAAAGCGCCACCTTGACCTGCACGGGCAACAATTCGTGCCAGGTGACCGTAACCGCCGCTTCTATACCGTTCACTTCTGCCGTAGCTGTGGCCAGGAGTATTATCCTGTCTGGCATGCTAAGGACTCTGAAACCGGTGAACTTGGTTTCACGCCACGCGATATCAAGGAGACCGCAGCCGAAGAAGAGGACACCTCCTACGGCTTCCTGATGCTGGGGCATTGGAATGAAGACGATTACCCGGAAAGCTGGCTCGACTTCAAGAAAGAACCGCCCAAGCTGAAGCCCTACTACTCCAAGCTTAAGCCGCAGGAAGTTCATGTATTGCCAAACGGCGCGCAGAACCTAAGCGGCACACGCGGGTTCTACCTGCCCGGTGGTTTCCGATTCTGCCTCGGTTGTGGCCATGCGCATAGCTCAGGTCGTGACTGGACACGGCTTGGATCGCTGTCTGCAGAAGGTCGTAGTTCCGCAACAACCACACTCACGCTTTCATCCCTTCGTTACCTGCTGGGTGCCGAGAATGAGCTGGCAGACGAAGCGCGCAAACTGCTCGGGTTCAGTGACAACCGTCAGGATGCGGCGCTGCAGTCCGGCCATTTCAATGACTTCATCCAAATTCTGCTGGTACGCGCAGGTATACTTGCCTCCTTGGATCAGCAAAACGGCAGTCTGCTGACAGACCGTGATCTGGCACAGCATATATTTACTGCACTGGGGTTGGACAGTGATGACCCCAGCGTGCGCGCCGACTACCTGCAGAATCCCGATCAGCGCATACCACGCATGAAACGTGATGCTGAAGAGGCCATGCGTAATGTGCTGGGGTATCGCGCCTACCACGATCTGCGGCGGGGCTGGCGCTTTACCGTCCCGAACCTTGAACAGCTGGGTTTGCTCGAAATCGCCTATGACGGACTGACAGAACTGACAGAAGATGACAGCGTGTGGGCCCAGTCGCCGGATATGTTGGCTAAAGCCACGCCGGACGTGCGTTATCAGGTCTGTAAACTCGTATTGGATGTGATGCGTAAAAACCTGTGCATCCGTACCCGTTATCTGGACCACCTCCAGCACGAACAATGGGTGAACCTGGCAACCACACATCTGACTGAGAAATGGCAGCTGGGTAATGCCCGTGATATGGCCAAAGGTTGCCATGCCATTATTGGTAAGCGGCCAAAAGGGCGGGAGTTTGATTTGATCTCCCTCGGTAGCCGTTCTCGCTTGGCGCAGGAGTTGAAGAAGCCCGCAATCTGGGGCAACGCCCCCTTTGAAGCGCTGAATGATAAAAACTGGCCTGCACTGATTGAAGCATTGCTTAAGGCTCTGAAAAACTATGGTCTCATTGACGCTGAGCCTGTCGATAAAGAACTCGAAGGCTATCAGCTCATCGGTGAGGTACTGGCCTGGAAGCGCGGCAGCGGCACGCCCGAACGTGATCCGCTGGCGCCAGCGGTAACCAACAACCCCTACTTCACTGCGCTCTATCAGGCCGTAGCGGATAGCCTCAAAAGCCAGCAACACGACTGGTTCCAGTTTATGGCCCATGAACATACCGCTCAGGTCGATCCGGAAGACCGGGAAGAGCGTGAGCGTGACTTCCGCACGGGTGCGCTGAGAGTCATGTTCTGCTCACCCACCATGGAGCTGGGCGTCGATATCAGTTCACTTAATACGGTGTATCTGCGTAACGTACCGCCGACGCCAGCCAACTACGCACAGCGTAGTGGACGTGCCGGGCGCTCAGGACAGCCTGCACTGGTGATTACCTACTGCGCTGCCCAAAGTCCGCATGACCAGTACTTTTTCCGTGAACCCCGACGTATGGTGCACGGTCAGGTAACACCCCCAATGCTTGATTTGGCCAATGAAGAGCTGGTCTCCAGTCATCTGTTCGCCACCTGGCTATCCGAAACCGGCACGCGCCTGCCTGCCGCAATTAATGAATTGATTGACGTTACTCAGTCCAGCATGCCGATCAACGAGAGCTATGCTGAATCACTGGCCAATGACAAAGCACTCAGCGGCGCCCAACAGCGTGGCAAACGCCTGATGCGTCTGCTCGGTGATGCGCTGGCGCCTGCAGGGGGGGTTTGGCTCAACAGTCAGGAACCGCTGGAAGTGGCGGCAAGTGCCTGGGCTGACAAGCGCCTGCAGCAAGCGATGGGACGGCTGGATGACTGCTTTACCCGTTGGCGAGATCTCTATACCTCAACACTTAAACAGATCGAAGAAGCCAACCGTTTGATGACCAACCCGGCCAGCAGCAAGCGCGAACGTGATATTGCGCGCAGGCGCTGGGAAGAAGGCTCTATCCAGTTCAGCCTGCTGCAGGACAACAACAAGCGCCAGTCTGACTTTGAGACCTACCGTTACCTGGCCGGTCAGGGTTTTTTGCCTGGCTACAACTTCCCGCGTTTGCCGCTCGCAGCATTCATCCCAGGCAGTCGCAGTGGGCGGCGTGAAAACCATAACCGGGTACTGTCTCGCCCTCGCTTTCTGGCTATTTCCGAGTTTGGTCCACTGAGCTTGATTTACCACGAAGGCCAGCAGTACCGCGTCAAGCGCGTTATTCTCGGAGCTGTCGATCAGCAACAGATTACAGAGGCCCGCCTGCCCGAGCAGCAAGTACGCATCTGTGGTCATTGTGGTTATGGGCATTTCGCCGAGCAATTGAACCTGGATCTCTGTGTGGCCTGCAGTACACCACTGGAAGGCAGCAAAATGGTGCACAACCTCTTCCGCATTGAAAACGTGGCGACCCGTCCGGTAACACGTATTACCTGCGACGAAGAAGAGCGTATGCGCCAGGGTTATGACCTGCGTACTACCCTGCAGTACCCGGAAGAGAACGGTGTGCTGAAAGTCGTGCGCAGTGATATGCACCAGGCCGATACCCTGCTGGCTGAAATGGAGTATGCCCAGCAAGCCTACATTTGGCGCATCAACCTGGGTTGGAAGCGACGCAAAAACAAGGAAATTGACGGGTTCATGATCGACCCGCTCAACGGCACTTGGCTGAAGGACGAAGAACAGGGCAGCAATGAAGAAACAGAAGCCGATGATCCGGTCAACCAGCGTCAGCGCATCTCACCGTTCGTGACCGATCGACGTAATGTGTTGGTTATTCGCCCTGCCCTTGCCATGTCACCGACAACCGCTGCAACTCTGCAATATGCGCTCAAGCGCGGCATTGAGCTGAACTTCCAGCTGGAAGAAAGCGAACTGATGGCAGAGCCCCTACCGGACCTGTATGAACGTAACGCCCTGCTATTTTATGAAGCCGCCGAAGGCGGTGCGGGTGTACTGACTCGACTTGCGACTGAACCGGACGCCTGGCGCAAAGTGGCGCAGACAGCTCTCGAGCTCATGCATTGGGAACGACCAGACCCAGCCGTACCCTGGCATCAACTGCCACAACACCAATGGCTGGATAAAGACAGTAACTGTGAAGCAGGCTGTTATCGCTGCATTCTCAGCTATTTCAACCAGCCTGATCACGAAAGCATCGACCGGCGCGACCGCGAGGCGCTTGAATGGCTCGCGCAACTGACCGACCTTAAACTTACGGCCGGTTCCGGTGGGCACAGCCATGCTGACCAGGCTGCGCAACTTAAACGTGCTAGTGGCAGCAGCCTTGAACAAGCCTGGCTCGATGCCCTTGAGCAGTATGGACTGCGCCAGCCGGATGCGGCCCAACCCTATCTGGAAGCGTTCAACATGCGTCCCGACTTTGCCTATCGTGACAGCCGTGCCGTCATATTTGTGGATGGTCCACATCACGAACATCCTGACCGCCGCATGATCGATCAGCAACAAACCCGTGATCTGGAAGACGCCGGTTTCGTTGTGTTGCGCTTCCCCAAAGAAACTGCACGCTGGCCCGCCCTCTTTGCCCAGCACCCCGATATTTTCGGTGCAATGCCCGTTACTGATGCCGTGGAGAAATCTGATTCATGAACGCCCCTACTTCAACACCAGCCTTCAACCCCGGCAGTATCGTCAGAGCACGTGACCGTGAATGGGTTGTACTGCCGGAATCCAAGGGCTCGGATCTGTACCTGCGTGCCCTGGGCAGTGGTGATGATGATCGCGTCCGCCTGTTGGCTGAACTGGAACAGATCGAACAGGCGCTGTTTCCGGCACCCAACCCGGCTGATGCGCGTGAGGGCAGTCAGCAGTCGGGCCAGCTGCTGCGTGACTCCATGCTACTCAAATTGCGCGCTGGCGCCGGCCCTTTCCGCGCCATTGGCAACCTGGCTTTCGAGCCCCGAGCATACCAACTCGTGCCCCTGCTGATGGCACTGCGTCAGGAAGTGGTACGTCTGCTGATCGCCGATGATGTGGGGATAGGCAAAACCATCGAAGCCGGTCTGATTCTGCGCGAGCTGATTGATCGTGGTGAAGTAAAAGGCTTCACGGTACTCTGCCCGCCACACCTCTGTGAGCAGTGGCAGGAAGAACTGAGTGAAAAATTCCACCTGCAGCCGGTTATTGTCAGCCGCCATACTGCCGCACGCCTTGAACGCGGCTTACTGCAAAGCGAGTCGCTGTTTCAGTATTACCCCTATACCGTCGTCAGCCTGGATTACATCAAGTCCAACCGCCGCCGTGATGAGTTTCTGACCAGCTGCCCGGACTTCGTCATTGTCGATGAGGCGCACACCTGCGCTCAGGGCAATGCTCAGGGCCGCCACCAACGGTATGCCTTGCTAAAAGGCCTGTCTGCCAAGGCAAGCCGCAATATGCTCCTGCTCACCGCTACCCCACACAGCGGTGATGAACAGGCGTTCCGTAACCTGCTGGGGCTGCTTGACCCCGAGTTTGCCACCCTGGTACGGCTCGACGATGCCCGCAACCCCATCCGCAAACGCCTTGCACTGCACATGGTTCAACGTCGCCGCCAGGATATTGCCGAATGGCGTGATAACACCCAGTTCCCTGATCGTGAAACCGGCGAAACCGCCTACCGCATGCAGGGTGACTGGATGGCACTGTTTCAGGATGTCATAGATTATGCCCGCGAGCTGGTTGAACGTGCGGAGCAGCTGGATCAGTTCCAGCAACGTCTGCATTGGTGGGCAGCACTGGCGCTGCTGCGCTGTATCTCCTCCTCCCCGGCAGCCGCTGTCCGCACCCTGCAAAACCGTATTGATCGCTCCATACAGCCGGAATCGAACGCAGCGCAAGCCATTGAAATGCTCGATGAGCTGGGTAGCCGCACCATTCTGGATACCAGTGACGAAAGCCAGGATGATCTGGAGCCAAGTGCCCAACTCGAAGATGTGCCCCTGCTCCAGCACTTGATAAGCAGGGCTGAAAGCCTGCAAGGCCCAAAAGCCGATCCCAAGCTGAAGCAACTCATCGCCTCGCTCAAACCCATGCTCAATGACGGCTACCGGCCGGTCATTTTCTGCCGTTACATTCCTACGGCGCATTACCTGGCAGAGCATCTGGGCAAAGCGTTCAAAGCCTACAACGTGGAATGTGTGACCGGTGAACTACACCCATCAGAGCGTGAAGACCGAGTAGAAGCGCTGGCTGAGCGCGACGGCTCACCTATTCTGGTAGCGACCGACTGCCTTTCAGAAGGGATCAACCTGCAAGAGCATTTTGATGCCATTGTTCATTACGATCTGGCATGGAACCCCACCCGCCACGAGCAGCGAGAAGGCCGTGTAGACCGCTTTGGCCAGCGCACACCCGTGGTGAAGGCACTCATGCTCTACGGTGATAACAACCCGGTTGATGGCGCCGTGCTGAAAGTCATCATTCGCAAAGCTGAAGCGATTCGCAAGGCACTGGGGGTCAGCGTCCCCATGCCTGAAGATGAAAACCGCGTAACCCAAGCCATTATGCAAACGGTACTACTGACCCGAGGCATGGACAGCGGCATGAGCCAGATGGGTTTGGGGCTTGAGTTTGACGGCCTGGACGATCTGGAACAGCAGGTCGATGTATCCTGGGACAGTGCCCGTGAAAAAGCCAGGCGCAACCGCACCATCTTCGCCCAGCAAGCGATCCATCCCGATGAAGTGCTGCCTGAATGGCAGCGAATGCAGGAAGTGTTGGGCGACCAGAATGATGTGCAGCGTTTCATCACACAGGCACTGTCAGCCCTGCGCGCCCCGCTACAACCCCATCAGCAGCATTTCCGCATGAGCTGGAACGAACTGCCGCTGGCGATACGTGAACGGCTGGAAAGTCACGGCATTCGACGTATCGACCACTTGGGGTTCGAACTACCGTTACCGCGTGATGTGACCTACATCCACCGCAGCCACCCACTGGTTACGGTGTTGGCTGATGAACTGGCAGAGCGTGCGCTGGAGTCCGATGATTCGGTTGAACGCCCTGCTCGCCGCGCTGGCGCCATCACCACGCGGGAAGTAGAGCAACGCGCTATTCTGGCACTACTGCGTCTGCGCACCAATCTGGTGGTTGAGCGTGAGGGCAATCGCCGCGAAATGCTTGCAGAAGAAGCCGTGACTGTGCTGATTGAAGGCAATCAGCCGCCACGCCAGTTAACCACTCAGGAAGCGGTGCAACTGTTTAACCTGGCGCCAAGCCAGAACACCCTGCCGGAAGTGCGCGAACGCGCTGTGCGTCAGGCGCTGGAGCGGCTTCAGGAGCAGCAATCGGTCCTGGATCAGATCGCCCGCGATCATGGCCAACAGCTGTTACAGGATCATCGCCGAGTACGTGATTCAGAGCGTGACGGCCGGGGTAACTTTCAGGTCAATCCGCAGTTGCCGGCTGATATTCTTGGGGTGTATGTGCTGATGCCAGAGGTGGCGTTTTGAACAGGCGGGTAAAACGGCTGGGTACAGAAAAAAATAACCCCGGGTTCATCACCAGTAGCAAGACTGGGAGAGGAATAGCCCGGGGACTGTGCGCACAGTATAGCCAGCACCGAGGCAAGACTCAATGACCCAAGCACTCGATGCCGTTATTGCCGGGCTGTCACCCCAGCGGCTGGGGCCTTATCTGCAGCACAGCAACGGCGACCCACTGCAGGCGCTGGCGCAGTATCACTGGAACCTTCAGTTAAGCGAGGCGCTCTACCCTCTGCTGCACCTTAACGAAGTGGTATTCCGTAACGCCCTGCATAATGCGCTGACCGCTGAATTTGAGACCGAAAACTGGTTTCAGGGCCTGTGGCTGCACAGCCGTGAACAGCAGGCCATCAACAAGGTCCTGACTGAACTGCACAAGCGCAAGCAGCCTCCCACGGCTGACCGTGTGATTGCCGAACTCACCTTTGGTTTCTGGTGCAGCCTCTGCGATAGACGTTACGAGCATAAGCAGATTCTTTGGCCAAAGTTGCTCAAACACGCACCGTTGAAATACCTGCCCAAACGGCAGCGCCAGCGTAAAGAGATCAGCCGTGCCGTCAACCGGCTACGTCAGTTGCGTAACCGTGTGTTCCACCATGAACCCATCTGGCACTGGTGTGACCTTGCACAGCGGCATAGCGATGCCGGCGAACTGCTCGCCTGGTTGAACCCCGAGATCGCCAGAATGCTGCAACACAGCGACCGCTTTACACCGATTTACCGTCAGGGCATGACCCCACTGATCCAGGAGCTTTACCGATGAACCACAGGGATGCCGACCAGAATATTTTCCGCCTGGAAGGTGGGCTGCTGCCGGCCGATTTGTTCAACCAGCTCGCCGCCTTGCAGCTACCGGGACAATCTGCAGCCGAATACCGTATTCCTCAAGGCTTGACCCTGCGTGACGAGATTGGCCGTTATTGGCGTATCGCCCAGGCCAACTGGCAGAACTTTGATCAACAACGCCAGCGCACCGACCTGAGTGACCCGACAGGCGCCGCCCAACACTGGCTGCACAGCCTGCTTACTGAGGTATTTGGTTTTACGGATCTGCAAGCCTATTCAACGCCACAGGTCATTGACGAGCGTGGCTTCCCGATCACCCACCATGCCTGCAACGGCCGAGTGCCGATGGTGTTCTGCGCACCCGCCGAAAAGGCACTGGATACGGCCGACCCGCGCTTTGGTCACGAAGGACGTAAACGCAGTCCCACCGGTTTGTTGCAGGAATACCTGAACGCCAACGACCAGGCACTGTGGGGCCTGGTCAGCGATGGCCAGCGCCTGCGCATACTGCGTGACAACCCCTCCATGACCCGCCCGGCCTATGTAGAAGTGGACCTGGCCACCTGCTTTGCCGAAGAACAGCTGCCGGCCTTCCGTATTCTATGGCTGATGCTTCACGCCAGCCGATTCCAGCCACGCGATCATGAGGGTGCCGCCGATGTGCACCTTTGTTGGCTTGAACTCTGGCGCGCGCAGGCGGAAGAACAGGGTGAACGCCTGCTGGATAAGCTGCGTGTTGGGGTAACGGTAGCACTGGGCGCACTGGGCAGCGGCTTTTTACGCCATCCGCAAAACGATACCTTGCGCCAGCAGTTTACCGACCGTGAGCTGGATGCACAGGCCTACTATCAGGAACTGCTGCGCCTGGTGTATCGCCTGCTGTTTCTGTTGCGGGCTGAAGCCCGTGACCTGCTCCACCCCGAGGGCAGTGATCCGCTTGCAAAAGAGCGTTACCGCGAGGGTTACAGCCTTGACACGCTCCGCCGTGCGGCGCGTAAGCCACACCGCTTTGAAGCTCGGCACCATGATCTCTGGCTGACGCTGCAGCACAGCCTGCAAGGTCTTGCTAAAGGCCAGCCTCTTTTGGCGCTGCCTGCGCTGGGTGGCTTGTTTGATAACAGCCAATGCCCGCATTTGGACCAGTCGTTAATCGATAACCAGGCGCTGCTGAAAGCCATCAAGGCGCTTACCTGGCACCCCAGTGACAGCAGCAACACACTGGTTGCCACTGACTACGCCAATATGGATGCCGAAGAGCTGGGCTCTGTGTATGAAGCGCTGCTGGAACTGGTGCCTGCCATCGACCAAAATCCATGGCGTTTCAGTTTTATTGGCTTAGAAGCGGGCGAAAACACGGCCGGCAACCTGCGCAAACTGACCGGTTCATACTACACGCCGGATGTGCTGGTGCAGTCATTGATCGACACGGCGCTCAAGCCCGTCGTGCGTGAACGCCTGGCTGAAAATCCCGCTTCACCCCGGCAGGCGCTGCTGGACATGCGCGTTGTTGATCCGGCCTGTGGCTCCGGCCACTTTTTGCTGGCAGCCACCCGCACCCTGGCCCGTGAAGTCGCGCAGCTGGATGCCGAAGGCAGTGAGCCCACACCCGCCCAGTTCCAGCATGCCCTGCGCGATGTGGTGCAGCACTGCATCTACGGCGTGGACCTGAACCCCATGGCCATAGAGTTGTGCCGCGCGGCACTGTGGATGGAGGCACTGGAGCCCGGCAAGCCACTCACCTTTTTGGATAGCCATATCCAATGTGGTAATGCACTGGTGGGCGTGTACGACCCTGCTGTGCTGGAAAAAGGCATTCCCGATGATGCTTTCAAAGCCCTGGAGGGCGACGACAAGGCGCTACTGAAAGACCTGAAGAAGACCAACAAACAACAGGCCCAAACCCTGGCGATTGATTTGCGTATCAACGCCCAGCAACTCGCTGCGGTGGAGGAGCTACCGGAAGAATCCCTGGATGAGGTACTCAACAAGCGCCAGCAATGGCAGGCCGCCCAGCAAAGCCAGGAAGCCCGCCGTGCCCGGCTACTGGAAGACCTCTGGACGGCCGCGTTCTTTGTCCCGAAGAACCAGGGCTACGCCAACCGCATTCCGGACAACGGCGCACTGAAGGCGGCCCATCGGGGTGAACTCAGTCCCGAAGTAGCGGCCGAAGTGCGGCTGCGCGCAGAGCAGAACCGTTTCTTCCATTGGCCACTGCAGTTTCCGGAAGTCTTTAACCGGGACAACGCAGGTTTTGACGTGGTGCTAGGCAACCCGCCGTGGGAAGAATTGCAGTCATCAGACACAGAATTTTTCGCAGCAAGGGATCAGCAAATCGCTAACATGCTAGGTGATACGCGGAAAAAAGCTATTGACGAATTAAAAGTATCGAACCTCAACTTATACAATGAATATATATTGGAAAAGCGTGCTCTTGATGCAACGAAGAATTTCATTCGTGTAAGCGACCGCTTCCCATTGACAGCTCACGGCAAGTTAAACCTCTATCCATTATTTTCAGAGCTGGCGTTGACACTGCTCAACCAATCCGGCCGCTCAGGTATTGTTGTACAACGAGGAATAGCAACCGACGACTCGAACAAATTCTTTTTCCAATACATTACTGAGAAGAAGATGCTTTCCTCATTCCTGGACATAGAAAATAGCGAGGGAATGTTCCAGAGTGTTCACAGAAGTTTTAACTTCTGCTTGCTAACTCTCGCTCATAATGTTGAAAGCGCAGAGTTGCTTTTCTATGCAAAAAACAAAAATGATTTGGAGAATCCCTCTCGTCGGATCCACTTAGAGCCAGATGATTTCTTGAGAATCAACCCTAACACTCTTACAGCACCGACATTCCGTGCTGATAAGGATGCGGAGATCACGAGGAAGATATACAGGCGCGTTCCGGTATTTCTTCGTGAACGGGAGCCTGAGCGCAACCCTTGGAACGTCAGTTTCAAACAGGGCTTGTTCAACATGACTTCGGCGAGCCACCTATTCCGCACCTATGAGCAACTGGATGAGAAAGGCGCACAACTCGTGGGCAACCAATTCCAACTCGATGGAACTCGTTATCTGCCCCTGTACGAAGCCAAAATGGTGCACCACTACGACCACCGCTTCGCCACTTACGAAACCGACGGCGAAACTACCCGCGACACGACGGTGGCCGAAAAGCAGCAGACAGATTACGCCCCGCTTCCCCGGTACTGGGTGGAAGAGCGAGAGGTACTGCTGCGCACCGCCGATATGCCTCGTGTCGTGCTGGACGGCCTGAAAAAACAGGACACCGCCAAGTTGGAGGAAGGCCTGCGCCAGTGGTTGGCGGGCCAGCTGCTGATCAGAGAGCAGTTTGAAGAAGCCTCGCAACTGCTGGGTAGCCGGGTGACCAAACGCGGCACCACCGGCAACCTGTTCCAAACCGCCGAATTCACCAAAGACGGCCTGGCAGCGCGAAAAATGGCCGAAGATCACCCGATGACCGATGCTGAGTTGGACGATTGGCTGACGGCGTTTTCCGCACGGCAAGATTACGCAATGCTTGTGGAAGGTCGACTGGAGGGTCGAAGCCCTAAATACCTTCTCGGATTTCGAGACATCTGCCGAGCAACTGACGAGAGAACCTTTATAGGCTCAACGATCCCCTTTACGGCTGTAGGTAATAAGTACCCCTTGATGCTTTTACCCGTTGCTACGCCCTCAGATCAAGCTGCTGCACTTCAAGCTAACTTGGCCACACTGCCCTTTGACTATATTGCACGACAGAAAATCGGTGGCACCACAATGAACTTCTTCATTGCGAAACAGCTACCCGTTTTGCCACCGGAAACCTATAAAGAAACGGATCTGGCCTATATCACCCCGCGCGTTCTCGAACTCACCTACACCAGCCATGAGCTCGCGCCCTTCGCCCGCGACCTGGGCTACGATGGTGAGCCGTTCGGCTGGGACCCAGACCGCCGGCACCAACTGCGCTGCGAATTGGACGCCTACTATGCCCGGCTGTATGGGCTAACTCGGGAAGAACTGCGCTACATTCTTGACCCGGCCGAGGTGATGGGCCCGGATTATCCATCTGTCACCTTCCCCGGCCTCAAGCGCAAGGAGATCGCCGAATACGGCGAATACCTCACCCAGCGCCGAGTGCTCGAAGCCTTTGACGCCCTTCAGGGCCAATAACCAACCACCGCCAGGGAGGGCAAGCAATGAAACTCTTTCATCAACTCAACACCGATAAACTCTGCCAACTGGTCAGAAGCGCCCAATGGCGTGTGGCTTTTATCGGCCCTGCTTTAACGCAGGAGTTGGCTGCCGCATTGGTCAACAAGCACATCGAATTTGGCGATCAGGACGTGACCATCATTCTCGATTACAACGAGGAGATTTTCCGTTTGGGCTATGGCGAACATGCCGCTATCGAAATGCTGCGTGAAAAGCATGTACCCATTCGCAAACAGTCTGGAATGCGTATCAGCGCCCTGCTGGTAGATGACCATGGCTGGGTGCTGCATCAATCACCCATGGCCGTTGAAGACCCCAATGCTGATGTGTGCAACGCCATTACCCTGCAGCCGGAACAAGTCACCGAGTTGGCCAAGGCCGTTGGTGTGGGTGCCAGCATTCCCGATCCCTTAAGCGAAGATGAGAACTCTTCACCCGAAGACGAAGAGGTTAGCGATGAATGCTCAGCATCAGACATCGATGCAACTATCGAGATCGGCCGGGAGTTACTGCCTGTTGTAGATGTTAATGCGGTCAAAAAACGTCTTGATGACAACCCGCCACAGGCTTTTGATCTGCAGCGCCAGGTAAAGGTCTACACCAGCCTTGTTCAGTTTGTCGAAGTCGAGTTCGAAGGTGGACGTATAGAGCAGAGCACCATCAAACTGCCCGCTCCTATTCGTGATGCCGTTTTTGGCGAAAACAAGGAAATTGAAACACGACTCAGTGCATCCTACCGCCTGTTGGACAGCGCAACGCTTGAGGGCTTGGATGCCATCAAGCGCGAGGTGAAGACTTTACGTGAGTTTACAAAGTCACTTAACAAGCGCCTTGGTTCTGTCATGCTGCGTAGTCGTAGAAAAGAGTTTATGGCACAGCATGACGCCATCACCCAACAGATTGAGAACTGGAAAAAAGGGGCGGCCAAGCAGCTTGAAAGTGAGCTGAAAAAATCTGTTGATGCATTAATTGAAGCAGCTGTAGATCGCTTTTTGGAAAACCCGCCGCATGATTTCTTTCATTGCTATTCCAGTCCTGCTACCCGAGAAGACGCGCTTGAGTATTTGCAAGAGGAGGTTACCAATGCTGCTCCTAGCGCTGAAAAGTTGGTGGAAAAAATTCACCTCCACTGTACCTTCAAGGACGTTACCTACGAGATGCTGAGGAACGACAAGGAGTTTATCAGTCGGGTGTGCGATGCCTTCCCAGTACTGAAAAAGAAACTGCTCAATGAGTCCGATGCCGCCTTTGCTCAGACCAGCGGTATTACGCCTGATCTGCTTAACAACTGATGTTGTTGACTGCTTAAACCAAAGGAATTGCCATGAGCCGCTACAACCACCGTCATGCCATAAAACCCTTGTTAAAAGCCGCTGAGCATTGGAAGCAGCGTTGTTTGAATGCAGACGGCGGATTGCTGACCGATGGCGACTACTGGAGCAGTGCCTGCCTCGCAGAACTGGATCAGCGATTCATCCAAAACCCGCTGGAAGGCGAGGAAAGCTTTATCGACAAGCTGCAACAGCAACTTGCCGATGCCAGTCCTGCAGCGATCAAGCTGATGGCTGAATTGAACTGGCTGCTGTTGCTGTTCTCGACCAATATCAAGCCCGCGACCAAGCGGGATCTGGTACGCACCATCTGGGAGATTAACGGCGACACCCTGCCCAGCTCCTGGTTATTGGATGATGACACGCTCAGTGGGGCCGGCAGCACCGGCACGGGCTTCAATACCCTACGTTGGCGCGAATTGGTGTTCCTGATTGAAGTGCTCAAGGCGTTTAAAGGCCGGAACCAGGATCAGCAGCAACCATTGCTGCAGTCGCCCTGGGCGTTTGCCGACTGGCTGGACAGTATTCCAGGTGCCCAAACGCGCCAGTTCCGCCACATTCTCTGTTTTCTGCTCTACCCGGATAGCTTTGAACATACTTCAGTCGGGCGCGACAAAAAGGCGATTTTGCAGGCCATGGCCGGCTTGCCCAAGGCAAAACTTAAAGCCATGACCTACCGTGAAGTGGACGAAACCCTGCTGGTGCTGCGCAAGCAACTTGAAGCGGAGGCCGGTGAGACGGTCGATTTTCATGCGTCACCCTGGGTGGATCAATGGCGCCCTGCGCCCGGCACCTGGTTGATGGCTTGGAACCCCAATAACTGGACTTGGGGCTCGTTTCAGGATGACCGCCTGCGCATCGCGCGCGGGGATAATGTCACTATGCGTTGGCGCACGGCCTCGACTCATCCGCGAGAGGGTGACAGCTTCTTCCTGGTTCGGCTGGGCCAAGACCCGAAAGGGCTGGTTGCGCGTGGCAATGTCGCCAGCGAGCCCTATGAAGATGATCATTACAACCCGGAACTGGCTAAACAGGGGCAGAAGGCGCTGTATGTCGATATCACGCTGACCGATCTGCGTGACCCCAAGGCCGATTCCTATATCAGTATGGCCGACTTGAAAGCGCTCACAGTCGATGAGCAAAACTGGACACCGCAGGCATCAGGCATCGAGATCAAACCCAAATCAGCCAAGATTGTGGCGGGGCTCTGGAATAAGCTGCCACCGGTTAAGGTTGTGCAGGCGGGGACACCCACCTCGGCACAGCAGGCGATCAATATTGCCAGGCCGATCAACCAGATTTTCTATGGCCCGCCGGGCACCGGTAAGACCCATCGCTGGCGCAATCACCTGCAGCCGAAGTACGAAACTCAGGCAACGAAGGTAGCGACCGGCGAGTGGCTGGAAGAGCAACTGGCCAATACTTCGTGGTGGGAAACCGTTGCGCTGATTGCGGCCGACCTGTCAGCACAAAATAGCGGGACAACCGTTAACGACCTGTTGATTCATCCATTTTTCAAGGCGAAAGCCAGGGTTCAGGGTAGAGCCGACAGCCCTAACCTGCGTGCGACCTGCTGGAACTCGCTGCAAACCCATACCGTGCAGGAGTCAGAGACCGTCAAGCTGGCGATGGAAAAGCGGCTTTCGCCTCTTATCTTTGACAAAAAACCAGGTGGGCACTGGGTTCTGACAGGCGATTGGGAGGAAGCCGGCGAAGGCCTGCGCGATCAACTCAAGAAACTACAGCAGGGGCCGCAGAGCCAGAATGCTCGCGTTAAGCGTCACCTGACCGTTACCTTCCACCAGTCATTCAGTTATGAAGATTTCGTTGAGGGTATCCGGCCGCAAACCACCGAAGACGGCATCAGTTACGAGGTGCGCGATGGTCTGTTCAAGGCCTTCTGTAACCGTGCTCGCCAGGACCCGCACCAGCGTTACGCGCTGTTCATCGATGAGATCAACCGCGGCAATATCTCGCGCATTTTCGGTGAGCTAATCACGCTGATCGAACCGGACAAACGCGCCTGGTGGAACGGTGAGGGTCAACTGGTCGAAGGCATTGACGTGGTGCTGCCCTACTCTGGCGAGCGTTTTGGTGTGCCGAAGAATCTGGATATCTACGCCACGATGAACACCGCCGACCGCTCCATCGCCTTGATGGATGCCGCCCTGCGACGCCGCTTCCATTTCGTCGAGCTGATGCCGGAGCCAAAACAGATCACCGGTAGCCAAGGGGATGGCTACATTCCGGATGGTGAAGGTGGGTTGCTGAGCCTGCGCGATCTACTCAATGCCATCAACCTGCGCCTGCGTTACCTGCTGCATCGTGATCAGACCTTTGGCCATGCCTTCTTCATGGAGGTAAAAGACCTGGATAGCCTAAGGCAGGTGCTGGTGTACGACATCATTCCCATGCTGACCGAGTATTTCTACGACGATTGGCAGCAGATCCGTCGGGTACTGGCCGATGAAGACGCGCCGGCCGAGCATCAGATCATTACCCAAAGCACGTTGGACCCAAGTCTGCTCTTTGCCGGACTGGATATCGATCTGCCGGAAAAGTCGGATTATCACGTTAAGGCACCTGCCGAGATCAGTGCTGATGCGATACGCAAAATCTATGAGTCGCTGGACGCCGCGGGATGAAAGTGCTGACAGCGTTTGAACACGGCTGGCTGCAGATCGGCAATACAGGGCCGCTGTCACTTCAGGATGCTGATGCGTTGGGCCAGGCCGAATCCAGTCTGCCTGCCGGCTGTCTGGAGTGGGGCCGCAATCGGGTCAAGTTCAAGCAGTTTTGCGGTGTGGTGCAGATTAAGCAACAACTACAGATTGAGATACTGCCCAAGGTATTCCCGCACCAGACACCAGAGCAACAGCGCACCACTCTGATTGAGATGCTGGATATTGCCGGTGACATTGAAGGACTCAGCCTGCAACAGGCCGGCCTTGCAACGAACAGCCACCGCCTGCTGGATGTGTTTATTCGCCACTTTCTCATACTGCTGGACGCGCAAATGCGCCAGGGTCTGCTTCGTGACTACCGCGATGTGGAGGACACCCTGGACCAGGTGCGTGGCCGTATCGACCTGATCCGCCAGCAACGCGAAAACCTGTTCAAGCCACAGCGCATGGCATGCCGCTTCAATGAACTGGTGGTCGATATCCCCGTCAACCGGCTGCTGCACACGGCTTTGAACTGTATGTTGGATCTGACCACCTCCCCTGCCCTGCGCCAGCAGGTTCACAGCATACTGATGCGTTTTGGTCATGTGGGTGTGATTCGCAAGGGCGAGCCAGTACCCCGTGCCGAGGATCTTAATCGGATGCAGCGCCGCTATGCCGGGGTGGTCGAGCTGGCGCGTTTGTTCATCAACGGCCAGTACCTCGATACCCGCGCCGGGCAGCAACCCGTGTATAGCCTGCTATTTGATATGAACCGCCTGTTCGAGCGTTTTGTCGCCGTCAAGCTCAGACCTCAGGCTCGCAAAGCCGGTTTGACGCTGATGGAGCAAGGCCCACGACGTTATCTGGGTGAAGACAGCAGCGGCAAAGGCCGCTTGCTGATGCGCCCCGATATCAGCCTGCTCGATGAACACAAACGCCCTGTCGCCATCCTCGATACCAAGTGGAAGCTGCTGGACGCCGCTAACCCCATGGCGTCATTGTCATCTGCTGATCTGTATCAGCTGAGCACCTATGCCAGCGCGTATCACTGCAGCCAGGTGATGCTGCTGTACCCCGAGCAGGCGGGTTTACAGGGCGAGCATCGAATGACATTGAATCTTGAGCGGCCCGTTACACTCACGGTGGTGGCGGTGCCGCTGGGTAGTCATTTAAGCGCGACTCTTCCTATTGAAGCAATTTCTGCCTGATTTGAACAAGGACGGAACGATATGGCACTTTTCAAAGAAGGAACGCAAATCAGGAAAATCGCACTCTCTCAATCTGACATGGACGATCTCTTAATCTTCGCAGAAGATCGGCTCAATTCATGGCAAGAAACTGAAAGTACAGTTGAGTTCAAAGATTCTGATGAGATCGCTATTGCATGTTTATTACTTGAAGACGGTCTGTTACCAGACAAAGCAGTAAAAGCACTTGCAAACACCGTGCTTAAGGCACTATCCGAGTGCCGCGAGAAGCGGTTAGCCGTTGAGTCACTAAAAATTCAGCCCCCTAAGCCGGGAAGAAAAGAAGATCGTGCAAACAAAGGGCGCTTGCTGTTTTCTACAAGCAAGCTGATCAGGCAGGGCATACCCAAACAGCAAGCATACGACATAGTTGCCAAGCAATTGCACAAGTCTCCCGATACAGTCCGACGCACCTATGAACGTGCAATCAAGTCGAGAGTAAAGTCAACGGGGAAATAGCCCACTGATTTCCCCGCTGTAATCATCTATCGCCCCAGTAAAAATCTCCGCCATGTTCAATAACGCCTCAGGAGGCATCAACATGGCTATCAAGATTCAACGCCTACCCTCTGTACTGCGAGACACCGGATTCTCACGCGGCACCTTGCTGCGCCGTGTAGCCGCAGGCGAATTCCCAAAACCCATCTCTCTTGGCTCTGGCCGTGCTATCGGCTGGATTGAGTCTGAAGTTCAGGAATGGCTGGCTGAACAAGTCAAGGCCAGCCGTGACGAATCCAACTGATACATCGCCACCAGGGAGATAATGCGCATGACTTTCCATGATTCAAAAGCCGCATTTGAGTCACACCTCGAGTCAGAGGGCTTGGCTGTTAAAGGTGGTGTTATCAACGATGGCCAGATCCACCGCTTTCACGTTGCTGGCGACAAGCCAGGGACAAAAAATGGCTGGTATGTGATGCATACCCAGCGCATCAGTTTTGGCGCTTTTGGCAGCTGGCGCACCGGTTGCTGGGCAAGCTGGCGTGAAGAGTTCCCCGATGAGCTTACTGCTTCCGAACGCTGGGAGTTGCAGATGCAGATGGCCCAGGTGCGTGAACAACAACGCGAGCTCTACGCGCAAAAGCAGGAAGAAACGGCAGTGCGCGCCAAACGCATGTGGGATCAGGCACAGCCGGCTGACCCTCAGCATCCATACCTTCTTCGCAAAGGCATCCAGCCACTGAATCTGCGTCAGCTGGGTGATCGTCTGCTGGTGCCGTTGATCGATGCCAACCAAGAACTTCGCAACCTGCAGCAGATATTCCCGAATGGGGAGAAGCGATTCCTGACTGGCGGGCAAGTCAAAGGCTGTTACTGCTTGATCGATGCGCCGGACTTGAGAAAAGTGCTGGTGTGTGAGGGCTTTGCCACCGGTGCCACCCTGTTCAAAGCGACCGGGCAAAGCGTGATGTGTGCCATGAATGCCGGCAACCTGCAGTCAGTTGCCCTGATCGCAAGCTCTGCGGCAGCACTGATACCGGGCAGCCATGTTGTGATCTGCGCGGATAATGACCACCGGACGTCCGGTAACCCCGGCATCACTAAGGCACGCAAGGCAGCCGAGGCCTCTGGTGCGGATTTGACCTGGCCGTCCAGCTGCGGCGATGAGTGCGAATGCAGTGATTTCAACGACATCTTCGTTTGTCCACGCAGACAGGAGGTTGAATGAATACGGCCGCTTTAATTAATAGCGTCGAGGCGCCCAAGGTGAAGGCAGAAGCCCCAATCCCTCTGCCCTCACCGCTGCCTCGCGTGGCACCGTTTGAGCCTGAGATGCTGCCCAGGGATGTGCGTGATTACGTTATGGACGTAGCCAAGCGCCAGCAATGCCCGCCTGATTTCTGTGCAGTGTCAGCAATGATATGCCTGAGTGCATTGGTAGGCCGCAAGGCCTGCCTGGCACCGAAGCAGGAAGATGAACAGTGGACTGAATTTGCCAATTGCTGGGGAGCACTTATCGGTGGGCCAAGCGCAATGAAGTCGCCCTCTTTGCGCGAGATGCGATTCCCGCTAAATGAAATCGAAGCTCAGTTGCGCAAGACGCATGGCTTAAATCTGAACGAGATCAAACACCAGGCACGGCTGCAAAAGCTGGAATGCGCCGAGATCGAGAAAGCAGCCAAAAAGGAACTCGGTAATGGCGATCGAGATGCAGCGCTGGCGCTACTCAAGGCCAAGGAGGAGATGGATTTCCAGGAGCCACCGCCGCCACGCCTGGTGGTAAATGATGCCACTGTGGAGGCATTGGGTGAGCGCTTGAATGAAAACCCCAACGGCCTGCTGCTGATCCGTGACGAGTTATCAGGCTGGTTGAGCAAAATGGGCCAGGAGGAGTTTGCATCAGACCGGGCGTTTTATCTCGAAGCCTTCAATGGCAAGGATGATTACACCTACGACCGTATAGGTCGCGGCACGATCCGGATTGAGAACTGCATGCTGAGCATTATTGGTGGCATCCAGCCTTCAAAAATAGCGCCCGTGGTCCGAGGTGCGTCCAGTGGTGCTACCGACGATGGCTTGATTCAGCGCTTTCAGCTTGCTGTCTGGCCTGATGCAGTCAAAGAGTGGACTTGGCAGGACACCCCTGTAAACAGCTGCGCCAAGGAACGCTATGCCGATGTCTTTACTCGTCTGCATGCACTACCCAGCAGTGATACGCCAACCGTTTGGCATTTTTCTCTTGCTGCACAGCAACTGTTTATTGAGTGGATGGCATCCATCCAAACAGAGGCCAGAAGTGGCCAGTTGCCACCAGTTTTGGAAAGCCATCTGCTGAAGATGCCCAAGACGGTGAGCGGCCTTGCACTGGTATTTGGCCTGATCAATGGTGAGAGCGGTCAGGTCGGTATTGATGCAACTGCCATGGCACTCGATTGGGCTGAGTATCTTCGCACGCATGCTGCTCGGCTTTACAGCGCGGCAACCAGTGCTGAAATCGATGCCGCGCACCTGATCCTGCGCAAACGCAAGACGTTCGACAAACCCTTCACGGCGCGCGAGGTGTACCGCAAAGGCTGGCGAGGTATGGACAAAGCCGTGGTTGCTGAAGCATTGGAGCTATTGGTCGATCACCGTTATTTGCATGCTGTGGAGATACCCACGGGTGGGCGCTCAAAAACCCAGTATTTCTGGCGGGAGTGCGCCAATGGGTAGATGGCTTAAAAGATCACAGGCACTGCAGCATGAACGGGCTGAAAAAGAGGCTTTTGTCAGTTCTGTCAGTACCCTGCAGAGCGTTTCAGCAAAAAAATCGGGCGCAGATGTAAGTACGATCGAGCCTGATAGCACCCATCAAGCACGCATTCTGTATCGGGCCACAGATCTGATGCCAGAGTTGGCTTTGATCGTAGGTGCCCGAGATGATGTGGGATTTATCGATAACATCCTGGCCGGAAGGAGCGGCCGGGAACGTCACCAGCTATTAAGCGGCTATCGGGAGGTATGGCTGCAGGCAATCGAGGCAAAACAACTCAAGTCTCACGAGATAGATAATGTTGGACGGAAGCACGCAAACCGCTGGCTTTATAGTCAGGCCGCAGCGAAGACGCCGGCAACAGTCACTGAACCATCTGATTTTACTAATGATTTCGGAAAAATCTGGAGCGATTCATGGGCAGTTTGAGTAGCGGGCGCCATCCAACAGAGGATGCCAAAGGTTTGACCTATCGTTATCCGGCACTGGACATCAGAAGCTGGCGCAAGGAGCAACTGGAAGCCGTCGGCAATCATTATCGACTGGATTGGCTGTATCGAGATGCAGTGGTGGGTACTGTGGAGATTGAGATTAAACCCAACCGGTTGGTGCTGTCTGATTGTTGCTTTGGCAGTACAGACCTATGGGCCGGAGAGTCACTGGAGATTAACCTGAGCTGGACGGCTTGCCATTTCGGCGGGGCCCGGCCCTGGTTTACCTGTCCAGTGCCGGGCTGTGGTCGACGTGCCGGCCTGTTGTATCTGAGCGGTGTGTTTGCCTGCCGGCACTGTCACAAGCTGGCCTATCGGAGCCAACGCCAGGCCGAGTACCAGCGAGCAATAGATCGAACCCAGCGTCTGCGCAGAAAGCTGGGTTGGCCTGCGGGCATCCTGACGCCCTGCGGTAACCGCCCAAAAGGAATGCACGAGGCGACGTTCCGCAAACTCGTGGCCAAGCACAACGCTTGCTGGCTCGAGGCGCTCGGGCACTGGTCTGCTCGCTTGGGCGTGCTGGACTCACACTTGAGGTACGCGGTTAAGCTTTCCGGTAACACACCTGCTGACCGGAATCGATAAGGAGCATGAAGAATGACTGATAAGATGTTGAAAATTAACCAAGTTGAGAAGCTGGTCAGCATCAGTGAGAGCACTGTTTACAAACTGGTCAAGCAAGGGCTTTTCCCGGAGCAGGTCCGAATCAGTACACGGTGCGTGCGCTGGCGCCTGTCCGAAGTTCAAGAGTGGATGCAGCTCGGACAAGACGCTTGGAAGAAGAAGCAGGAAAGCGATGAGCAATTGGCGGGTTAGTCTCCCCGCCTCACCAGCTCTTGCAGATACGCCGTCCACTGCTCCATGGCACGGCGCTTTTCTTTAAGATAATCGTATTTGTCGTAGTTCTTCTGAGCAGCAGAATCAATCTCATCATGCTGCTGGAGCATGTCCCGATACAGACGGTCAACGCCACATTTGCTCATCAGCGTTTTACAAGTGCGGCGCAAATCTCTGGGTGTGAACGGCTGAATATCGTCATACTCTTGGGTGTAAGTATGACAGCACTGGATCAAGCCATTGATCGAGGCCGGCTTATCATCGTGATCTCTGTGCGGCCATAGGAAACGGCCATCCCCACCCAGCAAGCGAACCTCCTTGTACAACTCAATCGCCAAGTCTGAGAGTGGTACAACATGGGTACCTCGCCGCTCAATTTTGATTCGCTCTGCAGGAATTTCAAACAACTTGTTCTTCAGATCCCATTCGGAATGCTCGGAGTGGTACAGCTCAATGACCCGCTGGCCGGCCAGGGCGATCTGCAACTTGAAATACAAGTGGTGCATGCGGTTGCGCATTTTGGTGCGCGGCAGGTTCCATAATGTTACCACCTCCTCCTCAGTCAGAGTCCGGTGCCTTGGCTGTGAGCCCTTGGGCACTGGCAAGGGAATATCCCGCATGACATTGGTAGTGACCCCGTAACGCACAGGTTCGCCAAACCGCTCTGGCGCGTTGTCCTGATCAATCGCATAGCGCATGCAGCTTTTCAAACGGCCATGTAAATTGTTCGCTTTATAGCGCGCATCGCGGTCAATAACACGCTTCAGCAGCGCACGGGCATGGTCCTGGGTGAAGTCACGGGCCAACAGGCCTGGGTCAATGAAGGGCTTGATATCGCTTTCGAACATCCAGCGCAGCTGATTCAATGACTGCACTTTAGTTTGCGGCTTGATGCTGGCGTAGAAGTCATCCCATAGCTCAAAAAAAGTGCGCAGCCCTTCTCGCTGCCTGCGCTCTTCCTCTTGCTGAATCGCTTCTTCCATCTCAAGCCGCTCCCGCTCCGCCTTGGGGCATATGCCTTGCTGGACTTGAGCTGATAATCGGATGAACTCCTGACGTGCATCTGCTAAGGTCATCGACCCGTAATTACCGATGCTCATTTGCTTACGGCGCTTGTTGTGAAAATACTGAATCAGGAACTGCTTGCGGCCACTGGTGTAAACCTTAACCTGAAACCGTCCGCCACCTCGCTCGGCGGATTCTTCGGTTATGATGTAAGGCTTATCCTGGGCTTTGAGAGACTTGATATAACGGTCGCTGAACTGTGCCATGAAAGTTGAACTCCATATTAGTCACAGTAAGAGTAGCAGTAACAGTGGCAGTTATGAACGCGAGGCAGGCACGGAAAGAAAACGTCTATAACGCCTTGGCACGGCAACAAAAGCCAATAACATATTGTTTTAAAACGCTTTATAGCGGAATCACAGAACTATGGAGAACACTATGAACGTCGAGAGCTTCAACTTCAACCACACAAAAGTCATTGCTCCTTATGTTCGTCTGGTCGGCGTTACCGAAGGCAAACAGGATCGAGTGCATAAATATGACATTCGATTCTGCCAGCCCAACCAGGCACACATGCCGATGCCATCACTGCATTCGCTGGAACACATGATTGCTGAGCTGATACGCAACCACTTGGATTGCGTGCTGGATTTCAGCCCCATGGGTTGCCAGACCGGTTTTTATCTTTCGGTCATGAACCACGATGATTACAGTGAAATTCTTGCAGTGCTGGCGCGCACCCTGCAGGACGTGCTGGATGCAACGGAAGTACCTGCCTGTAATGAACTGCAGTGTGGTTGGGCCGCAAGCCATGATCTGGAAGGGGCGAAGTCCATTGCCCGTGAAATGCTCAACCACCGCAATGAGTGGCCGCAGGTGTTTGCTGACGAAAACGATCCGGACAACTGGCTGTCCTGACCCTCTGGCCGGTCAGCTCAGAGTCACACTGCTGCTGACCGGGTACCCCTCCACCCAGCCAAGACGCTTGAACAGCCCCTCAACATCGTCGCCAACACCTGATTCAATTTTAACCTTTTGCCCTGTCACCGGATGCTCAAATTCTATCGCGACAGCCATCAGCAGCAAACGATGAGAATCCAGGTGCTCACGAAACAATCGATTGTGGCGCCCTTCCCCGTGCTTGGTATCACCGACGACGGGGTGCAGAATATGTTTCATGTGACGCCGGATCTGGTGCTTGCGTCCGGTTTTCGGTTTAACCTCAACCAGTGAATAGCGCGCCTCGGGGTAGCGCCCCACCGCAATCGGCAGGGATACTGTCGCCAGCCGCCGGTATTCCGACACTGCCTCTTTCGGCTCCTTGTCCGGGTTGGCCAGCGGATCCGCATATTTGTCATGAATGGGCTTGAGCGCATAGTCGATCACTCCGGCCTCTTCCGTCCAGCCCCTGACGACACACAGATAGGTCTTGTGAATGCTACGTTCGATGAACTGCTGCTGCAGATGCTGCCCTACGTCCTTTCGACGTGCGAACAGAATAACCCCCGAGGTTGCACGATCAAGACGATGCACCGTATGCACGGTTTCACCGGGGTAGCGCTGCTTCAACATGGAAACAAGGTTCGGTGTTCTCGCCGGCGCTATCCAGCTGGGATGCACCAGCAATCCGGCCGGCTTGTGAACAGCCACAAGGTATTCATCTTCATAAAGAACAACAAGCTCAGTTGAGTCGGTCACAGGCTACCCTTGGCATCAACGGCAGATAAAAACAAAGCGCAAAATTCTACCGGGAATCTTTTTGCAGTTAAACGGTCGAAACCTGCGTGAAACCCAATTAGAATCCGTTATCAGTACCGATGGACACCAACAAGAGGTTAATGATGGATAACGTTCGCACATTCGAAGGCCGCACTCAGCAGGCGGTACTGGAGACCAACAAGGTCATCCGTAACACCTATATGCTGCTGGCCATGACACTGGTATTCAGTGCCGTGACAGCGGGTATCTCCATGGCAATCAACCCTCCGTTCATGGTGTATCTCGGCAGTGTGATCCTGAGCTTCGTACTGCTGTTTGTCATTAACCGCAAGCAGAACTCGGCGGCTGCACTGCCCCTGACTTTCGCTTTCACCGGCCTGCTGGGCTTTGGCCTGGGGCCATTGCTTAACCACTATCTGGCATTGCCAAACGGTGGACAGGTCGTAATGACCGCCATGGGCATGACTGCCATCACCTTCCTGGGGCTGTCCGCCTATGTACTAAGCTCTCGCAAGGACTTCAGCTTCATGGGAGGGTTCCTGGCAGCAGGCTCAATCATCCTTATTGTAGCGATGCTGGCTCTATTCGTATTGCCACTGTTTGGTGTCGATATTTCCGGTATCAGCTTGGCATTCTCGGCTGCTGTCGTGCTGCTGATGGCCGGGTTCATCCTGTATGACACCAGCAACATCGTTAACGGCCGTTATACAAACTACATCATGGCTACAGTTGGCCTGTACCTGAGCATTTACAACCTGTTCGTACATCTGCTCAGCCTGGTCAGCGCTTTCAGCGACGACTGATCATCGACTGCCACCAGGCCCCGCATATCTGTTAAGATTGCGGGGCTTTTTTATGCTTGGTCTCCACAATGAAATTCACCCTTGTTATCCACTCAGCCCCCTACCAGTCCGCATCGGCCGATACCGCGCTGCGTTTTGCACGCGCATTGCTGGCAAGCGGGCATGAACTTTACCGGGTATTTTTCTACCGCGATGGGGTACATAACGCCAGCGCACTGGCATCTCCGCCCAGAGATGAGCAGTCCGTGCCGCTGGCATGGCAGTTACTGGCGCAGGAACATCAGTTGGATTTGGTCGTATGCATCGCAGCCGCTGTTCGCCGCGGTGTTCTCGATGAAAACGAGGCCAAACGATATGAAAAGCCCGCTGCCAATTTGGCACCCGGCTTTGAGTTGTCAGGCCTGGGACAATTAAGTGAGGCTCTGATCCAGTCAGACCGTGTTATCACGTTCGGAGGTCGAGGATGAGCAAGCCCGATGTATTGATCATCTGCCGGCGCGCACCCTATTCATCATCCGCCGCACGTGATGCCATTGATGTTGCACTCAGCTGCGCACTGTTTGAACTACCCGTGACACTTCTGTTGCTTGACGATGCGGTACTGCAGCTTTTGCCAGATCAACAAAGCGGTCGCATTGGCCAGAAAAGCCCCAACGCCATGCTGGGAGCACTGCCGATGTACGATATAGATCAAGTCTATACAAGCACCCAAAGTCTTGCTCTACATGGCCTGGAAGCCTCACGGCTTGATCCTGCCCCTGCCGTACTGGATCAGGACGAAATACGGGCTTTGATGGCACGACACTCTCGGGTTATAACGCTATGATTCTGCACACGCTGAACACCTCTCCTTCTGATCGCACTGCCTTCCAGACCTGTGCTGCCAGCCTGAGCGAAAACGACTCACTGTTACTGATTGAAGAAGCTGTTTACTGGCTGCTGCCACACTACAGGAACGAACTGACACGACTTCCCGCGCGCATTCTGGCACTTGAGCCTGATCTGCTTGCACGGGGTATCACCCCAGATGGAGTCAGCTGTGTGGACGATGCCGGATTTGTTGAACTGGCGGTAACTCATGATAGTGTCATAAACTGGTTTTGATATGACAATACTCAGTATTAACGGAAGCACCGTGGAGCTTGACGAAGAAGGCTATCTTTATGATGTCTCACAATGGACTCCTGAAGTTGCATCACATCTGGCTCAAGAACTGACAATTGAGCTGACGGATGCCCACTGGGAAATTTTGTATCTGTTGCGTGACTTTTATCGGCAGTACCAGCTATCCCCCGCCATGCGTCCTTTGGTCAAAGCTGTCAGCCAAAAACTCGGCAAGGACAAGGGGCGCAGTATCTACCTGATGCAACTGTTTCCAGGCAGCCCAGCCAAAATCGCAGCATTGCTGGCAGGTTTGCCCAAACCGGAAAACTGTCTCTGACCATGCTGCGTTTTGCCGCCAACCTCAGCCTGCTGTTTACCGAACTTCCGTTTCTGGAGCGCTTCGCGGCTGCCCGTGCCGCCGGCTTTTCATCTGTCGAAATCCAGTTTCCTTACGCTCTTGGACTGGAAGCTGTTGCCGATGCCTTGAGTCAACAGCAGCTAGAGCTGATACTGATCAATATTCCGGCCGGTGGCTGGGACAATGGCGATCGCAGCCTGTGCTGTGACCCAAGGCGCCAAAGTGAATTTGCGGATGGCCTGGCGCTTGCGCTGCAGTGGGCAAAGCGGCTGAGTGTGCCCAAGCTCAACTTCCTGGCTGGCATTACACCTTGCGGGCAAAACGAAGAACAGATTCAGCAGGCACTGGAATCAAACCTGCGACTGGCCGCTCAGCAGTGCCATAAGGCCAATGTTGAGCTGCTGATCGAAGCAATCAACACCGAAGATCTGCCGGGTTTCCGCTTGCACTACAGTACTCAGGTTGTAGACCTGATCAAACGCCTTGATCTGCCGAGTACCCGTTTGCAGTATGATGTGTATCACATGCAGATTATGGAAGGGAACCTGATCAACACTCTGAATCGCCTGAGTACACACATCGGACATATACAGATCGCGGACGTTCCAGGCCGTCATGAGCCCGGCAGCGGTGAAATTAACTTCTCTAACCTTTTCAAGGCTATTGAGGCTATGGGATACTCCGGCTATATAAGTCTTGAATACAACCCTTCAGGCCAAACAGAATCCAGCCTTGAATGGTTGCAACCTTGGATTACACAGGACAGAACAGCATGAGTCTAAACGCCGCGGCTGAACACCTGAAAACACTGCAGGCCGGACAACAGGCCGATTCCGAACGCTCACGCCGTGCCCAGCAGGAAGAGATTGTCTACCATCAGTGGGCAACCTTTCGGGTAGATGATGAACTCTATGGCATCGACGTAATGCAGGTTAAAGAAGTCCTGCGCTTCAGTGAGATTACTCCGGTACCCGGAGCCGACAAGGCGATACTGGGAATCATCAACCTGCGCGGTAATGTAGTGACCGTCATCGATACCCGCCGCATGTTTGGACTTCCGCTGGTACCTTATGATGACGACACACGCGTCATCGTGGTTGAGTTCAATGAACAGGAAGTGATCGGACTAGTGGTCGACAGTGTGGATGAGGTCATCAACCTACCACACAACGATGTGGATCGCGCCCCGAATGTTTCCAGCGATGACTCCACCAAGCGCTTTGTACAAGGCGTTTGCTACTACAACAACATCCTGATCATTCTGCTCGACTTGACCAAAATGCTGTTGAGCATCACCCCGCTGAGCGAAGAAGAGCTCAAGGCCCAACGCGGCTACTAAGCCAGCTCTAAGGGGGCTTAGGTCCCCTTAGAAACGCTCCTGTTGGCGCATTGGAATATGATGTTGCTGCACCCACTCAACAGCTGCTTCAATTTCTGACAGCAAACGTGCTTTGTCCCGCCCCAACGTGCCCTTCAACACCAGTGCATTGGATACATGATCACTGCGAAAGACCGTCTGCTTCAGCTCGGTCGCACTGATCAATAGCTGCATCTCACGAAATAGACCTTCCGCATCCAAAGGTTCAAAATCACCATCGTAGCCAGCACGCACACGCTGTTCGGCACCTCGCCGAAAAAACAGCACCAGAGTTGCCAGATATTCTGGCTGCGTCAAGTTGACCAGCCGAGCTGAAGCTTCAGCATGCTCATCGGAATACCGCCGACCTCCTGCCCCGTTAATCAGCATTACGGAGCGCTTTATGCCTGCCTTTTGCGCCTTGAGCAGAGCTTCAGCAGTACTCTCAAAGGTTTCCCCTTTGTCGAAGGCCGCCAGGACGTTGTCAGAGCCACTTTCAGCCCCCATATAGATGAGTGTCAGCCCGAGCTCACGCAACCGTTGCAGCTCTTCCACGCTCTTGCGCTTCAGGTTGACTGGCAAACAATACGCCGACACTCTTCGTACCTGTGGCAGATGCGTACGGATCGCTTCCAGAATGCTGCTCAGGCGCCTTACCGACAGTGCCATGGCATCACCATCTGCCAGAAATACACGTTGCACCCAGGGCATTACCTGACCACAACGTTCGATCTCGGCCAGAACGTCTGATTCAGGCTTGGGCCTGAAGCGCTTATGGTCGTCAATATACATGTCACAGAAGGTACAGCGATTCCAGCTGCAACCATTGCTGACCTGGAGAATCAGCGAATCAGCTTCGCTCGGAGGACGAAATACAGGCTCGATATAATCGACCGGAGGCTGGAAATAATGCATTTCAGGGCTGAGTACGCTTGAACAACTGATGGAAGTTGGCCGTAGTCTGCTCGGCAACCTGCTCGACTGAAATACCCTTAAGCTCGGCGACACATGCGGCAACATCTGCCACATAGGCCGGCTGATTCTGCTTGCCCCGGTGAGGTACCGGCGCCAGGTATGGGGAATCAGTTTCGATCAGCATCCGCTCCAGGGGCACCGCTTTCACTACGTCGCGCAGCTCGGCTGCATTACGGAAGCTGATGATGCCAGAAAACGAGATCATGTAACCGAGATCAAGTGCCGACTTCGCCATTTCCAGCGACTCGGTAAAGCAATGCAACACGCCGGCCGATTCCGAACTGCCATGCTCATGAATCAGGCGGATGGTATCTTCACGCGCGTCGCGGGTGTGAACAATCACGGGCAGATCCATCTCGGCCGCCAGCTGCAGGTGCCCGGCAAAGCTGGACTGCTGCTGTTCCAGTGTTTCTTTGGTGTAGTGATAGTCAAGACCAGTCTCGCCCAGTGCCACAATACGTGGATTCTGAGCCAACTCTGCCAGTAGCTCCCGATCAAACGGACTCTCTTCAACATGCAACGGATGAATGCCGGCAGAAAACCAGACATTGGGCTGACTTTGCGCCACAGAAACCATGCTGTCGAACCTGTTCAGGTCGACACACACGCAGAGCATTTGCCCAACCTGACGCTCGCGGGCCGCCGCCATTATGTTATCGAGGGAATTATCATGCCGTGACAGGTCCAGCATATCGAGGTGGCAATGTGAATCTATAAACATGTTAACTCTTGATCAAAGGGTGTTGGTACGTCGTCCCGACTCCATTGCACCGGCCAGATAAGTCTCGATTTTGCGTACCAGAGCAGCATCATCACCAGACAGCTGAATGCCGATGCCCGGTATTCGACCACCTTGGGCCGCCTTGGGCGTGACCCATATAACCTTACCGGTAACCGGTACCTTATCGGGTTCATCCATCAACATCAGCAACATGAACACTTCTTCCCCCAACTGATAGGTTCGGGTTGTCGGAATGAACAGGCCACCATTGGTGACGAATGGCATATACGCTTTATAAAGGCTGTCCTTATTATCGATGGACAGCGACAGGATACCGTGACTGATTCTTGGTATTACCGCCATGGATACAACGCTCCTCTGTTTAACGTGACAGCTCAGCCCACTGCAGCAACAGCCTTTCCAGCAATAGCTGCCGGTTCGGGTTCTGACGCAGCAAAAGACTGACGCGCTCTTCCTGAATTCTGTCTGCCAGTGCAAATACCTGCGCACTGGACGCTCGCTTGGCAATGGCCTGTAACATCCGCTTCATGTCAGCATTAACGGCAGGCTCCTGCAGATCAGCCAGCTGAATACGTACAATATCGCTCAACAGGCTATTGATCCAGTCCAGGCATTGTAGCAGGTCCGCCTTAAGCAGTTGTTGCGCCAGCTCACTGGCTGCCATACGTCCTCGCAACAGATCAGCCAATCCTGACATCAGTTTCTTGCGTTGCTCCAGCAGATCGCCTTCATACAGCGCCTGAGCCTTAAGGGGAGCGCCATGACACAGCCGCAGCAGCTGGGCTGCCCGATCCTGTTCCAGCTTAAGCTTCTGCTGCAACCAGAGCTCGCTCTGCTCAGCCGAAGGTGTGGCGAAATCGATTCGTTGACAGCGACTGCGAATGGTTGGCATCAACTGCCCGGGTTGATGGCATACCAGTAACAGCAGTGTATTGCGCCCCGGTTCCTCAAGAATTTTCAGCAGGGCGTTGGCCGAAGAGGTATTAAGCGACTCCGCCGGACTCATTATCACCACCCGGTAACCACCCTGCTGTGCAGTACTGTGCAGATGTTCGATCAACTCACGCACCTGATCCACCTTGATCGGCTTACCCTCCGCTTCCGGAGAAACGCGCACAAGATCGGGGTGATGGCCGGCTGCATGCAACTCACAACTGTGACAGTGACCGCAGGGAGCATCATTATTCGGCTGATGGCAAAGCAACAGGCTTGCCAATGTTTCTGCAAAGCCTTCCTTGCCAACACCTGCAGGACCTGACAGCAGCAAGGCATGCGGTAGACGGTCTGAGGCTCGCTGCTGCAGCAGACGCTGCCATTGTAGCTCACACCAGGGATAGAGTTGCTCAGCAGGCATCGATACTCTCCAGCCTTGCAAGCGCCTGACCGACAGCCTGTTGCACCTGCTCCAGCGGCGGGGCTGCATCAATCACGGCAAAGCGTTGCGGCTCGGCAGCCGCTCTCTGCAGATAAGAGTCACGTACTCGCTCAAAGAACACTTCCGCTTCGGCCTCGAAACGGTCCGGCATGCTGCGTGCACGTGCTCGTGCCATACCCTGACGGGCGGGTAGATCCAGCAGAATCGTGAGATCAGGTCTCAGCCCACCCTGCACAAGGGTTTCGAGCTGGGCTATGCGTGACTGATCCAGACCTCGCCCGCCCCCCTGATAAGCGTAAGTGGCATCGGTAAAACGATCACAGAGCACCCATGCACCCCGTTGCAGAGCAGGCCTGATACATTGTTCGATATGTTGCGCACGAGCTGCAAACATCAACAGCAGCTCAGCCAGTTCAGCGACCGGCTCATTGCGCGGAGCCAACAGCAGTTCACGGATCGATTCCGCCAACGGTGTTCCGCCCGGCTCTCGGGTACGCACGACATCCAGCCCTCGGCTCAAAAGCTGCTGATGGATGAATTCCAGGTTGGTGGTTTTGCCCACCCCTTCTATGCCTTCAACAGTGATAAAACGGCCTGTGCTCATCTGCGCTTAGTTCCCGGGTGATGAACGGTAATCCGCTCGCCGCTGCAATTGATACTCTCGCACGGCACGATTGTGTTCCTGCAGAGTGTTCGAAAACTGATGGGTTCCGTCACCCTTGGCAACAAAATACAGTGCCGAGCCCTCTTCAGGATTAAGTGCCGCACGTATCGCTTCACGACCGGCCAAGGCAATGGGGGTGGGTGGCAGCCCATCGATCACATAGGTATTCCAAGGCGTAGGACGTCGCAGATCAGCTCGTGTAATGCGACCTTCATAGCGCTCCCCCATGCCATAGATCACGGTTGGGTCAGTTTGCAGCCGCATGCCTCGCTCAAGGCGGCGCACAAACACACCTGCAATTTTGCCACGCTCGTCCGGCACACCGGTTTCCTTTTCGATGATAGAGGCCATGATCAGAGCCTCATAGGGTGACGCATAAGGCAGACCTTTTGTGCGTCCCTCCCAAGCCTGCTGCAGAAAGGCATTCAGATCCGCATGGGCACGCTCAAGCAACTGAAGGTCAGTCATACCCCTTTCAAAGTGGTAGGTTTCGGCCAGAAACAAACCTTCAATCGCCTCTTCATCACTGCCCAGATGAGCCAGCAGCTCCGCTTCAGTCATCTCTGCTGCACGCTGCTCAAGCACTTCACTGCTCGCCAGCGCCATCATCAGCTGACGGAAATTCATTCCTTCAATAAAGGTAAAACTGTAGTCGACCGTATCACCGGCCAACACCCGCTCCAGAAGCTGCCGCAAGCTCATACCTGGCTCGAGTCGATATTCACCGGCCCTGATCTGAGTAATCGATGGATTGAGCTTTGCCTCTATGCGCAGCCACAGAGGGTCATCAATCAAGCCCTCCTCAGCCAATTGTCGGGCAAAAGCACCAAACCAGGTGCCTCTTTCAACCATCAGAGAGCGTTCAGATTCCACTGCAAGCGGCTGATTCAGCTTCTGCTGCTGCAGCTTGTATCCGTAACCAAGAGCCAAGGCCCCAACGGTCACAATCAACACCAGCAGCAGTACAATTTTCTTCAGCATGAGATCATCCGTTGTTGCAGGGCTGCCTGCAGTTTTGCCGTAAATGGGCCTGGCGTATATCTGCGCTCTCCCAACCGGGTTATTGGCCAGATACCGATCAGGCTGTTACATATGAACAGCTCTTCGGCAGACTCAACCTCTGCAGGGGTATAGTACCCCTGTTCAGTTTCAAGCCCCAGATCAGCCGCCAGCTGCAACAGTTGATTGCGCACAACACCCTCGATTCCGGCCTGGTCCAGCAACGGTGTACAGAAACGGTGCTGCCTGATAAAGCACAGGTTGCTCATGGTACCTTCGACGACCCAGCCCTCGGTATCACACATAAGCCCTTCCCGTACCGCCGGATCGCTCCATTCATTACGCGCCAACACCTGCTCAAGCCGGTTCAGGTGCTTGATACCTGACAGCAGTGGCTGACGGGCCAGGCGCGTGCTGCACCAGCGTACCTGAACACCCCGCTCAGGCTGGTCCGGATACGTGGGCATTGGCGTTAACATCAGGATACGAAGCGGAGAAGCGGGATCAGGCGTCAAATAACCTCTGCCGCCACTACCACAGGAGAAGATCAGTTTGAGTACGGAGGGAGTCTCGGGAAGCGCCAAGTATTCAAGATCAGCTTCAAGCTGCCGCTCAAGGCCGGCAGCAGGTATACCAAGCCGCATACAGCCATTCATCAGTCGCTGCAGATGAGCCGGATAAAATACCGGCTTGCCATTGAGTACCAGCAACGTTTCAAAAAGGCCGTGACCGTAAGCGAGAGCACGATCGGTGACATCAATCTGTGTGGCCGGAAGGCCATTGACCAGCGTCTGCGCCTGCATGGAATATTGGGAGACCAAGACGCCTCCCGTCCTCTTAAAGCCGATTGAAGATCAAGGTGCCGTTGGTGCCACCAAAGCCGAACGAGTTCGACATGGCTGCATCAATACGACAGCTCTGAGCTTCATGCGGAACGTAGTTCAGATCGCATCCTTCGGATGGATTGTCCAGATTGATCGTGGGCGGTGCAACCTGATCACGCAGAGCCAGAACACAAAACGCCGCCTCGACAGCACCCGCCGCGCCCAACAGATGACCGATCATCGATTTGGTGGAGCTCATGCGTACCTGTTCTGCCGCACTGCCCAGTACACGTTTTGCGGCATTGGACTCAGCGATATCACCAGCCGGAGTGGAGGTGCCATGAGCGTTGATATAGTGAATCATATCCGGACTGATGGCTGCATCATTGATCGCATTCTGCATCGCCAGAGCCGCACCTGCCCCATCCTCCGGCGGAGCCGTCATATGGAATGCATCATCACTCATGCCAAAGCCTGACAGCTCACAGTAGATATTTGCGCCACGCGCCTTGGCATGTTCATACTCTTCCAATACCAGAACACCGGCACCATCACCAAGCACAAAGCCGTCACGATCACGATCCCACGGACGACTGGCTGCCTGAGGAGCATCATTACGGGTCGACAGAGCACGAGCAGCCGAGAAGCCGGCCAGCCCCAACGGGGTTGTGGCCATTTCGGCACCACCGGCCACCATCACATCAGCATCACCATACTGGATCATGCGCATGGCATGACCAATGTTATGGGTACCTGTGGTACAGGCAGTAGTGATCGCAATATTAGGCCCACGGAAGCCATGTTTGATCGCCACATTGCCTGAAATCATATTGATGATACTGCCCGGCACAAAAAACGGCGATACCCGGCGGGGACCGCTGCCGTTAAGAATATCATGGGTTTTCTCGATCATCGGTAAGCCACCGATGCCGGAGCCAATGGCACAACCAATACGGTGAGAATTGGCGTCACTGGCTTCAATACCGGAATCGTCGATGGCCTGGGCTGCAGCGACCATTCCGTACTGAATAAACAGATCCATCTTGCGCCCCTCTTTGGGGCTCATGTAAGGCTCAAGATCAAAATTCTTGACCGATGCAGAAAAGCGAGTTGCGAATTGGGAAGCGTCAAAAAAATCGATGGGTGCCACACCGCTTTTACCGGCCAGGATATTGCTCCAGGTGTCCTTAACGGCACTGCCTACGGGTGTCAGCAGACCGATACCGGTCACAACAACTTTTCTGCGAGACATCCTACTCCTCCAGCCAAAGAAGGCCTGTACAAAAGAAAAGCCGCACTATATTCGCATATAGATGCGGCTTTTCGGCTAATTCGGTCGGGATTGATTACTGATGAGCGTTGATGTAATCGATCGCCAGCTGAACAGTCGTGATCTTTTCAGCTTCTTCATCAGGAATTTCAGTCTCGAATTCCTCTTCCAGCGCCATTACCAGCTCAACAGTATCCAGGGAGTCGGCACCCAGATCTTCAACGAAGGAAGCAGAGTTAACAACTTCTTCTTCTTTAACGCCCAGCTGTTCAGCGATGATCTTCTTTACGCGCTCTTCAATGTTACTCATATCTCTTCCTATTTTCTTCTCAACACCATCACATCGCAGGATGCGACATGGAATTTTAGAAAACCCATTACGCTCTGGCAACAAGCGTGACGGTCTGAATTTTATTTACCGTCAGCTGACGGCCAATTATCAACAAATCGGCGGAAAAAACAAATTTTTGTGATGTCCGCCTTTGTCCCTGATCAGGACATGTACATTCCGCCATTCACGTGAATGGTATCACCGGTGACATAGGCTCCGCCATCACCCGCAAGGAAGCCCACAACAGCGGCCACTTCTTCAGGCTGCCCAAGGCGGCTCATCGGAATCTGTGACTGCAGGTTCTGTTTGTGCTCATCAGCCAGGCCTGCCGTCATATCGGTGTCAATGAACCCCGGAGCGACGCAATTGACCGCAATATTGCGAGAACCAACCTCACGGGCCAGCGCACGCGTAAAGCCCTCCATGCCCGACTTGGCGGCCGCATAGTTGGCCTGCCCGGCATTACCCATGGACGCAACCACTGAGCTGACGCTGACAATGCGTCCCCAGCGCGCCTTGGTCATGCCACGCAGGCAACCTTTAACCAGACGATAGACAGACGTCAAATTGGTATTCAGAACCGAATCCCACTCATCGTCTTTCATTCGCATGAGAATATTGTCGCGCGTAATGCCAGCATTGTTCACCAGAATCTCGATGGTGCCAAAGTCGGCCTGAATCTGCTTCAGCACAGAATCAACTGATGCGGCGTCCGCCACATCCAGCACCATGCCACAACCCTTGTTGCCCACCTCAGTCAGATAGGCACTGATTGCATCCGCCCCCTTCTCACTGGTTGCGGTACCAATCACCACCGCGCCCTGTGACGCCAAGTTGATTGCTATCGCCTTGCCAATACCCCGGGTTGCGCCCGTCACCAGCGCCACTTTTCCTTCAATACTCATTCTGCCTTCCCAATCATCTGAATACTCAGCCCAGCGCCTTTTCCAGGCCTGCCGGATCACTGATCGACATCCCCACAAGAGCACGATCAATCTTCTTGTTCAAGCCCGTCAAAACCTTGCCGGGGCCGCACTCTATGAGTGTTTCAACGCCATCGGCGGCCATTTTCTGCACCGAGGCTGTCCACAGCACCGGACTGTAGAGCTGCTGCAACAGGTTATTTTTAAGGCTATCAAGATCACCAGGCACGTCAGCACTGACATTCTGCACCACAGGAATATGTGGCATCTGCAACTCAATCGCACTCATCGCTTGTGCCATCTGATCTGCCGCAGGGCGCATGAGCGCACAGTGAGAAGGTACGCTGACAGGCAACGGAATGGCCCGTTTGGCCCCGGCAGCCTTGCATGCTTCAATAGCTCGCTCAACAGCCGCTTTTTCGCCGGCAATGACAACCTGCCCCGGGCAATTGTAGTTCACGGGAGATACCACGGCACCCTCTGCAGCCGATTCACAGGCTGCTGCTATGGCGTCGTCATCCAGCCCCAGAATAGCAGCCATGGCACCGGTACCAGCCGGCACCGCCTGCTGCATATACTCCCCGCGCAGCTTGACCAGGCGAACACCATCCGCAAGACTCATGGCTCCGGCACATACCAGCGCTGTGTACTCACCCAGACTATGACCTGCCATGACAGTCGGATTAGCACCACCACGCTGCTGCCACAGGCGCCATAGAGCAACACCTGCGGTTAACAGTGCAGGTTGCGTGTTCTCGGTACTGTTAAGCGCTTCCTCCGGGCCATTCTGGGTTATATCCCACAGATCAAAACCCAGCGCCTGCGAGGCCTCTGCGAAGGTTTCCTGAATAACCGGATGATCCGCAGCCAGCTCAGACAACATACCCAGCTGCTGAGACCCCTGACCGGGAAAAACGAAAGCAAGCGATTGAGACATGGCTTCCCCATTTCTGCACACGAGTGACTTCGCCCTTCAACGCTGCTGCTGAAGGACGCTCAAAGGGGGTAAGTGTACAACATTCGGGCGTAATTAGAACGTTTTGGCACTACCGTCACGGCTTTGCAGATCGAGCTCAAGCTGCTCACTGATACGCTCCGGCACATTCATTTGTGCCTCTGAGACCGCCTGATCAAGCGCGTAGCCAAAACAGCTGCGATTGGCACCACCGTGACTCTTGACCACAATCCCCTGCAGCCCAAGCAAGCTTGCACCATTACGGCGACCGGGATCCAGCTGAGCCTGCAACTCCTGCAACACAGGCCGAGCCAACAATGCCAACAGACGACGATAGAGATTAAGACCAAAACTGCGCCTCAGCTTGCGACTGATCAATCTTGCCAGCCCCTCGCTGCTCTTGAGCGCAATATTGCCAACAAAACCGTCACACACCACCAAATCCGCTCGACCTGAAAAAACCCCATCACCTTCAACAAAGCCAACATAGTTGAGTTGCTTTTGCTCTGCCAGCAGGCGCGAGGCCAGCCTCACCTGCTCATTACCCTTGATCTCTTCAGCACCAATATTGAGCAGCCCAACACGTGGACGGTCGATATTTTCCACCGCCCTGACCATAACAGATCCCATGATGGCAAACTGCAGCAGGTGGCTGGCGGTACAATCAACATTGGCACCAAGATCTAACATATAGCAGTGACCATTCACGGTCGGAACAGCCGAAGTGATGGCCGGTCGATCAATCCCCGGCAAGGTCTGCAAAATGCCGCGCCCCAGCACCATCAGCGCCCCTGTATTTCCGGCACTGACACAGGCATGGGCACGACCATCAGCAACGGCCTGCAGAGCAAGGTACATGGAAGAATCCTTGCGACGACGCAGCGCAAGTGCGGGCTTTTCATCCATGGCAACAACAGAATCGGCATGAACGACAGCAAGACGATCTAATTCAATGGAAGTGCAGTGTGACAAAAGAGGGGCTATCTGCTCCTGCCTGCCAACCAGAAGAATCCGGAGGGAGGGATGACGCCGCAAGGCATCAATGGCAGCAGGAACGGTAACGCGGGGACCGAAGTCCCCGCCCATTGCATCAACCGCGATGCAATATCCAGCCGTCAAGCTTACTCGTCGCCCTGGGCGATGACCTGACGACCACGGTAAAAGCCGTCAGCGCTGACGTGGTGACGACGGTGTACTTCACCGGTAGTTGCGTCTACAGCCAGAGTCGGGCCGCTCAGTGCATCGTGTGAGCGACGCATATCGCGCTTTGAACGAGACTTTTTGTTCTGCTGTACTGCCATGGTATATAGCTCCTGGTTTAACTCTTATCGGCCTTTTCTTTAAGCTGGGCCAATACACTGAAAGGGTTTGGTTTTTCTTCCTGCGTCCGGGCCGTCTCTGCGTCACCGAACGAGGTCTGAATACTGCAATCATCGTGAAAAGGCACGAGCGGCAGGCTCAGCATCAACTCATCCTCGATGATGGGCAGCAGTTCAATCTCGTCCGTCTCCATGATCAAAGGATCATAGCAACGGGGCAGATTCTGTGCCTGCTCGTCTGTCAGTGTCACGGCAAGATTGAGCGATGCATCAATCTCGACACTGACGGGCTCAAGGCAACGCTGACAAGTCATACGGACCTTGCCATGCGCTTCGCCACTGATAACCCGCAAGCGCTGTTCATCCTTGGCAAACCGGATCTGGACCTCAACGGTACCTTCACTATCCACAAGACAGGAAGCCAATCGGGGCATATCAGCTATATTGGCTGTGCCTCTGAATTCGGCCTCCCGCTCTGCCAGTTTGCGAGGGTCAACTTTCTTCGGTAATGGACCGTACGACATAAGCGCGCAATTCTATGGTCAGAACCCCGTCCTGTCAAAGAAAATAGGGGTTTCAGAGATTAATTTTAGGGTTAACATGGACACGACAGGTTTTATTTCGCAGCCGTGTAAGGATATCCCATGTTGCCCAACCTTGTTCTAGCTTCCAGCTCCCCCTGGCGTCGCCAGGTACTCGACAAGCTTGGCCTGCCCTACCGCACCAAGCACCCCGATATTGATGAAACCCCAATACCAACAGAAGCGCCTGCAGATCTGGTCGCTCGCCTGGCACTGGAAAAAGCCAAGGCGGTAGCTCCCACCTTCAAGGACGCACTGATCATCGGCTCCGATCAGGTTGCAGTACTGGATGATCAGATCATCGGCAAGCCCGGCACTCACGAGCGTGCCCGACAGCAACTAAAAGATGCATCAGGTCGCACATTGACCTTTTTAACCGGCCTTTGCCTGCTGAATACCGCCACCGGGCAGCATCAACTGGCGGTCATACCCTATCATGTGCATTTTCGCCCGCTCAGCGATCAACTGATCGAGGGATATCTGCAGCATGAGCAGCCTTATAACTGTGCCGGCAGCTTCAAGTCGGAAGCTGCCGGCATTGTACTCTTTGAGCGCCTCGAAGGGGATGACCCCAATGCTCTGATTGGACTGCCATTGATTGAGCTGGTCCGAATGCTTGAGCAGGAAGGGATCAACCTCTTCCAGATTTCAGCGTAGCACTTGCTCAGAACTCAGTCCGAGCTCCAGCGACAACTGCTTGGCGACCCCAATACCCAGCCGCTCGATAATACGATCCAGCGGCTGAGGCCGAGCGGTATAATCAACCAACTTCTCGACCCCGACGACTTCACGTGCCACCATGGAAGTACTGCCAAGTCCGTCAATCAAGCCCAGATCAAGCGCTTGCTCTCCCGTCCAAATCAACCCCGAAAACAATTCATCGCCACCCTTCAACCGATCACCACGCCCATTCTTCACCTCGCGGATAAACTGCTGATGTGTGGTTTCCAGTACCGTTTGCCAAAACTCACGATCCTCATCCTTGAGAGGACTGAAAGGATCGAGGAACGCCTTGTTCTCACCGGCGGTCAATGTGCGACGCTCAACACCGATCTTCTCAATCAGGTCTACAAAGCCGAAGCTGGATGAGATCACACCAATTGAACCGACCAGGCTTGCCTTGTCAGCATATATCTCATCGGCCGCAGCGGCCATGTAATAGGCGCCTGATGCACCAATATCCGTGATTACCGCGTAAAGTTTTTTCTGTGGATACAGCTCACGCAGGCGCTTGATCTCGTCATAGACATATCCGGACTGCACCGGACTGCCACCGGGGCTGTTGATCCGCATCACCACAGCATGACTGCGGTCCGCTTTGAAAGCATTACGCAGCGCGGTAATGATGGCATCAGCACTGGCTTCTTCTCCATCCATGATTGGCCCCGACACCTCAACCACGGCGGTATGTGCCTGAGGCACCACATCCTCCGCATTGAAGTTACTGCCTGACCAGAACAGCCACAACAGCGCAAACAGATATGAAAATGTAAGCAGCTTGAAGAAAATACCCCAGCGGCGCGCACGCCTATGTTCTACATTCAGACTGTTAACGACTTTTTCAATCAGGCGCCACTCACGCTGTGTACTCGGGCGATCCACTTCCCTTGCATCCGTTGGTGTTTTTGATGATTCCGTATCCTGTGACCGGCCCACTTCTTCCGATTCACCCCAATGATTATCGCTCACATTAATCCCTCAACTGATAAGTTTGTTGCGCTCACCATCAAGCCACTGCTCCAATTCAGGGAAGTGGTGCACTTCCCTGACTGGCTTGAGCACTTTGAGGCGGTCAATATGATGAGCACCATAGCTGACCGCAACCGTATCGATTCCGGCACGGCTGCCCATCTCAAGATCGTATTCCGTATCACCGATCATCAATGCTTCGTGCCGCTCCACACCCGTCTGCTCAAGAATCTCGTGCAGCATGTGCGGATCTGGCTTGGACGTGGTTTCATCCGCGCAGCGCGACAACTCAAACAACCAGCCCAAGCCTGTTTCGGCAAGCACGTGTTCAAGCCCGCGACGGCTTTTGCCGGTTGCAACCGCTAGCCGATATCCCTTGCGGTGAAGGCTTTCAAGCGTATGCTGCACTCCGGGAAACAGCGCAGTCGGTGTTTCATCCACACCCAGATAATAGTGGGCATATTGCCGGGTCATAGGCTCAATAACCTCATCACCCGAGGCCGGAAACAGTATTCTGAGCGCCTCAGGCAAACCCAGTCCGATGATATCGCGCGATGCCTCTTCCGTCGGCAGTGGCAGCTCAAGATCTCGTGCCGCAGCACGAATGCTGGAGACGATGCGTCCGGTCGAGTCGATTATGGTACCGTCCCAGTCAAAAATCAGCAGCTTATACAAGCCAAACTCCTTAAAAATCACACTACAGTGTGCCCTTCCATGCCTCAGTTTTCCTGCCGTGTTGGCCAGATCAGCAATTCACCCACATCCACATGTTCGGGCTGCGACAGGGCATACATAATACCGTTGGCGATATCCTCGGGCTTAAGCATGGCCGAGTCGTTACCGTACATGTTGCTTTTGACGATGCCACGAATCTTGTCATGACCAATGCTGTCTGGCAGTTCGGTGTCAACCGAGCCCGGCTGTATATCGGTTACACGCACACCAAAGCGGATCGACTCCTTTCGCAGGGTCTCGGAAATAGCTCTGACCGCATGCTTGGTGCCGGCATAAACACCTGCACTGGGGTAGGTCGTACGCGCAGCAATCGAACTGACATTGACAATATGACCCCGCTTGCGTTCCGCCATCCCTGAATACACGGCATTGATCGCATAAAGTACGCCCTTGATGTTCACATCGATCATGCGTTCCCACTCATCAACACGACCGTTAATGATCGGACTGATCGGCATGGTGCCGGCGTTGTTGATCAGGATATCGATACCGCCGCCCTCAGCCAGACGCAGGCCAAGCGACTCCATGGCAGCGCGGTCGGATACGTCGACCGGTTCTACACGTACCTGGGCGCCCTGTTGGCTCAACTCCTGCGCCAGCGACTGCAGGCGATCAGCGCGGCGGGCCGAGAGCACCACCTCAGCACCCTCGACCGCCAAAGCACGCGCTACCGCTTGACCAATACCCGAGCTCGCACCGGTTACCCAGGCACGCTTTCCTTTGAAAGTCATTCGCTTACCCATTTAAATTAAACGTATTTCAATATCAGTAACAAAACCTATTTTGACCCATGCCTCAGGACACGTCCACAGCCTCTTCTCAACGAAAAAACCGCTGACGCAAGCGACAGCGGTTTTTTGGTGGATCAAATCAGCCGATCAACGATGCTTGAATTCAGGCTTGCGCTTTTCAGCAAAGGCATTCATGCCTTCTGAGCAGTCTTCAAAAGCAAAGGTGGACTGGAAGGCATGGCGCTCATGACGGAGTCCATCCGCCAAATGAGCATCCACAGCCATATTGACGGCCTGCTTGATCATAGCCACGGCCGGAGCCGAGTTGGATGCGATCTTGCGCGCCGTCTTGAAGGCGGCCTCAAGCAACTCCTCCGCCGGTACGATACGCGACACCAAACCACTGCGTTCGGCTTCTTCAGCATCCATCATGCGACCGGTGAGACACATCTCCATCGCCTTGGCTTTGCCCACCGCCTTGGTCAGTCGCTGAGTACCACCGGCACCAGGCATGGTGCCGATGCCGATCTCGGGCTGGCCAAACTTGGCGGTTTCAGCGGCAATGATGAAGTCACAGGCCATGGCCATTTCGCAGCCACCGCCGAGTGCAAAACCTGCCACGGCCGCGATCACCGGCTTGCGCGCTTCATCAATGGCGCGCCAGCCGTCACGCTTCACGTAGGGAAAGTTCAGCGCATACAGGGAGGCGAAGTTGTGCTCTTTCATCTCCTTGATATCGGCACCAGCCGCAAACACCTGCTCACCACCGGTCAGCATGATGCAGCGGACATTGTCATCCGCTTCCAGAGCATCAATCGCTTGCCCCAGCTCAGAGGTCAATTGCAGGTTCAGCGCGTTCAACGCCTTTGGGCGGTTCAGCGTGACGATACCGACACCATCACGCACCTCCACCAGAACTGTTTCAAATTCCATGATCATACCTTTTACTTCGGATGACGACGGCTCTGCACGAAGCGGAAGCGGTTGGACACAAACGCGTAGTCTGTCAGGCTAGCATTGGCAGCCGGGTTGCCACCAGTCGCATGGAAGTCACTGAATGCCGCACTCTGGTTGACGAATACGCCGCCGGTCAGGTTGACACTCAGTGCCACACAGGCATCCAGCGCCGCTTCTTCAATCTTCTCAAGCTGAGCATCATCACTACTGTAGCAGCCCATGGTGATGGCGCCATGCTTCTTCACGATGTCACGTGCCAACTCAATGCTGTGGTCACGGCTGTCACTGCGCACGATAAAGCTGATCGGACCAAACAGCTCCTGCCCCCAGACATCTTCCTTGGCGGCATCGATAGTCATGATCAGCGGGCTGCGTACACGCGCATTCTCGAATTGCGGATGTGTCAGACGCTCGGAGTCGCGCACCACTGTACCCAATGACTTGCTGTCATCAATACGTTTGTCAGTGGCTTCGGACTGAATGGCGCCCAGCACCATGGCGGCACGGTCAGGATCAGACAGGAACTTGGTTACGCCGGTTGCAAGCGCTTCAGCCACTTCATCAAAGCTTTTGTGACCAAGATCGGTATCGATACCGTCTTTCGGCACAAAAATGTCCTGAGTGGTAGTACACATCTGACCGGAATACAGGCTCAGAGTGAACGCCAGGTTACGCACCATGCCTTTGAAGTCATCGGTAGAGTCGATGACGATAGTGTTGGCACCGGCCTTCTCGGTATATACCTGTGCCTGCGGGCAGTTCTGTTCCAACCAGTCACCAAACGCGGTGTTGCCGGTAAAGTCGATCAGCTTCACTTCCGGACGCTGAGCCAGGGTCATGGTTTCCGGCTTGGCAGCATCGGCATCAACAAACAGAGACACGATATGCGGTGGCAGTCCCTGCTCTTTCAGCACTTCCTGCGCAACCTTAACGCTGATCGCCGCCGGTAGTACAGCAGCCGGATGTGCCTTGACCACTACCGGGTTACCGGTCACGAGAGACGCAAACAGGCCCGGGTATGTATTCCAGGTCGGGAAAGTGGAGCAACCGATCACCAGCGCAACACCACGGCCACAGACAGTGAACTTCTTCTCCATTACCAGCGGGTCATGTTTGCCCTGCGGCTTGGTCCAGGTCGCCTGAGTCGGCACGCTGGCCATGGTTTCATAACCATAGGCAACGGCCTCAAGGCCGCGGTCCTGGGCGTGCGGGCCACCGGCCTGGAACGCCATCATGAAACCTTGACCTGATGTATGCATCACCGCATGGGCGATCTCGAAGCTGCGCTTGTTCAGACGATCCAGAATCTCAAGACAGATACCGGTACGCCCTTCAACACCTGCGTCACGCCAAGCTTTCCGCGCTTCTTCCATCGCCGGCAGCAGCTTGTCCATATCCACGGTCGGGTACTGAATGTTCATCTCGATGCCGTAAGGGGACACTTCGGCACCGGTGCGACCGCTGATACCCGGCATATCCAGCTCGAACGGCTGGTTCAGATGGGCCTTGAACGCCGCCTCTCCGTCTTCAGCAGCGGTTTCACCGTAGGCGCGAGGGCTCGGATTTTCAGACCAGGGGCTGAAGTAATCGCGGCTATGAATCGCTTTCAGTGCGCCATCCAAAGTCGCTTTATGCTTGGCAAAAAGATTGTCGCTCATCAGGGTCTCCCATTGTGCTGAACGCCGGATCTGTTACGGCGCAAGCTTATTCTGGTTATGTATTCTGCATACGTTGACAGCATTGCTGCACGCAAAGATCAGAAGCATTACTGCAGGTGATAGCAGCATCTGCGCGCGATCGTGACTATAGTAGTCGTTATGATCCAACACGATACAACAAAGATTGTGATACGAAAAGAACAATATAAGTGCTAAATATTGTATCTCTTTTCAATTTTAGGTTAACCTTGCGCCAACTGTCGGGCCGCTTTGCCGGATTACTACAACTTATATATGTGCAAGCTGCAGGCCCCATGATTGTTGCCAATACGGCGGACGCATCCACAAGCTTAGCCGCTTTACCGGATGCGTAAAATAACAAAACACAGATGACGGTAATTCTATGCAACACGAGTATCAGGACATCCTTGTTTCTGAGGTCGTTGATGGTGTTCTGACCATCACCCTCAACCGTCCGGAAGCCTACAACGCGCTGCGTACCCAGCTGCTCAGCGAGCTGGCGGACGTACTCCAGCAGTGCAGTGACAATGACAGTGTCCGCGCTGTTGTCATCACTGGCAACGAAAAGGTCTTTGCCGCCGGGGCTGACATCAAGGAAATGGCGGCACTTGACGCTGTGGGCGTACTTAACGATCCGCGCGTTCAGCACTGGCGTCGTATTGCCCAATTCCCCAAGCCCCTGATCGCCGCCGTAAACGGTTTTGCACTGGGTGGCGGCTGCGAACTGGTGATGCATGCCGACATCGTGATTGCCGGTGACAATGCCCAGTTTGGCCAGCCGGAAATCAATCTTGGTATTATTCCCGGCGCCGGGGGTACACAGCGCCTGATTCGCACCGTCGGCAAATCGATGGCGATGCAGCTGGTGCTGTCCGGCGAATTCATTTCTGCCCAGCAGGCTCGGGACTTCGGATTGATCAGCGAAGTTACCATTCCGGAGCGTTCACTGGAGCGTGCAACTGAACTGGCGCGCAAGATCGCAACCAAGCCGCCCATTGCCGTACGCCAGGCCAAGGAAGTTTTGCTCAAGGCATACGATACCACTTTGGACAGCGGCCTGAGCCTTGAGCGCAAGGCGTTCACCCTGCTCGCCGCCACTGAAGACCGCAATGAAGGCATCGCTGCGTTCATGGAAAAACGTAAACCGAACTTCACAGGAAAATAACCGCCATGGCATACGAAACCATCGAATTTGAAATTACCGAAGGGGTTGCAGTACTGACCCTGAACCGTCCTGATCGGATGAACAGTTTCAACACTCAGATGCATGGCGAAGTTCGCGATGCGCTGAAGCAGGTGAAGAAAGATGGCAGTGTCCGCTGCCTGCTGATCACCGGTAATGGTCGCGGTTTCTGCGCCGGCCAGGACCTGAGCGATCGTAACGTGGATCCCAATGCCGAGATGCCGAATCTGGGCGAGTCCATCGAGAAAAACTACAACCCACTGATCCGGACCCTGCAGGGCCTCGAAATGCCGGTTATCTGTGCCGTAAACGGCGTTGCCGCTGGCGCGGGTGCCAACATCGCCTTTGCCTGCGACATCGTACTGGCAGCGCGCTCCGCCTCCTTCATTCAGGCATTTTGCAAGATTGGTCTCGTGCCGGACTCCGGCGGCACCTGGACGCTGCCGCGTCTGGTCGGCCACGCCCGCGCCATGGCCCTGTCCATGTTGGGTGACAAAATCAGTGCCGAACAGGCTCAGAGCTGGGGCATGATCTGGCAGGTGATCGATGACGAGCAGCTGAAGGATGAAGCACTCTCCATGGCCAAGCGTCTGGCGACTCAGCCAACCAAGGGTCTGGCTCTGATCAAGCGTGCCATTCAGTCCAGCTGGGACAACAGCTTCGATGAGCAGCTGGATCTTGAACGTGACCTGCAGACTTTGGCTGGTCGCACCGAAGACTACCGTGAAGGCGTCAAAGCGTTCATGGAAAAACGTCAGCCCGACTTCAAAGGCAAGTGATCCATGTTTGATACTAATTCCGTTATTGGTGTAATTGGTGCAGGTACCATGGGTGCCGGTATCGCTCAGGTAGCGGCTCAGGCCGGTCACCCGGTATTGCTGTTTGATGCCGCTGAAGGCGCAGCCGCTCGCGGTCGTGACGGCGTTGCCAAGGGGCTGCAGAAGTTGGTCGAGCGCGGCAAGATGACGGCAGAAGCGGTTGAAGCGCTGGTTGCACGCATCACTCCCATCGCCTCGCTTGAAGAGATGGCTCCCGCCGCATTGGTGATTGAAGCCATTGTCGAGCGGCTGGACGTGAAGCAGAGCGTATTCGGAAAGCTGGAAGAGATCTGTTCCGAAAGCACGGTACTGGCCACCAACACCTCCTCCATTTCCGTAACCGCCATAGGCAGCACGCTGAAGCGTCCGCAGAACCTGGTGGGCATGCATTTCTTCAACCCGGCTCCGATCATGAAGCTGGTGGAAGTGATCAGCGGTCTGGATACACGCCAGGACGTGGCCGATGCCATTTATAGCCTGTCCGCCAGCTGGGGCAAGAAGCCGGTTCATGCCAAGTCTACACCGGGCTTTATCGTTAACCGTGTAGCGCGCCCCTTCTATGCAGAAGGTTTCCGTATCTCGCAGGAAGGCGGTGCTGATAACGCCACCATCGACGCGGTCATTCGTGAAGCCGGAGGTTTCCGTATGGGGCCGTTCGAGCTGACCGACCTGATCGGCCATGACGTGAACTATGCGGTGACCTCCTCCGTGTTCGCGGCCTACTACAACGACCAGCGTTTCCTGCCCTCCCTGATTCAGCTTGAACTGGTCAATGCCGGTCACTTCGGCCGCAAGAGCGGCAAGGGCTTCTACGACTACAGGGAAGGCGCGGTCAAGCCTCAGCCTCAGACGGCCGAAGCTGCTGAAAAGCCGGCCAGCGTTACCATCGAGGGTGAGCTGGGTGTTGCCGAGCCGCTGGTCGCTCAGTTTGAAGCCGCCGGTATTGAAGTGATTCGCACCGAAGGCGATGGCCGCATCCGCGTCGGTGATGCCACACTGGTCCTGACCAATGGCCAGTTCAGCACCGTCCGTGCCGCCGAGACCGGCTACCGCAACCTGATTCAGTTTGATCTGGCACTGGATTACGCGGCCTCAACCCGCATTGCGCTGGCTCCGGCTGATCAGGCCGATGCCGACGCCGTACGCCAGGCCACCGGCCTGTTCCAGGCGGCCGGCAAGGCGGTCAGCGTGATCGATGATATCCCGGGTATGATCGTGATGCGCACCCTGGCCATGCTGGCCAACGAAGGCTTCGACGCCGTCAATCAGCAGGTATGCAACGAGGAAGCGGTCGATATCGCCATGCAGGGTGGTGTCAACTATCCGCGCGGGCCGATCAGCTGGGCAACGGAAGTAGGCCTAGGCCGCATTCTGAATGTGCTGCGCAACATTGGCGCCAGCTATGGTGAAGACCGCTATCGTCCGTCTCCCCTGCTGCTGCGAAAGGTTGCAGGAGGGCGTAAGGCATGAGCGTTGACAATATGACTCCGGAGCAACTTGCCGTTGCCTGCAGCGAAGCAATGCATACCACTGACTATGCCGCACAGGGACTTGAGATCAGCATTGACGAGACTCGCCCCGGCTATGCCCGTCTGAGCATGACCGTACGCAAGGATATGCTGAACGGTCACGGCATGTGTCACGGCGGCTTTATTTTCGCCTTGTCAGACACGGCCTTTGCCCACTCCTGCAACAGCTACAATAAAGTAACGGTTGCCAGCGGTTGCAGCATTGAATACGTCGCTCCCGGCTTCCTCGGTGATCGTCTCACCGCGGTTGCACAGGAGCGTCAACGCAAGGGACGCACCGGCGTGTATGACATCACTGTCTATAACCAGAACAATGAAGAGCTGGCTTTCTTCCGCGGCAAGTCCTACCAGATCAAGGGTAGTGTCATCCCGGAAGACGAGACCACGGCCTGAGGAGAAACCCAATGAAAGACGCTTTTATCTGTGATGCGATCCGCACGCCGATCGGTCGTTATGCCGGTGCTCTTGCCGGCGTGCGCGCCGATGACCTGGGCGCCATTCCGATGCAGGCGCTGATGCAGCGTAACCCGGATGTTGACTGGAGCCAGGTGGATGACGTGATCTACGGTTGTGCCAACCAGGCCGGTGAAGACAACCGCAACGTAGCACGCATGTCCTCTCTGCTGGCTGGCCTGCCGGTGAGCGTTCCAGGCACGACCGTTAACCGTCTGTGCGGTTCCGGCATGGATGCAGTTGGCCTTGCGGCCCGTTCCATCAAGTCCGGTGACTGTGAACTGATGATCGCCGGCGGCGTCGAGTCCATGTCCCGCGCACCTTTTGTGATGGGTAAGGCCGAATCCGCTTTTACCCGCAATCCGAATGGTCTGTATGACACCACTATCGGCTGGCGTTTCATCAACCCGCTGATGAAATCTCAGTACGGCGTGGACTCCATGCCGGAAACCGCCGAGAACGTTGCGGCCGACTTCAATGTAAGCCGTGAGGATCAGGACGCCTTTGCCTTCCGCAGCCAGCAGCGCACCGCTACTGCTCAACAGAATGGCAAACTGTCCCAGGAGATCGTGCCGGTCACCATTCCCCAGCGTAAGGGTGACCCCAAGGTCGTTGACACTGACGAGCACCCCCGTGCCGATACCACCATGGAAATCCTGGCGGGGCTAAAAGCACCGTTCAGAGCTGGCGGTTCCGTAACGGCGGGTAACGCGTCCGGCGTCAATGATGGTGCCTGTGCCCTGCTGATCGCCTCCGCTGAAGCCGCCAAGGCCCACGGCCTGACACCGAAAGCGCGCATTGTCGCCATGGCGACAGCTGGTGTTGAACCACGCATCATGGGCTTCGGTCCGGCACCGGCCGCACGCAAGGTTCTGGCCAAGGCCGGGCTCAAAATTGAAGATATGGACGTCATCGAGCTGAACGAAGCGTTTGCTGCTCAGGCACTGGCCGTCACCCGCGATCTGGGTCTGCCGGACGATGCGGCACACGTTAATCCCAACGGCGGCGCCATCTCTCTGGGGCATCCGCTGGGCATGAGTGGTGCGCGCTTGATCACAACTGCCATGTACGAACTGCACCGTACCGGTGGCCGTTATGCACTGTGCATGATGTGCATCGGTGTCGGCCAGGGTATTGCAACAATTATTGAACGAGTCTGATGCTGCGGCTTCAGGAATCTAATAATTATTAACCTACAAGCAACGGGATAATAATAAGCATGAACTATCAACAGCCAATGATGCGCGGTTCCCTTGAAGAAATCGAAACAGCCAGCATCGACGAACTGCGTTCTCTGCAGCTGCGCCGTATGCGCTGGAGCCTGGCGCACGCCTATAACAACGTACCCCACTTCAAACAGAAGTGTGATGAAAAGGGTGTGCACCCGCACGAGCTTAAGTCTCTGGAAGACCTGAAGCACTTCCCGTTCACCACCAAGCAGGATCTGCGCGACAACTATCCATACGGCATGTTCGCCATTCCGATGGAAGATGTAGTGCGTATCCACGCCTCTTCCGGTACGACCGGCAAGCCGACCGTAGTGGGTTATTCCCAGAACGATATCGACACCTGGGCCAACGTAGTTGCACGCTCCATCCGCGCTGCTGGCGGCCACCGCGGTGACAAGGTTCACGTTGCCTATGGTTACGGCCTGTTTACCGGTGGTCTGGGCGCACATTACGGTGCCGAGCGCCTGGGCTGCACCGTCATCCCGATGTCAGGCGGCCAGACCGAGAAGCAGGTTCAGCTGATTCAGGATTTCGAGCCGGATCTGATCATGGTGACTCCGTCCTACTTCCTGAACATTCTGGATGAGATGGAACGCCAGGGCGTAGACCCTCGCAAGATCCGTCTGCGTACCGGTATCTTCGGCGCCGAGCCCTGGACCGGTGAGATGCGCAAGAGCATCGAAGAGCGTGCCGGTATCGATGCGGTCGACATCTACGGCCTGTCCGAAGTCATGGGACCGGGTGTGGCGATGGAGTGTATCGAAACCAAAGACGGCCCCACCATTTGGGAAGACCACTTCTATCCGGAGATCATCGATCCGAACACCGGCGAAGTACTGCCGGATGGCGAGTACGGTGAACTGGTGTTCACGTCTCTGACCAAGGAAGCGATGCCGGTTGTGCGTTACCGCACTCGCGACCTGACTCGCCTGCTGCCGGGCACCGCTCGCTCCATGCGTCGCATCGACAAGATTACCGGTCGTTCCGATGACATGCTGATCATCCGTGGGGTGAACGTGTTCCCGACCCAGATCGAAGAGCAGATTCTCAAGGTCGAAGCACTGGCGCCCCACTATGAGATCGTTGTCACCAAGAACGGCAACCTGGACATGGTTGAAGTGAAGGTGGAACTGACTCCGGCAGCGACTGCAGCCAACAAGGATGCCGTCACCAAGGAGCTGTCGCACCACATCAAGTCCTACATCGGCATCAGCACCCGCATCACCATCGGTGAGCCGGGTACCATTGCCCGCTCCGAAGGCAAGGCACAGCGTGTGTCTGACCTGCGCAACAAGGGCTGAATCGGGCTTGTCCCATTACGCAAAAGGCCGGTCATGATGACCGGCCTTTTTGTTGCGTCGTACGCCTGCCTGCTGCAGGAGGGCGCACATCAGCACTCATGCATGGCTGACTTCGATAATACGCACGTGGCTGTGTTTGCCATCCGGCAGGCGCCAGTCGATGGTCTGCCCCACTTCCAGCCCCAGCAGCGCTGACCCTATCGGCGCCACAATTGAGATCCCGTCTTCACGGCCAGCCATCTGATGCGGGTAGCACAGCGTACGCTGGAATGTTTTGTCACTTTCCTCCACCTTGAAGGTCACGGTGGAGTTCATCCGCACCACATCATCCGGCAGCTGTTCAAGCGGCACAATGTCGGCACGCTCCAGCTCCGTCCGCAAGCCATCCAGTGCGGGATTGTCCCGGTGCTCTTTCCGCTCCAGCATGGCTTCCAGTTGGTCAACGTCCTTCTCGGACACCTTGATTCCGGGCATTTCAGCCATTTTCAACTCCATCATTGTGACAACAGGTTGTACCTGGCTTGAGGTACAACGATAAATAAAAGGGATCAGTGGAAAAAGCGAAGTGCACCCGACGACCTGTACCGTGCTGATACAGGTCTATCAGCGTCAGCGGCAGGTTGGCGGGGCCTGAACAAGACAGGCCGCAGGTTTCTGAGTACTGATCGGGTGATGCATGACAACGTTCAAAACTGAGAAGGCGCCCCCGTGAGGCGCCTTCTGAATATTAGGTATGTTGACAGCTATTGTTAACGTTTTACCGACCTGAACGCAAGCCCCCTCAGGCGTTGATGATTCATATAACGAAAAGTTTCGGTCCCGAGCGTTATCTTGTATCATCATATCCTTATATTAAGTCGGGTATCACGATGCAACTGAGCCGTTTCAGCGATTATACGCTCCGAGTCCTGTTCTATGTCGCAACCCATACCGATCGTCTCTCGACCCTGAGTGAAATCGCGACATTCTATGACATCTCGATCGAGCACCTGCGCAAGGTTGTTCACGCTCTTGGCAAACGGGGCTATTTGAGTACCTTCCGCGGCAAGAAAGGGGGCATTTGCCTTGCCCGCCCCCCCGAGCAGATTAACATCGGTGAAGTGGTAGCCCATTCCGAAGGTACATCCCCGCTGGTGGACTGCAACAGCCAGCCCTGCCGTCTTGCCGGTCAATGCACTCTCCAAGGTGCCCTTGCCCGTGCTCAGCAGGCTTTTTTCGATACCCTCAAGGAGTACACGCTTGCTGACCTGCTGCGCAGTGACTCGATGCAGGCCAACCTGATTACCCACACCAACAGCTAGCCTCATCGCGGTACACACCCACGCCAACAGTTGCAGATTCCGGATAGACGATACCCGCTGCAGCTGAGAGAATGCCGTTTTGCATTTCAGGAGCTGTAATGTTGAAGGATCGTCACCCGGCATTTCTGGCTGCGCTCTGGATGACCGGCGCACTGTTCTCGTTCATGGCCATGGCTGTTTCCGGACGTGAGTTGACAGCTGAATATACCACTTACCAAATTCTGTTTTTCCGCAGCGTAATTGGCGTTGTCCTGATCGGTGCACTGGTGGCCAAAACCGGCATTGAACAGCTGCGCACCACCCGTCCCGGCGCGCACCTGGTGCGCAACATCGCTCATTTCGGTGGTCAGTATGGCTGGTTTTATGGCCTGGCCTGGATATCGCTGGCGGAGGTGATCGCCATCGAGTTCACCACTCCTGTCTGGACGGCCCTGCTGGCCTGGCTGCTGCTGGGTGAGCGACTTACACTGCCCAGAGTGCTGGCGGTGGCGCTGGGTATTGCCGGCCTGCTGCTGATACTGCGCCCCGGCATGGGCGTGCTGCACCCGGCCTCACTGGCCGTATTGGCAGGCGCTTTCGGCTATGCTCTCTCTTACATTCAGACCAAGTCACTGACTCGCACCGACACCCCACTGTGCATCCTGTTCTACATGACCCTGATGCAGCTTCCCTTCGGCATGGTCCCATCACTGCTTGACTGGAAAAGCCCTACCCTTGAAGCTTTGCCCTGGATACTGGTCGTCGGCGTCACCGCCATGAGTGCACATTACTGTATGGCACGCGCATTCAAACTGGCTGACGCGACTGTTGTTGTACCGATGGACTTCATGCGTCTGCCCCTGATCGCACTGGTAGGTTATCTGTTTTATCAGGAACTGATCGACTGGTATGTACTGGCGGGCACTGCGCTGATGTTCAGCGGCAACCTGATCAATATCCGCGCAGAGCAGCGCAAGGCGCCGCTACGGCAGGAGATCAGAGCACATCAGTCACCAGAATGAGTTCGCAGGCGCCATCGCCGGTATCTTCCCGCGACATGGAGCTGCGCCAGCGCCAGCCGTCTTCGCCGCGGGCCTCAACCAGAAACCCGCGCAGGCTTACCGTGCTGCCGGAATTGACATGATCCAGTGCCTCTCTGACTTGATCGTTGGCCGGAATCAGGTGCATATTGGCACTGCTGATCTCAACTTCACGCTGGGGAATCGGCAACTGTTCGGTGCGCCAGTAATACCATCGACCCGACTGACGTATGGTAAACTGACGCGCAATTTCCGGCTCGGCCATACGCCCCCAGCCCAGCGCGAAGTCCCAGGGGGAAAGATCTGCCTCACGCCCCATTCGATAGCGCTCTCGAGCCAGCACCCGGGCTTCCAGCGCGAACTCGGCCAACAGACGCAGCGAATACTGCCCGAATTCAAGCTCGGCTGGCGGGGTTAAATTCTGTTGCAGCGGCTCGGCAGACACAGGTGCCAATGACACCTGCGGCAGCTCAGACGACTCTGGTACCGGTGAATGGGAACGTCCCATCCACAACAGAACAACGATCAGGGCAAGTAACACCAGATGCCATCGCCGAATCAGACTCATGCGGTATTCTCCTGAATGAAACTGCCGTCCATCATATCACTTTGAAATTCGACAGGATGCCATGCAACCGTTTCAACAATTGAGCTGGTTCTTTCGCGAACACTGGCGCACCTATTCGGTAGCTCTGTTACTGCTGTCACTGGTTGCCATGCTCAATCTCAGCATTCCCTGGCTGGTAGGGCAAAGCGTTGACCATCTCGCTGCCGGTGACAACCAGAGCCACAGCCGCATCCTCTGGCTGCTGCTTGGCTGCGCTCTGGCGATTTACGTACTGCGCTTCACCTGGCGTCAAATACTGTTCGGAACCGCCTATCGGCTGGGTAACCTGCTGCGCAGCCGTTTTTATCAACGGTTGACCCGACAGGGGGACGCCTTTTATGCCGAACACAATACCGGCGACCTGATGGCACGGGCCACAAACGATATAGATGCGATTGAGATGGCAGCAGGCGAAGGGATACTGTCAGGATTTGATGGCCTGCTGACCTTTGTGCTGGTGATGATCATGATGGCAGCCGTGATCGACTGGCGCCTGACCCTGATCGCATTATTGCCCTTCCCCGTTATGGCATTTGGTTTCCATCGCCTGTCCAACCGTATCCACCACCAGTTCAATGAAGCACTGGAACAGTTCTCCGCACTGAATGACCGAACCCAGGAAGCACTCTCTGGCATTCGCATGATTCGAGCACTTGGACGCGAGCAGCAGGAGTTCGATGATTACGCCGCCATCACCCATCGCGCCGCGAAGGCCAACTATGATGTAGCCCGCAGCGAGGCCCTGTTCGACCCACTGATCTTTCTGTGCATGAGCGCCTCTCTGCTTCTCACTCTGGCCGGTGGCAGCTGGTTGATCAGCACCGAGGAGCTCAGCATCGGTGAACTGACCGGTTTCACCCTCTACTTGGGTCAGCTGATTTGGCCCATGTGGGCGTTCGGCTGGCTGCTCAATATCATCGAACGCGGCAGTGCCGCCTGGAAACGGGTCGACGCGACCTTGCAAACGCCCGACTCCATCAAGGACCAGGGGCAGCAGCCGGTCAGTGAAACATCCCTGACAGCCGAGGCTCTCAGCTTCACCTACCCCGGCAGTGATACGCCCGCATTGCAGGACGTAAGTTTTGATCTGCCGCCGGGCAGCCGCCTTGGCATCGCCGGCCCTACCGGTGCTGGCAAAAGCACCTTAATCCAGTTACTGATGCGCTACCGTGAGGCCGATAGTCCACAGCAGCTGCTGCTGGGCGACCATGCCGTTGCGGATTACCCGTTGCAGGCCCTGCGCAGCTGCTTCGCATGGGTGCCGCAGGACCCTTTCCTGTTCAGCCTGACGGTGGCGGAAAACATTGCCTTGAGCCAGCCGAATGCAAGCCCTCAAGCGATACGCCACGCAGCATGGCTGGCATCCGTCGATGAAGATATCGAACGTTTGCCAAAGGGCTATGACACACCGGTCGGCGAACGTGGCGTTACCCTGTCCGGAGGCCAGCGCCAGCGTGTCGCGCTGGCGCGCGCGCTGCTGGCCCCGGCCCCTGTGCTGGTGCTGGATGACTCCCTTTCGGCGGTTGACCTTGATACCGAGAAACGCATTCTGCAGCGCCTGCAACAGGCCAGTGTGCGGCGCAGCCTGATTGTGATCAGCCATCGCCTGAGTGCGCTGCGAGACTGTGACAGCATTCTGGTATTGCAACACGGCCACCCCGACGAGACCGGGACTCATGAGCAGCTTCTTGCCACTGACGGCTGGTACAGTCGCATGTGGACCTACCAGCAGATGGAGGAAGAAACCGATGTCAGCCACTGAGCGCAGCCAGGCTAGACGCGCTTTCAGCCTGCTGTTCGATTATATCCGCCGTGACCGTCCGCTGCTGGTCAAGGCTTTGATTTTACTGGTGCTGGCCACTGCTGCTGATGTGGCCGGCCCGCTGCTGGCCAAGGTTTACATAGATGATTACCTGATGCCCGGCAACCTGCAGTGGCAGCCGGTTGGACTGCTGCTGGGTGGATACCTGCTGGTACAGATACTGGCCGCCTGGCTGCGCTTCCATCAGACCATGAAATTTACCGACATGGCACTGGTGGCGGTGCAGGATATCCGCGAACGGGCTTTCAGACGTGCCTTGTGCCTGCCGCTTGGATGGTTTGACCATGCCATTACAGGTCAGGTGGTCAGCCGCATCACCAATGACACCGAATCGATAAAGGATCTGTACGTGCAGTTCCTGTCAGTAGTACTGACCAACACCGTGCTTCTGGTAGGCATCCTGATCGCAATGGCCGTATTGGATACGTTCCTGATGCTGATTGCACTGCTGATGATACCCGCTGTGGTCGGACTGATCTGGCTTTACCAGCGCGCCAGCGGTGCCGCCGTATCACGCCAGCGACAGCTGCGCTCGGAGATCAACGGACTGGTCAGCGAGTCGATCAGTGGCATGGGCGTGATTCAGGCATCCGGGCAGCAGAGCCGGTTTATCAACCGGTTTGAAACGCTTAACCAGCCTTACTATCAGTCACGCCTGCGCACCATTAGCATCAGCGCGGCCCTGTTGCGGCCGGCCATCGACCTGATGAGCGTACTGGTGCTTGTCGCCGTGATCTGGGGGTTTGGTTTACAACCTGCCGAGCAAACCCTCGAGATCGGTGTGCTGTACGCTTTCATCAACCTGCTGGGACGTTTCACCGAACCACTGGCAGAGATTACTCAGCGTTTCAACCTTTACCAGCAGGCGATGATTGCCGGACGCCGTGTGCAGGAGTTGCTGGACGAACCGGAAGACAACGCTCTCAGTCAACCCGGCACGGGTTCTGTCAGCAAGGGGCACATTCAAGTGCAGCAGCTGGGCTTTGGTTATCAACCGGAGAAGCCGGTTCTGCGTGGAATCAGTTTTGACCTTCCGCCTGGCCAGTTTCTGGGCATTGCAGGCCCCACCGGCAGCGGCAAGAGCACGCTGCTGAGTCTGCTGCTGCGCTACTACGCTCCCGACAGAGGTACGATTCGAATCGACGACCAGCCCCTGCAGTCGCTGAGCAATGCTGCCCTGCGTGATGGCATCGGTCTGATTCCACAGGAACCATTCATCGTTGCAGGCAGCATTCGTGACAATATCGACATGGGGCGCGGTCTTGGCGATGTTGCCATCGAACAGGCAGCCGCTCAGGCCCATCTGTTGCCGATGATCCAACAGCTGCCACAGGGAATGCATACATTGCTGGGGGAACGTGGGACTCGGCTCTCGACTGGTCAGCGCCAGCAGCTGGTCATCGCCCGTGCACTGGCAGGTTCTCCGCGCGTTCTGCTGTTGGATGAGGCCACGGCGAGCGTCGACAGCGAAACAGAACAGGTGGTGCAGCGAGCATTGCACGAACTGCATGGTAAGGTAAGTCTTGTTGTGATTGCCCATCGCCTTTCCACTATTCGTGAGGCAGACAACATCCTGCTGCTGGTCAATGGCGAGATTGTTGAGTCCGGTTCACACCGAACACTAATGCGGGCCGAGCAAGGGCGTTATGCAAGACTGTACCGCCTGCAGCAGCAGGCAGCACGGGTGCAGGATGCTGAACAGTATTCAACTGAGACGGTCGAGCACAAAACGGTCGATCAGCGTGAGTGAGTCAGGGTCTGTCGACACAATGTGCAGACCCAAACCGATGCTGTCATGAGAATTGCGCCGCTTGTACACAATACGGCAGTGGCAATGCAACGGACCCTGCCCAAGCCCGAAATGCAGCCAGACCTCGGTGGCCCCCAATCCCTGTGGCGGTTGTAACCCGGCCAGCACCTCACCACCCTCAACATGGAAACCACTGCGGCTGATGTTTACCAGATTCACATCGATCATCACCCCTGCCGAGGTTTCAATTTCTGCCGGCAGGCTACAGTGCACGCGGGGAGATATGCGTCTTTCCTGAAACATCTTGCTTCTCTGTCAGTTGGATGCAGGTATGATAGTGCCGCCATGTGGCCGTAACAATGTTCAGGGTCAGATCAACCTTGTGATACAAACGGTTTTTTACTACTTAAGTACCGGTTTGGCGCCCCCAAGGTCGAATTCATAGTACCCGGCAGCAGGAGTCTAATAGTCGTAACGGAGTTACACCATGCATCTGCTTGCAAGACTATCAGTCATAACAGCCCTGCTTGCCGGGCTTACTGCGACCGCCGCGGCCGAGATAGACCCTGACGACCGGCTCTATTTTTCATGGGACGGCTATCGCATCGCCCACTATCGCAGCCCGCCTGCGATACCGGTAGAGGGTGGCACTCGAGTCGATACCGCGGGTGTTCGCAGTTTGCTGGAGCAACCGAAAAAGCCGGTACTGGTCGATGTACAGCCGGTAGGATGGCAGGACGGTATTTTTCTGATTACCAAACCCCGACTGCACCTGCCCGGCAGTATTTGGTTGCCCAACGTAGGACTGGGCGAACCCGGTGAACGACTGGAGCGGTACTTCAGCACTCAGCTGGAACAGGCAACCGGTGGCGATCCATTGAGACCGGTCATACTGTACTGCACGGCTGACTGCTGGATGTCATGGAATGCTGTCAAACGCGCCCACAGCTGGGGCTACCAAAATCTGTACTGGTATGCAGAAGGGACTGACGGCTGGCGCGAAGCCGAACTCGATCTGGTCACCGGAACCCCCGTGCCATTACCGGCCGACTACTGAAAAGTTTGACACGGAAGGTCTCTGAAGTTCTTAATAATAAAGATAAAAGGGGAACATACCCGTGTACAAGATTCTTATCGCTGATGACCACCCACTGTTCCGGGAAGCGATCACCAATGTGATCGAATCAGGCTTCCCTGATACCGAAACACTGGAAACCGAAAACCTTGAGACCGCCCTTGCCCTGGCCCAGGAACACGATGATCTGGACCTGGTGTTGCTGGATCTCAACATGCCCGGGATGAATGGTCTCAACGGGCTCATTTCACTGCGCAACGAGGCACCCACCGTACCCGTTGTGATTGTTTCAGCCGAGGATGACAAACAGATCGTACTGCAGGCCATCACCTGCGGTGCCGTTGGCTTCATCTCAAAATCATCACCGCGCAACCAGATGACCGAAGCCCTGCAGCAGATCCTGGACGGAAACGTCTACCTGCCATCTGACATTATCCGCCAGAGCGGACAGGAAGGACGCCGCAACCGACGCGGCAACGACAACCCCCAGATTGCACCGGAACTCCTCTCTTCTTTGACTCGTCGTCAGCTGCTTGTGCTGGAACGGATGGCCAAGGGGGAGTCCAATAAGCAGATCGCCTACAACCTCCATATTGCCGAAACGACCGTCAAGGCCCACGTTTCGGCCATTCTGCGCAAACTCGGTGTACATAACCGAGTTCAGGCGATCCTCTCGGCCAGCGATATCGACTTCGCCCAGTATCTGCGGCGCTGAAGCATCTACTCTCTGCTTACGCCGGCTGTTGCCGGCGTTGCAGCAAGTGGGCCAGTGTAGCCTTCAGCTTCAGCGGCTTGACCGGCTTGTTCATCAGCAGATACCCCTGAGCCTTCACTTCCTGTTTCAGCTCGTTGCTGTAGTTGGCCGTGATCATCAATACCGGCGGCTGGTCCGCCCGCAGACTCAGCACCTCACGTACCAGCTCATCACCGGTCGCGCCGTCATCCAGATGGTAATCAGCAATCAGAATGTCCAGCCCGGCGCTGCCAATGGATACCTGCTGCTGCAGATCGTCCAGCCCCAGCGCCGTCACCACTTCACAGCCCCAACCTGTCAGCAGCGTGGCCATGCCGGCACAGATGGCGGGATCGTTGTCGATCATCCAGATGCGCGCTCCCTCCAGCCGGGCATGAATGCTCGGGTCCGAAAACGGCGCCTGGAAGGATTGTGGCAACAACCGACCTGCCGGCACTTCTACCGAAAACACCGAGCCCCTGCCCTCGACTGATCTCACCCTGATCGGGTGATCCAGCATACGGCCGATCTTGTCGACAATGGCAAGGCCCAGCCCCAGCCCTTTGTCCTGATGCTGATTGCCGTTACGGATACGACGAAATTCCTGGAATATTTCCGTCAGCTTGTCCTCGGGAATGCCAGAACCGGTATCCCAGACCTCAATCAACACCCGCTCTCCTCTGCGACGGCAACCCAACAGGATTTTCCCGCCCTTGTCGGTATAGCGCAGTGCGTTGGTCAGAAAGTTGCGCAGAATACGGGCCAGCAGCGTTGCGTCACTGAGTACGACCCGGTCACTGCCTGCAAAGCGGAATGACAGCCCTTCGGCCGCAGCCATCTGGTGATACTCCGCTGCCAATGTATCCAGCAATTCATTGAGCCTGAAAGCGGATACATCAGGCTTGATGACACCCGCGTCCAGGCGGGAAATATCAACCAGCGTACCCAGCAAGGTTTCCACATCCTGCAGGGAATTGCTGACAGAGCTGATCAGGCTGCGAATGCGCTCCGGCATGGGTTGTTCCAGCAAGGCACCGGTAAACAGGCGTGCTGCATTGAGCGGCTGCAGCAGATCGTGACTGACCGCCGCAAGAAACTTGGTTTTGGACAGGTTAGCCTGTTCGGCGTCCTGCTTGGCCTCCAGCAACCGCGCCTCGATCGACATACGCTCCTCGATCTCCTGTCGCAGCTGCAGGTTAACCCCAGTCAGCTCCGAGGTACGTTCGCGTACGCGCTGCTCAAGGTTCTGATAGGCTTGCTGCAGCGCAAGCGCGGTTCGTTTGCGTTCAGTGATATCACGGATCAGCACAAAGAAACCAACCGTGTTGCCCGCAGCATCAATATTGGCTACATAGGATTTGAGCATGTGCCGGTTTTCACCTGCCGCATTCTGCTCATCAATTTCGAAGGTGGCATTCTGCCCGCTCATGGTCTGGCGGATATACGGCTCCAGCCGAGCATACTGCTGCTCACCGTGTACCTGACGAATGCTCTGTCCGATCAGACTTCCTCGAGGCCAGCCATACCAGTCATCATAAACCTGGTTGGTGAACTGGAAATGTCCTTCACCGCCCACATAGGCGATCAGCGCCGGCACATGGTCGGTAATCAGGCGCAGCCAGTTTTCGTTTTCGCGCAGGGTTTCAGCATAACGATGGCGTTCGGTGATATCCGTATAGGTATTCACAAAGCCACCGGACGGCATCGGGTGGGTACGAATCTCCAGTACTCGACCATCCGCCAGGTGCTGTTCGGTTTCCAGCAGCGGTCGGCCGTGTGCACTGAGCGTGTCGGGTGTCAGCAGCTGCACTTCACTGGCACCCATCAAAGATTCAAACGGGACGCTGCTGACCGGGCTGAGTCCGGTCAGCTCGGCAAAGCGGTCATTCCAGACTTCCAGCTCGCCCTCCGGATTAATCAGCGCCACCCCCTGGGACAGATTATCAACGGTACGCTGCAGTAGCCGGCTTTTTTGTGCCAGCGCCTGCTCACGCCGAGCGGTCTCACTCGCCTTCAGGTCGGTAATATCGGTGTACAGGATCACAAGACCGCCATCATTGGTATGACGCTCGTTCATCTGCACCCAGCGGCCATCAGAAAGATGATATACGGTCGCCTCATCCCCCTGACCCACATGCTCTTCGGCGATTACACCACGCTCCAGCGCAAGACGGCGCACATCATGGATGGTGATGCCCCGCTCAATACGAGTTTGCGTGCCCTGCCAATAGTCACGAAAGCGGCTGTTGAACAGCACGATACGCCGTTCGGCATCAAACAGTACAAAGGCGTCCGAGATGCTTTCGATGGCGTCAATCAGTCGCTGGTGCGCCGTGGCTGCCTCCTGATTGGCCTGCTTCAGCGCCATGTTACTGTGTTTGAGTTCTGCCAATGCCGCATTCAATGCTTCGGTGCGCTCACGCACCTGCTCGGCCAGCACTACCGAATGCTCAAACGCGGCATACGGCGCCGTACGTACTGTACTGCTGGACTCGACCCGTTCGATCAACGCCTGTTTCATGCGACGCAGCTTGGTATTGTCTTGCTCAAGCTCTGCGATACGCGCTTCCAGCTGTGCCTTTTCGATATCAGTAGCCATGCTGCGCCCTGCCGATCACGACCCCGGTAAAGGTCTGATTGATATGCATGCCATCAAACTGCTCACCATAGGTGTTAAAGCCGATTACCTGATGCCGGGTCAGCAGTTCGGATGTCTTCTGTGCCTGCCCGGTATACTCCGCTTCCAGCCGGCGCAGAAAGCAGTCACAGCCGATAGTAATCAGCGGTTCACCCAAAGTGCTTTCAATCTGTTCAAGGCGGTGAGAAAGGTCCTGCAGCATTTCGCCAGGCTGCATGGCGGTCAAAACGATGCCGTTCTCGACGGCGCAATAGAAGGTCAAACTCAGGTCAGGATTGACCTTTTGAATGGAGCGCACGTAATACTCCTGCCCGATGCGCACAGCCAGAGGATTGAGTGCAAAAGTCTTGAAATCGAGTTGTTCGGGGTTCAGTCCCAGCAGGCGGGCATATTCCAGCGCAGCCGGCTCGGCATTCAGCTCGTATACGGTACGACTGGCGGCATCTGCACGGGTTACGATCAGCTTCTGTTCCAGACTATGCATGTGGTGCGTACTGAAGACCTCAAAGTCCAACGGCGTATTGATCATCACAACCACCGCTGCACGGGTCCGGAACTCGCCACCGGCAAATACATGGGTACCGGTCAGATGAATATCATCACCCGCCGAGCCACCAAAATTGGGGATGCTGCCCAGTGCTGAATCCAATGTCAGCAACACCAGTTCCTCCTGACTGGATAGCCCATCCAGCAGCGTCAGGGCAAAGGTATGTCCCTTGATCGGTGCAACCTGACGCTCACGACAGCGCCCGATCAGCCGTTCCACCTCAGACTGGGCATCGGTCAGACTGAACTTTTCCAGCTCTTCTATCAGCCCGACTTCAACGGCAAAAAGATGACGATCAAAGCCGATGGCGGTGATGGTTCCCTGATCGTAGCCACGCGGTGTCAGCTCACCTGCAGTGGTACAGCCTGCCAGCTGAACCTCGCCAAAGGCATCATTGAGACTGTGCGCAAGTGCATTCAGGTCATACTCTGCCGAGCAGAAAAAAAGAACGAAACCAAGTTCAGGATGATCAAGTGCCGTGGCCAACTCCCGAGATGCCGTTTCAGGATCGCGTGCCGATGACATGGCAGAACGGACGGGACTGTGCAGTACAGGCGCGTTCATAGGGGTACACTCGCGCAGATATAGGTATACCCACATTGTAGCCAGCACTACAGGGGCGGGTAATGCTACTTGAGTACTTCAAACATCAGTAAAAGCAGCATGAAAGTAGCGGTTTTGGGCTGAACAGGCCCATGCTGCGGGAGTCTGATACCAACTGATCATCTACTCCCAAAGTACTGCTTCAAATGGCAGACAAAAAAACGCGCAGACGGCGAAGGGGAGCCGGCTGCGCGCCAGGAGTGGTACTGCAGGTTTACCAGGTCAGGACGGCACCAAAGGCCATGGTATCGTTCTTTTCGGTACCCAGAGTGGAACCACTGATTTCGGTCTGGTCGTACTCGGCAATCAGTTTCAGGTTGCTGTTCACAGTATAGAACCAGGCAACTGCTGTATTTTCGTAGGTGAAGTCGGCGCCATTGTCACCTTCGTTTTCACCATATGAAAGGGCTACACGGTTCGGGCCAAAGCTGTAGGAACCCTGCACCAGATACCCATCAAGCTCAACACTTTCATCCGCTACAAAGTTGTCGATTGCTGCCGGGTGGATACCTTCGCTCTGGAAGCCGGATGCCGTCAGTGACAGATCACCAAATTTGACGTTGGCGCCGTAGGAAACACCTGTCGAATCCACACTTGTATCGGCCACTGGGTCATCAGAGCTCTGATACAAGCCACCCAGCCACGCTTTGAAGTCCAAGGAGTCGGTGTTTACTGTGTAGGTCAGTTCACCTTCAAAACGCGGTGCATCTTCTGACGAGTCAGCCGACGATTTGCTTGGATCAAAGATACCAACCGCCAGCTGGAGGCCATTGCGGGTGGGCGAACGGTACGTGATCTGTGCTTTCGGGAACGGATAGGTATAGCCACTGCCGATGTTGCCGAAGGAAACGTTGCCACCATCAATCAGACCCAATGCATCAGAAGTCTGGCCATAACCGAGCAGCAACTCGTCTGACATGATGTTGGTACGGTTGAACAGACCAAAGTCCTTACCGATCAATACCTGGCCCCAGTCACCATCGACTGTGCCGTAGAACTGACGTACATCGATGCCGGTATCGGTACCCAGAGACTCGCCTCGTCCCTGATTGTTGGCGCGCACTACATCGGAATCATTGATGCTGACCCAGAACGATGAACGCGCACCTAGTTTCAGGTCACCTGTTTCCTTGCCGAAATTGAAACCGATCCAGTTGGGCAGGAAGCCCATTTTGACACGAGACTGCTCGCGGCCATCATTGTCACTGTGTACGTAGAAAGCGTTGATCAGGCCATCGGTCGAGAACGTTGTACCTTCCTGATCATACAGCTTGATCTCGGCCTGAGCCTGGGCCGCCATACCCAGTGCAATCATTGCAGGCAGAAGTCTGGTGGTGAATTTTTTATTGTTCATGGTTTCCCCCAAATAGAAACATCGGTCATGACATCGTGATTACGATGGGGTGATGTTCGCCCAAGGGGAGACCTTGATATATGCAACAACAGAAGGTTTTGTGCACGCTTTCAGGCGCACTACCGAGGCAGACTGAACCGTATCAATGCCGGAGTATTACGACTCTGCCTGAAGGTAGCAGAAGCAGGTGCAACATAAGATATGCTTTATATCCAATTGATATTAATAGATTAAAAGCTCAGCTGAAAGTTCAACAAAAAAGCCCTGCCGACAGAGCCGGCAGGGCTTTTTCAAACAGCGGGTATCAGTGGATCAGCTTTTTTTCGGCAGTTTGAAGGTCCAGACAGAGCCACCCTGGTTCAGGTGTTTGACACGCTTGGCTACTTCACCACCCCAGAGAGGTACTGCACCACCCCAGCCGGACACAACGGAGACGTACTGCTCACCATCCATCTCCCAGGTAATCGGCGAACCGACAATGCCTGAACCGGTGTTGAACTTGTACAGCATCTCGCCGGTTTTGGCATCGAATGCCATCAGGTAGCCTTCAGGGTTACCAGTGAACACCAGGTTGCCCTTGGTGGTCAGCACCCCACCCCAAAGCGGCGCGTAGTTCTTGTAGCGCCATACTTCCTTGCCGTTAACCGGATCGATCGCACGCAGCACACCGATATACTCTTCATTCATCGGCCTGATGGTGAAACCGGCACCCAGATAGGCAGCCCCTTTCTTGTAGGAGATCGGTTCGTTCCAGATATCCATCTCCCACTCGTTGGAGGGTACGTAGAACAGCCCGGTATCCTGGCTGTACGCCATCGGCATCCAGTTCTTGCCGCCCAGGAAAGAAGGCGCAGACACAACGGACTCACCCTGCTTGCCCTCTTTGGCATCGAGCGGATTACCCGGACGGCCACCGTCCTTGTAGACCGGACGGCCTTTCTCATCCAGACCTTCGGCCCAGGTGATCTTGTCAACAAACGGGAAACCACGGATGAAGTCACCGTTTTCACGGTTCAGGACATAGAAGAAGCCGTTACGGTCGGCAGTGGCCGCCGCCTTCACCGTTTTTCCACCCTGGGTGTAATCGAACGAAATAACCTCGTTCACGCCATCGAAGTCCCAACCGTCGTGAGGCGTGGTCTGGAAGTGCCATACAATTTTGCCGTCATCCGGATTAATTGCCAGACGCGATGAGGAGAACAGGTTATCACCCGGACGCAGATGCGAGTTCCATGGAGCGGGGTTACCGGTACCGAAGAACAGCAGGTTGGTATCCGGATCGTAGGTACCGCCCAGCCAGGTAGCAGCACCGCCCGTTTTCCAGAGATCACCCGGCCAAGTCTGGCCCGGCTTGCCACCGGAGATGCCATTCTCAACCTTCTTGCCATCCTTCCAAACATATCCCATGTGGCCTTCCACGGTCGGACGGGTCCAGAGGATATCACCGGTTTTGGCATCATAGGCTTCAACCTTGCCCACTACGCCGAATTCGCCACCGGATACACCGGTAATGATCTTACCGTTCACGATCAGCGGTGCAGCCGTAATCGAGTAGCCTTCCTTGTAGTCGGCCACTTTCTTGATCCAGACCACCTTGCCGGTATCCTTGTTCAGGGCTACCAGCTTGGCATCCAGGGTGCCGAAAATTACCAGGTCATCATACAGACCTACACCACGGTTGATCACGTCACAGCAAGGCATGATGCCATCAGGCAGTCGGGCATTGTATTCCCACAGCTCGTCACCGGTACGGGCATCAACAGCAAACACGCGTGAATAGGAGGCCGTGACGTACATCACGCCATCTTTGACCATCGGCTGGGATTCCTGCCCACGCTGCTTCTCACCACCGAAAGACAGCGACCAGACCGGACGCAGTTCCTGAACGTTTTCTGTGTTGAGTGCATCGAGCGGACTGTAGCGCTGACCCTGCAGCCCAAGGCCGTTGGTCACAATCGCGTCCGTTGTCATATGATCGGCGAGAATATCCTTGTCGGTCACACTTGCCTGCGCCAGTGTTGCAACCGACATGGCTGCAACCAGCGTGGATAGAGCGAAGCCATTACGGCAGCCAAATTTCTTCATCGCTGTCCCCTTTGAGGATTTTTGTTGTTCGGGAGAGAGCCGGGAAAATTTCCCGACCCGTACAGGCATTCTTGAATTTGACCCCGTTTGGAACAATTGAACGGGCGAAGCAGTTTTCTCCTCACTTGGTAGTAATACCCGGCTGGAGAGCCTGCATTGACTGGCCTTTGCCGCAGCCGTCAACGGCCAAAAGCCGCCTCTTCATAGGCAGGAAAGAGATGAACAACGCTGCGCTGGAACTCGACTTCACGCAGGGCGATGCTGTCAAACTCGGAAGGGATCGGCAGCTGCATCACTTCAGTCATGCTCAAGCCCTGCTCTGCGGCATCACGTAACGTTTTGTCCAGCCAGACCAGATAGGCGTCCATCTGATCAAGCGCACGTTGATCGCTCACCATTGGCCCATGCCCTGGCAGCATCAGCTTGAATGGATACTGCCGCAGTTGTGCAATTTCGTCTCGCCACTGCTGCAGTCCTGGGGTATGTGGAGTTGTCAGGGCGCGCTGATAGAACACCATGTCAAAGGGAAACAGCACTCCGGTGCTGTGGTCAAACAGCACCAGATCAGCACCACTGTGCCCACTCATGCGGATCCACTCAAGTCGATGGTTGCCGATTTGCTGCACACCAGGCGCAAGTGTCTCAGTCGGCACCACCACTTCCGTGCCCCGCATCCAGTCCCCTACCAGCCGGTACATGTTTTCCGCAAAACTGTCGCCGTGATTTCGAATCTGCTGCTGGGTCTCCGCTAAAGCCACAATGGGAACATCTTGGAATGCCTGATTACCCAGAAAGTGATCGGGATGCTGATGGGTATTGATCACCATGCGAATGGGCTCATCCGTGACCGACTGAATCGCTCCAAGCAGCGCTTCGCCATAACGACGTGATACACCTGTATCCAGTACCAGCACCCCATCGCCAGTTGCTATGAAGGCGGTATTGACGATGTTACCACCATTTTCAACGCTGAAGTCTTCGGTACGCCCCTCAATGAACCAGGTGTTCTCGGCCACTTCCACCGGCTTAAGCCCATAATCGAACGACGCTGCGTTGGCCGACAGAGAGACCAGCAGGCACAATAAAGCGGTTATCCGTTTCATCTGAACCTCCTAAAGTGGCCGTGTGAATTCATTACCACCGTTATCCCTCAGCCAAAGGGTATAACCGGTCGTATCTTCATCAAGATCAAAGCTGATCACCGGGTTCTCAGATACCGGCTGAGACAACTCCATACGGATCTGAACCTCGCCGGCCCCATTACGCAATTCAAGCTGTTGCAGATAAAACTCCGGAATCGCATCCACCAACCCAGTGTCCATCGGGTGGATCACACGCAATTTAAGCCGAGATCCCTCGCCTTCTGCGTTGCTGAAGCGGCGCGCCTGAACTTCGCCGAGGTGACTCTGCCAGTAAGGGTCCGCATTACCCATACTGGGCGTGGTGCAACCACCACCGGCCGCTTCGAGCTGGGCATAGCCAATATGCCAGCTGCCGCTTTTGGTCAGCACGGCCGCTCGCACCGCGGTACTCTGCTGCACCTTAATGCGCAGTGAAACGCGACCGTTGGCGTTCTTAATCGGGTAGTAGTCGAAGATATGCTGGATCGGGTTCAGGTCAGCCCAGACCACAATGCGCTCGATCTCACCGGCAAAGGCACTGGCATCGATACTAATCGGCACCTGGGCAGGGTCTTCGGCAAATGCCGGGACTTCAACTTTGATACGAGGCTCAAAGCGGTAGTCTGCATCCCCCAGAAAAATTTTCCGCGTGTAGTCCCACATCACTGAATTGAGGGGATCATCGGGAGTACCCGCCTGCAACACCCCCGTAAACAACAGAGCCAGCAGACCAACAAGGCCTGAGCGAAACATCTGCATGTGTCATTCCTCTTGTTTTTATTGTGTGAATCCTGACCGGGTTATTGCGCTTGAGTCTGGGCTGCCTGCTCCACCTGATAGAAAGACGGCGCACTGAAACGCACCCCATAACGCTCGAAGATCTGCTTCATCTGACCGCCCCTGATCATGTCGTCGAGTACTGCCTCAACGGCATACCCCAGTTGACGATCAGTCTCACGCACCGCAATACCTACATCCCACATCTGCCTGCCCATGGTCGGGAAGCTGTTTTCCGCCAGCCTGAAGCGTGGATTGCCGCCCTGCTCCAGCAACCAGTCGATCTCTGATCGCATTGCCATCACGGCTGCAACCTCACCCTGCTCCATGGCCTCGAACGCAGCACGCGGGTTGACGTAATGGCGAGTCTTGTCACGCAGCCGGCCATTCAGAGCGGATGTGAAATAGAAAGCCGGCACAGTATCAACCTCGACCCCTACAGGCTCATACTGAAACACCGCAACGGTTTTGACTGAGTCCAACCGCTGCGAGTCATAGGCGACCTGCCAGCGTTCTTCATGATAGGGCGCCATCATGACCACGAATTCGTTGATCAAATACCCCAGTGAATCCTGTTTGTAGGCATAGGCCTTGTCATAGGGCACTCGCAGCATCACATCTGCCACGTTTTTCAGCGCAAGAGGATTGTCTTCATCCTTGTCCAGGTAGTGACCCCGCCAGACATTGTTGCGCAGGTCATCTTCGAGACCTTCGTCGGGCGTGATCCAGTGCAGCTGCAGATCAAGCTCCAGCTTATCCGCAATGTGGCGAGCGATATCCACATCCAGCCCGGCAGGCTTGCCCTGTTCCTCCCATGAATACGGTGGAAAGTCCTTGTAGACACCGATACGAATATATCCCGAGTCGATCACGTCATCATACAAACGCGCAAAAGCCTGCTCGTTTCCGAGCAGGCCTGCCATCAGGGATATAAGCAGTGTCAGCAGCTTATTCCTCAACATATTTGGTCTCCAGCCAGGTTCTGATCGCCCAGAGCGCCTCCTGACTCAACGTATCCGCCATTTTGGGCATGTAGACGGCGCCATCACGCACCGCCCCGTTTATCACGCGGTACTTGAACCAGTCATCACCTTCAAAATCCGGGCTCAGGTAACGCAGATCCGGTGCGATACCGCCTGAAATACCGTCCAGTCCATGACAGCGAGCACAATTTTGGTTATAGGCTGAGGCACCAATCTTCACCGCCAGATCGTGGTCATCAGAAGGCGCACGATAGGGGTTGGTATCTGCCCAGTCTTCACCCAGACTGGACAGCCCTTCGGTATCCACCGCCTGAGGCGTGACATCGCCGTGCGCCAGAACCTGGCCGGAAAGCGCAGAAGCCATCAAAGTGGCAGCCAACAGGCCGGTGAGTTTGTTATGCTTGGACATGGTTGTTCACCCGTTTCTTGTTTTATCTGACAGAACGCAGCCGGGGAACAGGCCCCGACCTTGATGAGCTCATGATGAACCAGCCGTCACAGCGCCAGAATTCAACCTTGGCACCCAAAACATTGGCCTTTGGTAGTAAATTTCACAGATAACCAGTACCAGGGGTTGATTCAGTCACACCAAGGTAGTAAAACTAAAGCATAACCATTTGATTGTAAGGGATTTTTTCCCGGTAACCATGTGGAATCTCCCGCTCACATCCACCTCCATTCCCAGCTTTTCAGGGTCGGCTTCCGTCGCCTGAACCCCCTCTTGCTGAACACAATGCTCTGGCAATGGCCACTCTCGAACGAGGCTGGCTGAACACCACTCAACAGGGTATTGAACTGATGAAAACAAATATAAAAGCGCCACGCCGCGCCCTGCTGGCGGGATCTGTCCAGACCGCTGTACTGGGCATCGCCATCAGCCTTGGCAGTGTCGGGGTACAGGCTGCCTCTTCCAATGTTAGCTGGGATGACATACTCAACGACCAGACCACCCCGCAGGATGTACTTGGCTATGGCATAGGGCCCAAGGCTCAGCGTTACAGCCCGATGAGCGCCATTAATGTTGACAACATCGAGATGCTGACCCCGGCCTGGTCATTTTCCTTCGGTGATGAGAAGCAGCGTGGGCAAGAGTCACAGGCGCTGGTGCATGACGGTGTTATCTATGTGACCGGTTCCTACTCACGCATCTTCGCCATCGACGCCCGCACCGGTAAACAGATCTGGTCCTACAGTGCACGTCTGCCGGACGATATTCGCCCCTGCTGCGATGTGGTAAACCGCGGTGCCGCCATCTTTGGTGACAAGGTATTCTTCGGCACGCTGGATGCTGCCATCGTGGCGCTGGACAAGAACACCGGTAAGGTTGTCTGGAAGCAGAAATTTGGTGATCACAGTGCCGGATATACCATGACCGGTGCTCCCACACTGGTAAAGGATCAGAAAACCGGCAAGGTACTGCTGATTCATGGCTCATCGGGTGACGAGTTTGGTGTGGTCGGCAAACTGTTCGCGCGTGACCCGGACACCGGTGAAGAGATCTGGATGCGTCCATTCGTTGAAGGTCATATGGGTCGTCTGAATGGCAAGGAAAGTACGCCGACCGGTGACCCTCGTGCCCCCACATGGCCAGATGATCCCAACACCGAGACCGGTAAGGTCGAAGCCTGGAGCCATGGCGGCGGCGCCCCCTGGCAGAGCGCCAGCTTTGATGTCGAAACCAACACCATCATCATCGGTGCCGGCAACCCTGCCCCCTGGAACACCTGGGAACGCACTTCACCTGGCGGCAATCCGCTGGACTATGACAACCTCTACACATCGGGACAGGTTGGCGTCGATCCCAGCACCGGAGAGGTGAAATGGTTCTATCAGCATACCCCCAATGATGCCTGGGACTTCTCCGGCAACAACGAACTAGTGCTGTTTGAATATGATGACGATGGCAAGACCGTCAAGGCCACGGCTCACGCCGACCGTAACGGCTTCTTCTATGTAGTCAACCGTGAGAACGGCAAGTTCATGCACGCCTTCCCGTTCGTTGACAACATCACTTGGGCCACCCATATCGATCCTGACACCGGGCGTCCGGCAGAAGTTGAAGGACAGCGTCCGCCACCGCCCAAACCCGGTGAGAAAAAAGGCGAATCCATCGAGGTATCTCCTCCATTCCTCGGTGGCAAAAACTGGAACCCTATGGCCTACAGCCAGGATACCGGCCTGTTCTATATTCCGGCCAACCACTGGAAAGAGGATTACTGGACTGAAGAGGTGACCTACCAGAAAGGCGCGGCCTATCTTGGCCAGGGCTTCCGCATTCGCAAAATGTATGACGACCATGTCGGCATCCTGCGCGCCATGGACCCGGTCACCGGTGAAACCGCCTGGGAGCACAAGGAGAAGCTGCCATTGTGGGCAGGCGTTCTCACCACCAAGGGCGGACTGGTCTTTACCGGTACCGGCGATGGCTACCTGAAAGCCTTTGATGCCAAAAACGGCAAGGAGCTGTGGAAGTTCCAGACCGGTTCCGGAATCATCTCCAGCCCCATCACCTGGGAGATGGATGGTGAGCAGTACATTGGTGTCGCCTCCGGCTACGGTGGAGCCGTGCCACTCTGGGGCGGCGATATGGCCGACCTGACCAAGCCCGTACCACAGGGCGGGTCCTTCTGGGCCTTCAAGCTGCCGAAGTGGGCTAACAAGTAAACCCATGGGGCCCAAGCGGCCCCATTTTTCATGGCAGGAGATCTTCCATGCTTAAATTGATTATTCCCACGTTGGCCCTGTCATTGCCACTGACAGCCCTCGCGTGTGAACCCGCGCAAAAAGCCGAATGCCCGGGCGCCAATCTACAGGGACACAACCTGGCCGGCATGCAGCTCGATGGTATCAACCTGAGCAAAGCCAATCTGCGTTATGCCGATTTGCGCCATGCAGATCTGCGTGGTGCGAATCTTGAAGGCGCCGATCTTAGCCACGCGCTGCTCACACGGGCCAATCTGGAGAAGGCCAACCTGCGCGGTGCCAAACTGAATGAAGCCAATATGGTGGCCATTAGTGGCTGGGCCCTGTTTGCACAGGGGGCTCAATTCAAACAGGCACGGCTGGATGGGGCGGATCTGTCATTTGCCCGTCTTAGCAATGCCCGATTCGAACAGGCTACCCTCTATGCCGCCAATCTTGAAATGGCATGGATGACCAAAACCCGTTTTACAGGCAGCAATCTGCGTGATGCTGACCTGCAGGAAGCCAAGCTCAATAACGCCAACCTTGAAAACGCTGACCTGCGTGGAGCAAAACTCCGCTTTGCAACCTTTCAGAACACCTGGATGGAAGGCTGCACCGGCTGCCCCCACGACTGGATGACGCCTAAACACCCCATTGAGTAACCAGCCACATAACTGAAAGGCCGCTGCAACCTTCATCAGGTGCAGCGGCCATTATCACTTCAGAGAGCAGCCTGCCAGGGCAAGTGTAAAGCTCAAGGCAGCTCAGAGCAGCCCGGCTTGATCAAGCCACAGCGGATAGCCAGATGCACCAGCTCCGCAGTCGATCCGACCTCCAGTTTGCTCTTCAAAAGCGCACTGTGATTGGACACCGTTTTGGCACTGATACAGAGCTGGTCCGCAATGTGTTTCGGTGTAAGGCCTCGCGCCAGCATGACAAAGATCTCAAACTCACGCTGTGTCATGTTGGCCAGCCGAGGATCGCCGCCGCCCTTGCCCTGCATCGCCAGTCGCGTTGCCAGCTCATGCTCCACATAGGGCTGCCCTTGCACCACACGCTTAACAGCGTCCAGCAGAATTTCGGGCGAACTGCTCTTGGTGATATACCCCAGCGCGCCAGCATCCAGGGCCTGCTTAACCATCGGTAGCTCATCATACATGCTGAAGAACAGTACTTTTGCCGATGCATCCCGCTCCAGAATACGTTTGGCCGTTTCGATCCCACTGATATCGGGCAGGTTGATATCCAATATCACCAGGTCGGGCCGCTGTTGCAGCCAAAGCGCAAAACCATCGTGGCCACAGCCAGCCTCGATGATCTCGCACCGTTCCAGCATGGCTTCCAGCAAACTGGCATAGCCCTGACGTACAACCGCATGATCATCAGTCAGCAGAATTTTCATCACTGTGCGCCCCCAGGCAACGGAAGATCAAGTTTGAGCAGCAGGCCCTGCCCCACCGCCGAGGTTAATTCCAGACTGGCATTCATGTAACGAGCTCGCTCTTGCATTGAACGCAGACCCACACCAGGGCGCAGCTCGGCAGGCAGCCCCTGGCCATTGTCCTGCACACGTAAGCTCAGATGATCACCACAACGGATCAAACTGATACAGACTCGTGTTGCCTGAGCATGCCTTGCCACGTTATTCAACGCTTCCTGCAGTAACCGGTAAAGATGAGTCGCTGACTCCTCATCCGGCAACTCCGGCAGGGTTCTGAGCAGCAACTGGCACTCAATTCCACTGCTGCGCTGCCACTGCTCCGCCAGGCTGCGCAGAGACTCTTCCAGCCCCAACGGCTCGAGTATCACCGGATGCAGGCTGCGAATCAGGCGCCGAAAACCCTGCTGAATCTGCTCGCAATCGCGCACGATCAAGGGTGCCGTTTTGGCTACGATATCTGCCCGGTCCGACGCTTTACTCAGCAGATAGGCCTGGGCATGGATGCCAGTCAGGTATTGGCCCAGATCGTCATGCAGCTCACGAGCGAGGTAGCTGCGTTCCTTTTCCTGCAGCGCCATCAGCTCACGGGTCAGACGTCGGTTATCCGATTGCTCACGCTCCAGCACCTCGGCCATACGGTTGAAGTGATCGGCAAGACGTCGTACCTCCGGCACAGAGTAGTTGCCAAGGCGGGCATTGAATTGCCCATGCTGAATACGATCCAGAGCCTGCAGTATCTGAGCAACCGGGCGCATGCCACGGCTCACGCCCCAGCTGATTGCGGCAGACGACAGCAGCGCTGCACCGAAAAACAGCCAGAAAATCTGCAACGCCGATTCCCAGACCTCTTCCAACTCATCGGCGGGGTCTGCGATCAGAACCAGCACCTCCTGCTCATTGAGTGGAATGCGCCGCTCAAACAGTGGTTGATGCGCAGGCCAGACCAGTGCTGCAAACCAGTCCGGTGTGTCACCTCCCCCCCAGCTTTCGGGGGTCGGTGACACACCGGCAGGCAGTACCTGCAAATTCAGGTGCCTCAGTTCCACCTGCAGCAAAGAGTCCAGCTGCTCCGGATAGCGAACTGCCTGCATCAACAGTTGCTCTGCCATCCGCATGCCGGACGAAAGCTCGCGGCGAATATCAGAGCGTGCCTGATGCATCAGGGCATAGAGACTCAGCAGCAGGGCCAGTAAAAAGGCCGCTGCCACCAGCAGGTTCAGTCTGACGACGGCTCGCATGGCATTCAACTTCAGCGAACGCTGAAGACTCCTTCCATGCCCTTGCCTTCAAGCCCTTTCATGAAGAAGCGGTAATCACCAGGCTTGATCGGTACGAAGTAGATCTCGGCTTCGCCTGCCTGTTCAAACTCAAGCTCAGTTAGTGTTGTGGCTTTGATCTCGATATCACCCGCTTCCACCTTACGCAAAAAGATCGAAGTGAAAAATTCAGGTGCCTGCATGGCGTATTCCTTGAGTCCGCTGGACACCACTTTCAGGCGATAGGCCTGACCCGTTTCCAGCTCATAGCGTGTCTGGGACATGGCATAGTCGGTCACCTCACTCCCCAGTACCAGATCGGGCAAGGCTTCAGGGCGAGTTGTGAGATCACCGGCGGCATGGGTTGTCATAGCGGACAACGACAGCAGCGAGCCAACGAGGCAGGTTTTCAGTCTGGACATGGGTGTTTCCTGTGTTTGGCGTAATGGTTCACACCATGTTAGGCCCCACACTCAGGCGCAACATACTACTTCGGTACTGAATGTTTCGTACTTTCTGAATATTTCACCTGTCTCGCCTGCCCCCTAAGCTGGGTCCATAACAATGATAAAGACCTGAGCGTACATCATGAAATCACTGAACCGTCTGACGTTAACCGCCTGCATGGCCCTGCTGCCCTTCAGCCAGACAGCCGGTGCGAGCGCATTGGAGATTCAGATCGCCTACCTAGGCTTTGAGGCCGACCATGGCCCGGTGCTGTCCAATATTCTGCCAGAGCCAGCTGATGCCGGCCTGCGCGGTGCCGAGCTGGGCATCAGTGACAGCAATTCAACAGGCCGTTTCCTGAAACATCAGTACAGTCTGCATAGTCTCAGCAGTCCGGACTCAGCCAGCCTGATAGCCCATGCCCAGACGCTGTACGATCAGGGTCTGAGGCTGTTTATACTCAACCTTAATGCGGATCAGCTGCGCCAGATTGCAACACAGTTGCCCGATGATGCCGTCCTGATCAATGCTGGCAGCTCAGACAATGAGCTGCGCAGCAACGCCTGCATACCCGGCATGCTGCACACTCTTCCATCACGCGCCATGCTGACCGACGCACTGGGACAGTGGCTGGCATCAAGGCGCTGGAGTCGATGGCTGCTACTGGAAGGCAACCAGCCTGAAGACAAGGCCTATGCCGACTCATTGCAGCGCAGCGCCGATCGCTTCGGTGCAAAAGTCATTGAGCGCAAGAGCTGGGACTACGACACTGATCTGCGCCGGACCGCCCAGAAGGAACTTCCGCCTTTCACTCAGACCCGTGAATATGACGTTGTTCTGGTGGCCGATGAACGCGGTGATTTCGGTGAATATGTCCCCTACAACACCTGGTACCCAAGGCCGGTCGCAGGCACTCAGGGCATGAGCCCGGTCGCCTGGCACAAGGTGGTTGAGGCCTGGGGTGCCGCCCAGTTGCACAGCCGCTTTGAAAAACAGGCCGGTCGCTGGATGAACAGCCATGACTATGCCAGCTGGGCCGGCGTACGCACCTTTGCCGAAGCGGTTACCCAGACCAGCAGTACCGATCCCGCCACACTAAAGGCCTTTATTCTGTCACCCGAATTTCAGCTCGGTGCATTCAAGGGGCGCAAGTTGTCCTACCGCCCCTGGAGCGGCCAGCTGCGGCAGCCCATTCCGCTGGTCCACCCACGCGCGCTGGTTTCACAATCACCGCAGGAAGGGTTTCTGCACCCGGTCACAGACCTGGACACCCTTGGCTATGACGCCAGCGAAAGTAAGTGTCAGGTTCAATAATAACGAAGGAGTTTAACGGCCATGCGTATTCCGTTCATCAAGGCAGCACTGGTTTCAGCCATGCTGGCCACCCCGTTGGCACACGCGGCAACAGCGATTGTTTCCAATGAAAAGGATGACACATTGTCATTCATTGACCTGAAAACCCTGGAAGTGACCGACACGGTATCGGTGGGGCAACGTCCACGAGGTATTATTCTGTCAAAGGACAAGTCCCGTCTTTACATCTGCGCCAGCGACTCCGATACCGTGCAGGTGATGGATCTGGCCAGTCGCAAAATTATCGCCAACTTGCCATCGGGCGAAGACCCGGAGCAGTTCTCCTTGCACCCGGATGATCGTCGCCTGTATATCGCCAATGAAGACGATGCGCTGGTAACCGTGGTTAACACCGAGTCGCATGAGGTGCTGGCACAGATTGAGGTTGGGGTCGAGCCCGAAGGCATGGCCGTCAGTCCTGATGGGCGTTGGGCGGTCAATACCAGTGAAACCACCAGCATGTTGCACTGGATTGATACCGAAACCCATGAACTGGTCGACAATACGCTGGTGGATCAGCGCCCTCGCCATGTTGAATTTACCCGCGATGGCAGCATGCTGTGGGCGTCCGCCGAGATCGGTGGAACCGTTTCGATCATTGATGTGGCAAGCCGTGAAATCATCAAGAAGCTGAACTTCCAGATTCGGGGTATCCATCCCGACAAGATTCAGCCTGTCGGCGTCAAGCTGTCAGCGGATGGCCGTTTTGCCTTTGTCGCTCTGGGCCCTGCCAACCATGTTGCGGTCGTGGATACGTCCAGCTACGAGGTGCTGGACTATGTGCTGGTCGGGCGCCGGGTCTGGCACATGGAGTTCACACCTGATCAGAAATACCTGCTGACCACCAATGGTGTCAGTGGTGATGTCTCGGTGATTGATATCGATAAGATGAAAGTGATCAAGTCAATCAAAGTGGGACGCTACCCCTGGGGTGTGGTCACACTGGAGTGATGAGCCGATGAGTATCGAGGCACAGGATATCAGCTTTCGCTACGGCCACCGCCTGGCACTGGACAATATCAGCTTCAGGCTTGAACCGGGGCGCTTCAACGCCCTGCTTGGCCCCAACGGCGCAGGCAAGAGTACGCTCTATGCCCTGCTGACTCGATTGTTTGCCCTGCAGCAGGGTGAAATTCGCATCGATGGGCTGGCGCTGAGGCAACAGCCTCGGGCTCTCATGCAGCGAATCGGGGTTGTGTTTCAGCACAGTACGCTGGATCAGGACCTGAGTGTATTGCAGAACCTGGAGTACCATGGTGCCCTGCACGGACTGTCGACACGCCAGGTGCGTACCGCTGCAGCCCCACTGCTGGAGCGACTGCAGCTGAGTGATCGCCTGCATGACAGTATTCGCAGCCTCAATGGCGGTCATCGGCGCCGGGTTGAAATCGCCCGTGCCCTGTTGCATGAGCCCTCGGTACTGCTGCTGGATGAAGCGTCAGTCGGTCTCGACACCGCTTCTCGGCAGGCGATCAACCGCCACGTGCGCGAGCTGTGCGCAGGCAAGAACCTGACCGTACTCTGGGCCACTCATCTGATTGAAGAGATCGAGCAGGACGATCCGGTACTGATTCTGCATAAGGGACAGATACTCGCCGACAACATTGCCTCTGCGATCTGCTCCGAACATCATTGCCCCTCACTGGCAAAGGCGTTCGAGCGGATTACCGGGCTTGAGGAGCCAACGGCATGCCATTGAAAGCCTACCTGATCTGTTTTAAGGGCGTGCTGAAGCGGGAGTTTTTGCGCTTTGTTCATCAACGTACCCGTTTTCTCAGTGCCTTGATCCGCCCTCTGCTGTGGCTGGTGGTCTTTGCTGCCGGTTTCAGGGCAGCGCTCGGGGTATCGATCATCCCCCCCTACCAGACCTATATCACCTACGAAACCTACATCCTGCCAGGGCTGTGTTGCATGATTCTGCTGTTCAACGGCATGCAGGGGTCACTGTCGATGGTCTATGACCGTGAGATGGGCAGCATGAAGGTGCTGCTGATGAGCCCATTGCCACGCGCCTGGCTCCTGTTTTGTAAACTGGTGTCCATTGCCCTGCTGTCGCTGGCACAGGTTTATGCCTTCATCGCACTTGGCTGGCTGGTGGGGGTGGAACCACCGCTTTGGGGGCTGGTCGCCGTACTGCCGGCGCTGCTGCTGACCGCCTTTCTGCTGGGGGCCATCGGCCTGTTTCTGTCCTCGCGAATTCGTCAGCTGGAAAACTTTGCCGGGGTGATGAATTTCGTGATTTTCCCAATGTTCTTCATGTCATCGGCACTGTATCCGCTGTGGAAGATGAGGGAGTCCAGTGAGTGGCTGTACTGGGTCTGCAGCTTCAATCCCTTTACCCACGCCGTCGAGCTGGTTCGGTTTGCACTCTATCTGGAACTGAACCAGACAGCCCTGCTGATAACACTGGCAACGACTGCCGTATTCACGCTTCTGGCACTGCTGGGCTTCAATCCTGAACGCATGGCCTCGAACACCAAGGGTAAGGGCTGATCCTTAACTGTCGGTGTCCAGCAGGTGACTCATCAGTGCCCGCAGTTTGCCCGGTTTGATCGGTTTGTTCAGCACCCGCACACCGGCATCACGAAACGCCTTGCGGGTCGGGTCACTGCGGTCGGCCGTCAACATGACAACCGGCACACAGGGCATCCCCTGCGCCTGCATCAGTGACAGCAGCTCGAGCCCGGTAGTCCCTTCTTCAAGATGATAATCCGCCAGAATCAGCTCCACATGGCAGGTCTGCAACCGTTCCATTGCAGCTTCAAGGTCGGGCGCCAGTACAACATCACAGCCCCATCCACCCAACAGCGCCTCCATGCTGGCGAGAATGGAATGGTCATTATCCAGTACCAGAATCTGGCGACCATTGAGCACATCCGAGGGGATCGCTGCAGGCCCACTGGCAGTCACGCCCAGCATTCCGCTACTGCCACAAACCAGCGGCACCGACAGCTCGAAACACGAGCCTGCCCCCAGTCTTGAGTTGAGATTGACAGGGTGCGCCAGCATCCGCGCGATACGATCCACAATCGCCAGCCCCAGGCCGACGCCGGCCTTGCGGCTGCGATGCTGACTCAAACGGCAGAATTCATCGAAGATCGCCTGTTGCTGGTCCTGCGGTATCCCGCCACCGGTATCCCATACCTGAATCAGCAGTCGATCCCCCCGTCGCCTGAACCCCAGCAGCACGCCACCTTCATCAGTGTAACGAAAGGCATTGCTGAGCAGGTTGCGCAGTATACGGGTCAGCAGTCTCAGGTCGCTGCTGATCCAGTGGCGTGAAGGGCGTGCGCGGAAGCTTAACCCGGCTTGTTGCGCAACGGGCTCAAACTCGGCCTGCAGCCCCTGCAACAGTCGCTCGACGGGAAAGCTCTGCAACTCTGGCTGTACCGCATTCTGATCCAGTCGTGAGATGTCCAGCAGATCGGTCAGCAGATGTTCGGCACCATCAAGCGCCAGATGCACCCGGTCGACCAGTTCCGATTCGCTCGTCGGCAGGCTGCGTTCCTGCAAGGCCGCTACCAGTAAACGGGCGGCATTCAGCGGCTGCAGCAGGTCGTGGCTGGCAGCGGCCAGGTACTTATCCTTGCTGAGGTTGGCCGCCTCTGCAGCCTCTTTGGCCAGCTGCATTTCGTGCTCGGCCTGCTGGCGAATACTGACCTCATGCCAGAGCCGATCATTGAGACTGACCAGCTCACGGGTGCGCTCACCGACGCGTTGTTCCAGCTCTTCGTTGAGTGTTCTCATCCGCTGCTGCACGCGCTTGCGTTCGGTAATGTCGGCCACAAAAGCTTCAATAATGGCGCCATCCGACTCCTGTCGCAGCAGGATATTCATCGAAACCTCTACTGGGCTGCCATCAGTTCGACGCAGGCGGGTTTCATACAGAAACAACTGGCCGGTCTGCGTCAGCTGTTGGCAGATGCGGTCAAGCTCTTGCGGGTCGAACAGCAGATCATCTGCCAGATTGACCTTATGTTCCATCTGCACCGGGTCCGAGTAGCCACAGATACGCGCCAGCGCACGGTTGGAACGGGTCAGACTGCCATCAAGCTCGGCCTGAAAGATGCCATGCAGGGCATTCTCGAACAGCCACTTGTAGCGGTTGCGCTCCGCTTCCAGCTCTTCAACCTTATTCAGTAGTTCGGGGTAATAACTCTTGCGCGCTGAATGGCCACCAAGACCAATCAGGTCTTCAAACGTAAGACCACTCTCGTCAGAGGGCTTCTTCATACACGGCCTCAACATCACGCCGGTTGGACTTGCGCGGGTTGGTCAGAATACAGGGGTCTTTCAGTGCGTTCTCGCTTAACCAGGGAATATCGGTCAGATGCACTCCCTGCTCGGCCAGCTTTTGATACAGGCCAACTTCACGCTTGAGTGAGATCACGTGCTGCATCAAGCGACGCTTGACCTGAGACTGGCTCAAACCACGCGTATCGATCCCCATGGTTTCTGCGACAATACGGAAGCGGTCCGTGGCGGCATCATAGTTAAAGTCGATTACGTGCTCCAGCAACATGGCGTTGCAGAGGCCATGAGGCAGGTCCAGATAGCCGCCCAGGCTGTGTGACATCGCGTGCACAGCGCCCAGTATCGCATTGGAAAACGCCAGACCTGCCTTCATTGATCCCAGCATTACCTGTTCACGCAGGTGGCTGTCATCAGGCTGTTCTACCAATAGCGCCAGATGACCGTTGATCAGCCGGATGGCATCCAGTGCATGCATATCAGTCAGCGCACCACTGCCGGTGGATACAAACGCTTCAATGGCATGTACCAGTGCATCCACGCCGGTGCAGGCGGTCAGGAAGGCATCCATGGTGCGGGTGGTATCAGGGTCAATCAGCGCCACATCCGGCACCACGGATTTGCTGACGATGGAGAACTTGAAGCGCTCCTGTTGATTGGAAATGATCGCGAACTGTGACACATCCGCTGAAGTACCGGCGGTGGTGGGGATGAAGATCAGCGGCGGAATCGGGCTCTGAATGCGGTCGATCCCCTCAAACTCAAGAATGCTGCGGCCATGGGCACTGACAATGCCGATCCCTTTGGCGCAGTCCATCGGGCTGCCGCCGCCAACGGCGACAATCACGTTACAGCCCTGCTCGGCATAGATTTCGGCACCGCGCATCACCTGCTCAACCCGTGGGTTGGGGGATACCTCGGTGAAACGAACACAGCCGATACCCTGTTCAAGCAACAGAGACTCGATTTCAGCCACCCAGCCCGCCTGTTCAACGCCGGGGTCAGACACCAGCAGTACCTTGCGTGCGCCAAAGGTAACCGCGTAGTTGGCAACGGTCTTGCGAGCACCACTGCCAAAAATAATCTCGGGTGAAACAAACTTGCGAAGGCGGGAAATTTCACTCATGGGCGTGACCTGTTGCCGCACCGGTCAAACCGGTGTCTGATAATTATTATGTAATCGCGCCATTATACCCACCTGAGCGGGTACAGGTAGTGTACAAACGGCTACAAAAAAACCACAAAATTGCACAAACTGTCATGTCCCTACAACTTTCGCATTAAGTACCATAGTGGCCAATAATTCTCGCCAAGGCAGCAGATCAATGCTGCCACAATTGCAGGATAATTGTTGCCATGGAACAGTCATCTCCCCTTTATCAACATGTCGTGATTGTCGGCGGCGGCGCCGGCGGGCTTGAGCTTGCAACCCGCTTGGCCCGCAAGTACAGCCGCAAGGGCCTCAAGGTCACGCTCGTGGACCGTGAGCCAACGCATATCTGGAAGCCTCTGCTGCATGAAGTGGCAACTGGGTCGCTGGATGCCGGCCTCGATGAGTTGAGCTACAACGCTCAGGGCCGCAGCGCCGGTTTCAAATTTCAGATTGGCCAGATGCAGTCACTGGATCGAGAGCAGCGTTGCATTCACCTTGCCCCTGTGTGCGGGCAGGATGGCCAGATGATTCTGCCCGGCCGCGAGCTGTATTACGACTACCTGGTGATGGCCGTAGGCAGCGTAACCAACGATTTTGGCGTCGAGGGCGTGGCCGACCACTGTACCTTTCTCGACAGCCGTGAACAGGCCGAGCAGTTTCGCCATACACTGCTTGAGTCATGGCTCAAGACCAGCAACACGCCGAATGCACGCCTGCGCATCGCGATTGTCGGCGCCGGTGCCACCGGTGTTGAGCTGTCGGCCGAACTGTTCAATACCGCACGCGAACTCAGCGCCTATGGTCTGTCAAAACTGGACAGGCAGCGGCTGGAAGTGATTCTGGTTGAAGCAGGCCCGAGCATACTCCCGGCCTTGCCGCCCCGAATCTCTTCGGCAGCCCGTCATGAACTGGAAAAACTGGGAGTCAGTGTCCGCGAAAACACCAAGGTTGCTTCTGTAAACGAGAAGGGGCTGGTCACCGATACCGGTGAAGTGATCGAGGCGGAGCTGAAAGTCTGGGCCGCCGGTATCCGCGCACCGGACTTCATGCAGTCGCTGGACGGGCTGGAGTGCAATCGCCTCAATCAGCTGGTGGTGCAGCCGGATCTTCGTACCACCGAGGACAAGCGCATTTTTGCCCTCGGTGACTGCGCTGCCTGTGCACGTACGGACGGCAACGGCAATGTGCCGCCCCGTGCTCAGGCAGCGCACCAGATGGCCAGCTTTCTGTATCGCCACTTCCGCAAAATTCTGCGTGAAGAGGCCCTGCCGGCCTATGAGTACAAGGACTATGGCTCGCTGGTATCGCTCAGCCGATTCAGCACCGTCGGCAGCCTGATGGGCAACCTGTCCAAGGGCAGCCTTATGGTTGAAGGACGCCTTGCGCGGCTGGTCTATGTCTCGCTCTACCGGCTGCACCAGCTGGCAATACACGGTTACATCAAAACGTTTCTGATCACGCTGGTTGATCGCATCAACCGGGTGATCCGTCCCAGACTCAAGCTGCACTGAGCGAGAGGGAGCCATCAGCACTGAGCCTTGCCGACCATTGGTCGGCTTTTTTTATCTCGGGCAAACCGAAATTTCTGCTACGCTTAACAACGGTTGTTAACGGATTCGGATCACAACGCTCATGCTGACACCTTCCTTGACCCGCCCGTTGGTGATGGCTGTTTTCATTGCAGATGCCTACTCGTTGGCACTGTATTGGATATACGACCACGACCTGCTGGACCGTGAGCCGGTCGATCCGGATCAGCTACACGCACCCTTGAGCCACTGGCACGGCAACAAGCAGGCAGGAGATCTGACCCATTATGGTGATCAGGCCTGGCACCTTTATCAGTTTCTGCAGCAACACAACCAGTTCAACGCTGTGGCCTACCGCAATAGCTGGGCTCGCTTCATGCGGCATTACACCGGCTATATCGACAAGGCCAGTGCCATGACGCTGCAGAATATCAGTCAGGGAATTGAGCCCGCCGGCTCTGAATCCACAGAGCTGTCGGTCACTGGCCGGGTCGTGTGCCTACTGCCCTTTGTCAGTAACAAGCACGCCTTTCTGGAGCAGGCCCAGGCCCTGGCTGCCATAACACACAACTCACCCTCAACACTGGCGACAACCGAGTATCTGGCACGTGTTCTGCTGGACTGCCTGGGCGGCATTCCCGCTGAGGAAGCACTGGAGCGAGAGCTTCACAGCCTGCCCCCTGCGCTGCAACAGCTGGTGGCAATGGGACGTGATTCAGCGGCCGACGACACACGTCAGGCGCTGCGCCGGTTTGGCATCGCCTGTGATTTGCAGCACGGGTTGCCCGGTGTTGCTCACCTGCTGTGCCGTTACCGTTCTGTGCCTGAGATGTTGCAGCAAAATGCCCTGGCCGGTGGTGACTCCAGTGCCCGCGCGATGATTACAGCCGCCATCATGACAGCACAGGCAGAATCACCTGAACTGCCGCAACACTGGTTACCCCGCTGCTGGCCAGAGACGGCCATCTGATTATTCTGAAAATTCGAAAATTTCAGAATAATGTCAACAAATTACAACAGTATTACAGTTGATCAGTTGAAACCCTACCCCCAGGTGTTTATGATCCACGCCTTTGTTTTATCCGCACCAAACCATTCCCATGATTTTTGTCACAGGTTGACTACTTTTAAGTAAGCGACCTATTGATCTGAGGCAGACCAGCTACTCGCCAAAGTTGCAACTGGCAACTAGGGCAGGCAGGTACAGATACCATCCGGAGTGATTGGTCGACCCTGTAAAACACCGGGAGCTGCACCGCCATGAGAAACAATCTTCCTGTCACGCAAAAAGAACGGCGTTTCGGCAGCGATGAAAAATTGATTTCCACGACCGACCTCGATGGCAACATTACCCACTGCAACGATGTGTTCGTGAATATCAGCGGCTACTCACGTGAAGAGTTGATCGGCCAGCCACACAATATGGTGCGCCACCCCGATATGCCCGAAGCCGCCTTCAAGGTCCTCTGGGACACCATCAGAGCAGGCAAGCCCTGGATGGGATTGGTCAAGAACCGCTGCAAGAACGGCGATCATTACTGGGTGAACGCCTACGTCACGCCCATTACCGAGCATGGAAAGGTTATCGGCTTCGAGTCGGTACGCGTCTGCCCGGAGAGAGCGGATGTTGCTCGTGCTGAAAAGATCTACGGCCTGATCAATCGCGGCAAGTCGATCAGCAAATTCAGCATTCCCTGGGACTGGGTCATTTTTGTTGTGGCGCTGGTTTTAGCCGGCGTACTGGGCAATCAGGTTTCCCCTCTGCTGGGTGGAGCGCTTTTTGCTGTGGTCGCCGCAGCTCTATTGGCCAATCAACAGATACAGCGCCAGCGTCGCCTGAATCGATTGCTCAACATGATGCCATCTGCCTTCAAGCACCCGGTCGCGACAGCAACCTACACCGACAGCATTGGCAGCTTCGGTGATCTTGAAGTGGCTATCAAGAGCGAACAGTCGCACCTGGACACCGTACTCACCCGCATTGATGACGCAGCCCTCAGCGTAGCCGACAAGGCCCGCAGCGGGCTGGAGATGTCGCAGGAATCCTGTGCTGCCATGCGCCGCCAGCAGGAAGAGACCGAAAAGGTGGCCGCCGCCATGCACCAGATGGCCTCCACCATCGCCGAGGTCTCCGGCCATGTGCAGGAAACCGCATCACAGGCTGAGCGTTCCAATACCACAGCAGTGAAAGGGCGTGAACTGGCCAGCACCACGAGTCAGTCGATCGCCCACCTGAGCCAGACGGTTAACCATATCGCTTCCTCGGTCCAGGATCTGGTTGAACAGACCGGCAAGATTGCCGATGCCGCCCGCATCATTGAAGAGATCGCAGACCAGACCAACCTGCTGGCACTCAATGCCGCCATCGAAGCGGCTCGCGCCGGCGAGCACGGTCGTGGCTTTGCCGTGGTCGCCGATGAGGTCCGCCAGTTGGCCATGCGAACGCAGGCGTCTACTCGCGATATTCATCAGATTGTTGATGAGCTCGGCTCTCGTGCCGATCATGCCATAAAGGCTGCGCATGAAGGGCAGGACGAAGCCGATGCCGGCCTTGCGCAGGTGCAGGAAGCCGAGCAGATGCTGAACGAGATCTCCGGAATGATGAGCACCATCGCCAACATGTCGATGCAGATGGCCGCTGCCGTTGAAGAGCAGGCCCAGGTCTCTGAAGGGGTCAACGCTCAGGTTGCCAGCATTTCGGCACTTTCAAGCGAAAGTCTGTTCAAGGCCGAAGAGGCCGCGGGCACCACCCGTGAACTGCAGTCGGTATCCGCTGACATGCATGAGCTGGTCAGCGGTTTCAAACGCTAAACCAGAATCATCACCACACAGGCAGCGGTCAACAGCCCCATCACTGCGTTGAACCGCTGCCAATGGCGAGGCGTGCTCAACAGCCGCCCAAGTGCAACACCAAACCCGGCCCAGAGGGAAATGGCCGGGATATTCACCAGCGCCATAACCGCAATCAGTACCAGAGCTGACGCCACGAAGGCATCCCCTGCCAGCGTGAATGAAGCCACCCCCGAGATCGACATAATCCATGCTTTCGGATTGGCGAACTGAAAGGCTGCTGCCTGCCACAGTCGCAGCGGCCTGCGCTCCGCAGCGCAATCCACCTCAGGTGCGGGAGCCGTCGCGATACGCCAGGCCAGCCAGAGCAGATAAACGCTGCCTACTACCTTTAGCGCCAGCTGCATCGACGGCCAACGCTCAAACATTGCTCCCAGCCCCATGGCCACTGCTGCCATCAGCCCCATACACCCCAGTGTGATACCCATTATGTGCGGCACCGTGCGGCGAAACCCAAAGTTCGCACCCGATGCCGTCAGCATCATGTTGTTGGGTCCTGGTGTCACTGACATGCTGAACGCAAACAGCATGGCAGGCCCCAGCAGCCCGGTCAGTTCCACGGCTTCCTGTGTCATCACTAACGCCTCGATTGTATGGGTACAATTACATGATTTTGATTCAATTATTCTCATTGAATCCATACAATGCACGTTAGACCCTTGCATTTATGCGAGCAATGTTTACTTTGTCACCTATACAATCAATTGTACCCCTGACAAATGGAGCCCGTATGGACCTGCATGAGCGCGCCCGCGCCCGATGCCACTGGCTGCCCGACCTGACAGGCCGGACCGGCGCACGTTACCAGGTACTGGTCGATCAGCTGGCGGCCGATATCGCCAGCGGCCAACTCAAGCCGGGTGATCGCCTTCCACCGCAACGCCTGCTGGCTGATGCACTTGAGGTCACCATCGGTACCATCACGCGTGCCTATCGTGAAGCCGAGCGCCGTGGCTTGGTTGAAGCACGCGTGGGCAGTGGCACGCGAGTGAAGGGAACGACCGAACAACCGCCTGACTTTCACCATCTTTCGCGCGCCGGCCATGACAGCATTGATCTGTCACTGAGCATCCCGATTCCCAATCCGCTGCGGCAGCAACAGCTGGCCACCATTTTGCAACAGATTGCCAGCTTGCCCACAGCTATCGAATCCGCCCTTACCTATCAGCCTGAACAAGGCAGTCCGTTGCAGCGTGAGCAACTCTGCCAATGGCTCAACGCTCAGGGGCTTATGCTGCTGCCTGAAGAGGTCATCCTCACCGAGGGCGGGCAACATGCTGACTTTCTGGCTTTACAGGCATTGATAAAACCGGGTGAAGCGGTGGCCTCTGCTGCCCTCACCTACCCAGGCATGATCGCGGCGGCACGTCAGCTTGGGCTGAAACACATCCCTGTACCCATGGATCGGGAGGGCATACGGCCCGAGGCCCTGGAGCGGCTGTGCCAGCAGCAGCGCATCCGCCTGCTCTACCTGATGCCCGAGTACAACAATCCCACTGGCCTGAGCATGAGCCAGCAGCGACGTGAGGCCATCGTCGAGGTCGCACGACGCCATGACATGCTGCTACTGGAAGACGGTGTGCAATTTGTTACCCCTGACTTGAGAGGAACGCCGTTGTTTGAACTGGCACCTGAGCGAGCACTTTACATCTTCAGTGCATCCAAGTTGCTGTCAGGAGGTCTGCGATTCGGTGCATTGCGTGCTCCTTCCAATTTGATGCCCCAGCTACGGGTAGCATTGCGTGCACAATGCTGGTCATCACCGGGGCTGATGGGAGCCGTCACCTGTCAGTGGCTGGCAAAGGGACATGCCGACCCGCTGCTGCACTGGCACTGGGATGAAGTACGGACACGCCAGAAACTGCTGCATGAGGTATTGGGGCAGTACAACCTGAGCTCCCACCCCTGTGGTTTTCATGGTTGGCTCCAGCTGCCGGAACCCTGGCGTGCGGCCGATTTTGTCAAACTTGCCGATAGCAGAGGTGTTACGCTGATTGCCGCAGAACCTTTTTGTGTCGGCACTCAGCCCGCTCCTCAGGCTGTGCGCATCTGCGTAACGCCCCCTGCCAGCCGTGAGCGGCTGCAGGAAGGACTGGAACGGCTTGCACAACTGCTTCATGACGAACCTCCGCTGATGCCCCCGCTGCTGTAAATGCAGAGTCGATATCAGCTGTTATACTGAACCTGTTCTGACAAGGAGGGATACAATGATGAGTGTTGAAGTGAGCGGCCTGTTCGGCCTTATCGTTCTGGTACTCAACGTCATGGCCATCGTGAAAACCATCCAGAGCCCTGCCACCACCATGGCAAAGGTGGTCTGGATTGTCGTGATTCTGCTGCTGCCTGTGCTTGGCCTGATTCTGTGGTTCTTGCTTGGACCCAGGGGCTGAAACGGTTCTGACGTTCATTCAGGACCTCAACCTTCAACAGAAGAGGTACTGCACCGCCTTAGCGGTACAGCACCTCTGGCAGGATAAGCGCAATGGACGGGATGAAGATAATCAGCATCAGGCGCACGATATCCGCCATCCAGAAGGGTGTCACGCCCTTGAATATAGTCCCTGTTTTGATATCCCGCAGCACTGCACTGAGCACAAATACGTTCATGCCCACCGGAGGCGTGATAAGACTGATCTCGGTCACAACAACCACGACGATGCCGAACCACACCAGGTCGTAGCCAAGCGAAGCAACAACCGGATAGAACACCGGCACCGTCAGCAGCATCATCGACAGGCTCTCGAACACCATGCCCAGCACGATGTAGATCCCCATGATGGCAAAGATCACCACGATTGGCGCAACGTCCATGGAGGTCACGAAGTTCAGCAACATGTCCGGCAGACCCGCACGGTTGATGAAGTCGGAGAAGATCAATGCACCGATCACCACCGCGAACAGCATCGCCGAGGTGCGGGCTGTATCCGCCAGAGTGTCGAACAGGGTCGACAGTGTCAGGCGGCCTCGGAACAGGGTGATCAGGAAGGCACCACCGGCACCAATGCCAGCCGCTTCGGTCGGGGTGAACACACCCAGATAAATGCCGCCCATCACCACAGTGAACAGAATCAGAACACCCCAGACGCCTCTCAGCGCGACCAGTCGTTCAGACCACGGGGTCTTTTCACCGGCAGGGCCGGCTTTGGGGTTGCGCCATACGACATAGCGTACCGCTGCCAAGTACAGCAGAATACCCAGGAAGCCGGGAATAAAGCCGGCCGCAAACAGTTCACGGATGGAGGACTCCGTCAGCAGGCCGTAGATCACCAGAATTACGCTGGGCGGAATCAAAATACCCAGTGTGCCACCTGCCGCAATGGAGGCTGCCGCCAGCGAGTCTGCATAGCCATACTTGCGCATCGGCGGCATCGCCACCTTGGACATGGTGGCCGAGGTTGCCAGACTGGAACCACAGATGGCGGAGAAACCACCGCAGGCCACGATGGTCGCCATCGACAAACCACCCTTGCGATGCCCCAGAAACGCATGGGAAACCCGATACAACTCATGCGACAAGCCAGAACGTGTTACCAGGTTGCCCATCAGAATGAACAGCGGAATCACCGACAGGCTGTATTCCTGTACGGTGTCGATCACGCGGTTGGAGGCCATCGACAGCGGGCCAGTCCAGCGGAAGCTGTCCAGATTGCCAAACTCCAGCCCCATCAAGGCCGAAAAACCAAAAAAACCGACCAGACCCATGGCAAATGCGATTGGCATCCGCACCACAATGATCAGAAAAAGCAGAACGGCAAAGCCGATCAAGATAACTGACATAATTCTACCCGTACCGGTTCTGGTTAGTGTTTATCCTGGAACAGGATGCGATACACGCCATAGGTGATCATGCCGAACGCGGTGGCCCAGCTCATCACGGCGATGTACATCACCACGTAACCGCTGGGCATCCCCAGAAACTCGGTCACGACTCCACGCCCAATCGAACGCTCACCCAGTTCGAAAATGCGCCAGGCCAGAAAATACAGTGAAGAGGACATCACCAACGCGGCAAACAGCGCCAGCACCTTTACAATCACCGATCCCAGAAAGCGATCCAGCAGATCGACCACAATGTGGCCCCCGCGCCAGGTCACTACCGGCATTGCAGCGAACACCATCACCGCCAAACCGATCTCGGTCAGCTCGGTACCGCCGTGCAGCGGGCTGTTGAATACATAACGACCAACCACGTCGACACAGGTCAACGCCATCAGAATAAACAGCACAACAGACGCTACGACCTCAAGAAAAAAAGCCAGCCACAAGGCCGGCCCCTTCTCGTCGTAGTGCTTTTTTAACCATGCACTGAATGACATCCATCAATCCTTGTATTCAGACTCAAGCTTCATCGCGATGTCACGAAACTCCGATAGCGCTGACTCAGCATCAACTCCGGAGTCCTTAACCGATGCTAACCAAGCCTCATCAAGCCCTTCAGCGACACGCACAAACTCTTCGGCCATTGGGTCACCCTTTTTGACCACATTGACCTGTACTCCCTTAGCTATACTCTCCTGCAGCGCTTCATCACCACAGCGTTCCCATTCAGCCCCTGCCAGGCGTGACAGCCGTTCACCCGAAACGGAAAGAAGCGCTGTACGATTTTCCTCAGACAGCGAATCCAGGAAATCAGGGTTGATGAAGAATGCAAAGCTGGTCTGGTACATACCTCCAGGGAGGAGTGTCAGGTTACGTGCGACTTCATTCAAACGTATAGTTCGCTGCTCACATACAGGCAGAAACGTGCCATCAATAACACCCTGTTGCATCATCTCATATACTTTGGGTGCGGGTGCGCCAACCCCAACAACCTTCATTCGCTCACCCAGTGCATTCATGACACCACCACCAAGGCGCATCTTTTTCCCTTCCAGGTCTGCCAATGAGGTAATTGGTTCAATTGTATGAATCTGCCCCGGTGCATGAGTAAAGAGGCCTACAACTTCTACGCCATCAAACTCTCTTGCCTTACTCAGATACTTTTCATGTACACGCCAATAGGCTGTCGAAGCCGCCTCGGCGTTAGCGCTGTACAATGGCAGCTCTGCCAGTTGTGTCAGTTCAAACCGGCCTGGTACATACCCTGTTGAAGACCAAGCCGCATCCACAACGCCATCTTCAACCTGTGTAAACAAATCTTTAGGGTGGCCGAGGTTATATTCAATTTTAATTTTGACTTCACCTTTCGTAGCCTCTTCGATCCATTTACCCCAAGTGGGGATAACTACTGCATTTTGCGGATGTGAAGGCGGCAGCCAACTAGCCACATGTAATGTTGTCTCACCATAGGCCATACCACTCAAAGCAAAAGTGGTGGCAATCACAGAGTAAATCTTATTTATTTTTTTCATTGTTTTACCTCTATTATTGATTTAATTCAAATAATGAACTTTTCTATTTCTGACTCTTTCCATTCAAAACCTGCACCTGGCTCATCAGACAATACAGCCCTGCCATCACAGAATTTGAGTGACGAGTCCACAACCGATTTTGCAATATCCAGCCTTTCCAACCAGTGTGCGGTTTCTGTTACCGTTAGCAGATGTGCACTAAACTCCTGAAATAAATGACTGGACATAGGTTTTGCATAAGCCTCAGCCAAAGCAGCGGCCTTGATCCAACCCGTAACACCACCTATTTTCATAATATCTGGCATGGCAAAATCATTCGCCCCTAGACGCAGAGTCTTAATCATATCTTCGGTGCCAAGCCAGTTCTCACCAACCTGAACAGGTATATTGACCCTTTCCTTAACCTGTCGACAGGCCTCATCATCAAAATAAGAAACAGGCTCCTCAACCCAGTAGACTCCTTCCGACTCCAAAGCGTTTATACGATTAATCGCTTCGGGAACAGAAAGCCCCTGATTATAGTCAACCATAATTTTTATATTTTCACCGGCAGCTTCTCGAATCCGCCGAATAACGGCGATATCCTCGTTTACATGCGAATAGCCGATCTTGGTTTTTACGCCTTTGAAACCTTGTGAGGCAGCATTCTCAGCACGCATTGCGGCAAGTTCTATTCCATCCATACTGTGGCTGTCATAGCTCTTTATTTCTTTTTTACTGCCACCAAGTAGCTTATAAAGAGGCAAGTTGGCAGACTTTGAAAAGGCATCCCAAAGAGCCATATCAATGCCAGAGCCAGCCATTCGCATTAAACCCGTGTAGCCAAGCAGCTTGAATTTGTTTTCAAGCATCTGGTTGATGGCCACAGGCTCCAGACGACTCTCAAGGATGAGTCCACTCAGTGACTCAGTAAGCGTCTTTAACGCACTGAGCACTACAGGCGAGTATGCAAATATATATGACCTTCCAACAACATTTGCATCTGTATGAATATCAATCAGAACCAACGGTGATGTATCAACAACACCTATAGCAGTATATACCGGATACTCAAGTGGAACATTAACAGCCCTCACGTCCACTTTTTTTATAAAAATATCTGACATAATTTTATACCTCAGCTATAAATAAAGCTTTTATCTAACTGGTTAATATCCGCGCAGCCAATATGTGCCAGCGTGCGATCCACATCATCCTTGAGCATTTGAATCATCTCGCCAACGCCCTCTTCTCCACGGGCCGCCAAGGCCCAAAGCAATGGTCGCCCAATCAGCGTCGCCTCAGCCCCCAGAGCGACCGCCTTTACAATGTCTGATCCACGTCTAATGCCACTATCGATCATCACTGAAATATCGACCGAAGATGCAGCACGCTCCAGGATCTGAATGGGAGCAATACAACTATCCAGCTGTCTCCCACCATGGTTTGACAGGACAACACCATCGATGCCCATTTCTGCACATCGTTTAACATCTTCCACTGAATTAATCCCTTTAACGACAAGCCGATGTGGCCACTGATCCCTAAGCCATCTCAAGTCTTCCCAGTTAAAACTTGCATCCATCTTTCTGCTCATTAAGGCTGCCTGAACCTCAATGTCATTCAGTTCGGCCGTTTCGAAATTAGCCAGTTTTGGCATTCCATTCTTGAGCAGGTTCAACGACCAGGCCGGATGCAAAGCACCATCCAATATCGTTCTGGGTGTGTATTTAGCCGGTAGTGAAAATCCGTTACGGAGATCTCGTTCACGGTAGCCATTGACACCGACATCAACCGTCAGAATCAGAACCTGGTAGCCGCTATTTTTTGCCCTTTCCACAAACTGCTTCGCCAGCTCACGATGAATGACGTACAGCTGAAACCAAAGCTCTCCATCACAGGCTTTTGCCACCTCTTCGATGGAAGCGTTTGAAGCCGTAGACAGTGAAAATGGAATACCAGCCTTGGCAGCTGCTCGGGCAATTTTTACATCGCCATTTGAACTGAACATTCCATTCAACCCTGTTGGGGCCACAGCAAAAGGCGCTTGCTGGCTTTTACCCAGAATGGTTCGGCTAATGTTTCTACTACCAACATCCAGCAGCCTTTTAGGAGCAAATTTTATTTTTTCTATTTCACTCAGGTTATGCTGTAGACCTACTTCATTATCAGCACCACCTTCGAGATAATCAAAAACCATCTTTGGTAATTTAGACTTTGCTGCCCGACGATAGTCATTGTGGCTAATCATTTTCATTTTCAAAACCTGAATTCATCTTTAATTCGGTACTTGTAGAATCGAAACAATATTCGGAAAGGTCAACACGACAATCAGGACAGTAATTTGAAGTCCAACAAAGGGAAGTGCTGCAGCATATACCTGTGTCAGTTTCGTTGATCCGGGCGCTACTCCTTGCATAACCAGTAGCAGTAACCCAAAAGGAGGAGTTAGAAGGCTAATTTCCATCGCAATCAAGACCAAAACGCCAAACCAGACAAGGTCAATTCCTGTCGTATGAACCAAGGGAATGAAGAAAGGAAGTGTCAACATGATCATACTTATTTGATCAACAAAACATCCCAGCACCAGCAAGGTCAACAGCATAAGAATTACCAGGTGGATGCTTGTCAGCTGAAGATTGGAAACTGCTTCAAGAAGGCCAGTTGTAGCACCTGAGAACGATAGTATTTGTGAAAAAGTCGTCGATGCTACCAGGATAAAAAGAATAGAAGCTGATAACTTGGCGGTTTCAGTGAGCGCAACAAATATTTTATTAATATTAATGGACTTATATAAAAATGCAGCCACAAGCGCAGCAACCACACCAAATGCAGCCGACTCAGTTGGAGATGCCAAACCAAATACAAGAGAGCCGACTACCGCGAAGAAGATGATAAAAAGAGGTACAACATCCTTCAGGAAAGGCGTCCATTTACTCCCTTTTGGGTTCTTCAAGTCATGGTCACAGGGTGCCAATGACGGATTCATTGCACAACGTACAATGACGTACAAGAGAGTGACTACACCAATCATGATGCCTGGAACAACACCCGCTATTAAAAGCTTACTGATCGAAATACCGCCTAAACTGGCCAAAGTTACTGCCAATGCGGAAGGCGGAATTAATATAGCAATGCCTCCTACCGCCAAGATCGGCCCCATCGCCATCGTTGGGTGGTATCCCTTGCGCGTCATTTCAGGCAAGAGCGAACTCCCCATCATGGCAGTATTGGCAATACTGGAACCTGACAAGGTCGCAAAGGCGGTGCCTCCCAGCACCGAGACAATACTCAGGCGTCCAGGTACCGCCGAAATAAGCCGTTCAATTGCAGAAATTGTACGCTGTGCCAGCCCTGTATGAAAAAGCAGCTCCCCCATTAGAATAAACAGCGGCACTGGTACAAGAGAAAATAAATTAATGGCTTCAGCTGAGTTTCTCGCCATCTGAATGAGGCCAAATTCCCCTCCCAAAAAAACAAATGCACCCAGTAAATTCACACAGAAAAATGCGAAAACAACGGGAAGGCCTGAAAGCATTAATATAAAAAGAGTCGAAAAAAGAAATCCTATTGCGATATACCATTCCATGATCTATGCCTCCGCCCCAAATGATCGAATCGAAAACTCAACACAGATGAAAAACAAGCTCACAACTGGAAACACCAGTATTAAATATTCTGGTATCACTATTGTTTTTATTAGTAAGCTCTCTTCATGAATAGAATGATAAAGGATATATGAGAATAGCCCAAGCAATATAAAAGATATTCCAAGGCCAACCAGGCTTATCAACCTACCAAGTATTGCTTTCTTTAGTCCGGTCATGTTTTTCACTAATACATCAACGGAAACATGGCAACCTTCTTTAAGCACCCAAGGTGCAGCCAAAAAAGTAGAGACTGTCAGACCATACTCTGACAGCTCTACAACCCATGAGAAAGAGGCGATATCCAAATTACGAAGGATGACATTTAAAAACACCATCACTGACATCAATAGAATCGTCAAGCCGGAGGCTACAACCATAGTTATCAAGGTGCGTTCATAAAGAATACGCATGATAATAAACCTTTATTTTTATTATAGATAATCATTAATCAATTATTTCTTTTATTCTCTTAGTCGTTTCCTCATCGTTATCCAGAAGCTCTCTCCATGCCGCGTCGTAAGCTACTTTCAAATATCGTTCTTTTTCGTTTCCTTCCAAAGTGAGCGTTTGAATACCGGCGTCTTGCTGTAGCTTCCGCTCGTTCTGACTGATTGCTGCATTATTATCATTCAGTGATTCAAGCCACAGTGCTTTTTGGGTCAAATAGTCACGCTGCTCTTTTGTCAGCTTGCTACTCCATGTTCTCTCATTGACCATGACGGTTACATCGGCCTGGTAGAAACCGGGATCAACCCGATACTTAGTTTGCTCTTGCCAACCGAGATCAAAGACTCCCTGCATTGTCCATCCATAGCCATCGACGACGCCTCGCTCAAGTGCTGTATAGACTTCACCGGGGGTTGTTTGCATTACAGAAGCTCCAAGCTCTTCGAAAAAAGCACGGTATATCGGCGTAATCCGTAACCGCTGTCCTTCCAAATTGGCTGAAGTCAAAGGCTTATTGGTATAAAGATGGAATTCGTTGCCATAATTGGTATAAGCCAGAAGATGAACATTCATCTCCTCTTTCCAGATCTTTTGGAGCTGAGACCACTTGCCTGCTGCACGAAGCTCCTGTGGCGAATATCGGGTCAATTTCAATGAGTCGGCCGCAGGCATGACATTACTGTAAAAAGCACCGGTGGATAGAATCATGTCTACAACGCCATTCTTGATTGCATTACCTATCTGAAAAGGAGGCATCGCTTCAGGACCACCGACATAGCGAATTCTAACCGGTGCGTTCTTGTCCTCGTTGATACTAGCAACAAATTGATCAAAACCTTTTGATATCGCAGTTCCCTTATTGAAGGCTGAAATAGCTGATATCTCAACTTGATCACCTGCAATTGAAACCGATGTGTAGCCTGAAAACATAATAGCTAGTGAAAGAGGAAGATATTTATTGATTTTATTTTTATTCATCATATAAACCATCTTATCTTATTATTAGAATGGATAAATAATCGGTTTTTCAGTAAAGCTTACCCACTGAACCTCGGTAAACTCTTCAATATTCGCCAAGCCACCAAAGCGACCGCCATTTCCTGAGTCCCCCATCCCTCCGAAAGGCACGTGAAATTCGTTATTTACGGTTTGGTCATTAATATGAACCATACCCGCCTTCAGCCGGTCGGCCAGTGAGAATGCAACTCCGTAATTTTGTGTATGAATAGCGGCTGCCAGACCATAATCAGAACGTAATACCTGCTCTACCAAGTGGTCTTCATCCTTGAACGTTACAACCGGGACGACTGGGCCAAACAGCTCTTCTGCACAAGCTCTGTTACTGACGTCAACATTTGCCAAGATTGTAGGTTCATAGAAGAGCCTTTCTCCTTTTCCGCCCGTAATCAGGCGCGCACCCTGTTGGAGGCTCTCCTGCACGATGCCGTCAACTCGACGGTACTGGGCCTCATTAATCAGCGGGCCTATCTCGACTTCCTGACGATAGGGGTCACCAATGCGCAGTTTTCTGGCACGTTCAGCGAGTTTCTGTATATATTCATCAGCAACACTTTCATGGACGAAATGACGACCTGCCTGCATACAGATCTGCCCCTGATGCAGGAAACTGCCCCAGGCGCCATTGGAAGCAGCAGCATCCAGATCGGCATCGGCTAGCACGATAAAGGCATTATTGCCCCCTAGCTCAAGGGCTGCTTTTTTCAGCCGTCCGCCACATTTACTGCCGATTTTCTTGCCAACAGGTGTGGAACCTGTAAACGAAATCATTGCAACCGATTCATTCTCGACCAGTGCCTCACCGGCGATCACATCGCCGGGAACTACCGAAAAAACACCGGCGGGCAGACCAGCCTCTTCAAATGCACGCGCCATGAGCAAGCCACCAGTGACTGCACTTTGATGATCTGGTTTCAAAACAACCGCATTACCCAATGCAATGGCAGGTGCCACCGAGCGCATTGCCAACAACAGAGGGAAGTTCCAGGGCGCTATGACACCAATGACCCCCAAAGCTACATGGCGCACGATATTACGACGCCCGGGGACCGATGATGGATAAGTAGCGCCATCCGGATACATGGTCAGTGCCGCCGACGCGTTCAACTGCTCAATGGCCGCCTGCAATTCCCACTCAGCCTTGGGACGAATGGATCCACATTCACGGATATTCCATTCGATAAATAATTCAGCATTTTCTCTCATAACCTCAGCAACTTTGCGGAGACAGTCCGCGCGCTGATTAAAGGGTGTTGCCGCCCATTTACCCTGGGCAGCTTTAGAGCTGGAAACGGCCTTATCAACGTCAATAGCTGTGGTGAGAACAATTTTTCCCAAGGCATTTCCTGTTGCAGGCTCCAGGATATCCGCCACCTCGCCAGTGCTATCACACCAGCGGCCATCAAAAAATTTATTACTGTAATCTGAAATATTAAAATTCATGATCAACCCCATCTTGTTTTTATAATTTAACTTCAATCAACGAAGGCCCATTACTTTCCAATGCCGCTGCAAGTGAAAGCTTAAAGGATTTCAATGAATCAACATGTTCAGACTTGACGCCATATCCCTCAGCAATTTTCACGAAATCGACACCTTCAATTTCCAACCCAGGCGCACTATCGACATCGAAGAGTTCAGCAAACCATCTCAATGCCATATAGCCATTATTATTTAAAACAATGAATATGGCGGGTATTTGATATCGCACAGCTGTCCAGAGTGCGGAAATGCTGTAGTGCATGGAGCCATCACCAATAAAGGCAATGACTTGCCTGCACGGACAAGCCATCTGGACGCCAAGAGCGGCAGGCAGTGCAAATCCCAAACCACCGGCGGCAGCAAAATAGTAGCTGCCTGATGTTGCCATCGTCAGACGTGACCAGAGGGTTGCAAGTGTCGATGTGGCTTCATTCAGATAGATACTGTTTGCAGGTGCAATTTCTTCAACGCAGTCAAACAGGTTTTCGACCGTCAGCGCAGCACCATCATCTGTATTTCTGACAACGTCCTGTTTGAAAACCGGGCAATCAGCTTCTTTCTCAGGCAGTGCCGCATACAACTGTTCTACGAAAGGCTGGATACCGGTGATCAGCGCATCACCCATGGGGGCACGTGCGGCCTCGTCAGCATCACTGGTGACATGTACGAGCTGAGCTCCTTGAGGCAGTAGTGCCCCCGGATCCTTCTGGTGATAACGGAACACTGGGCCGCCAATAACCAGAATGAAATCATGCGACTTGATCTTGTCACACAGAGAAGCCTCTCCTGCCGGCAAGATGCCCGCGAAGCAACGATGATTTGTCGGGAAAGGGCAGCGTGGAGCAGAAGGCGCAACCCAGGCCGGGGCGTTCATGCGTTCCGCCAGTCTTGCGACCAGATCATTACAACCCGCGCTGTCGACTTCAGGCCCCAAGACCAGAACCGGGGACTGGGCCTGTGCTATCCTTTCCCGCAAATCCTGGATCGTGGACGGATCAACGCAAGCGACCTGAACGACCTTCCGGTCCAGTAGAAGATCAAGATTTTCACGCGCAGGTTCTTCCCAGTCATCATACGGGATAGAGACATATACGGGCCCGGGAGCATCAGAGACCGCCAGGTTGATTGCACGGTTGATACTGTAAGGTACTTCCTGAGGACTAAGCGGCTCGTAACTGTCCTTGACCAATGGCTTGGGCAACGTGGTCGCATCCGTATTTTTCAGCAAGGGATCGCTGAATACCATGCTTCGTGCCTGCTGACCCGAGGTGACCACGATGGGTGAATGCGAGTTACGTGAATTGGTCAGAGCCCCCATCGCATTGCCGGTTCCAGCCGCCGAGTGCAGATTTACAAAGGATGGCTGACCACTTGCCTGAGCATAACCATCAGCCATTCCAACAACCACGCCTTCATCGAGGCAGAGTACGTACTGAAAGTCGGCAGGAAAATCTTTAAGGAAGTGAAGCTCATTCGAGCCAGGGTTCCCAAAGACAGTATCAATTTTGTGGTTACGTAATATCTGATACACAGCATCTTTGACTGTCGGCACTTGCTTGGTCATGTTTGAGCCTTCATGTTTCTTTTTTTCATACACTATCAACGCCAAACATATCGATCCAATCAATATTTTTTGCTATAAGATATAGATTGAATTTATATCTATAGGGTAACTATGTTGCGCAAATCAGACCTCAGCCTAGTGAAGGTTTTCCTCGCGATTTATGAAAACGGGAGCCTCAGCCGAGCCGCCGAAGAGCTTAATATCACCCAGCCTTCCGTCAGTTACTCCCTGTCGCGTTTGAGAGAGCTGCTCAACGACCCTCTGTTCACACGCACACGTGATGGTATGATCCCGACCTTCGCAGCTGACCAGTTCTATCAGGTGTTTCATGAGTCCATCTGCAAAATCGAACGTAACTATTCAGTTGGCTTGATTTAAAAAGTTTTCGGATTATCGCTTGGCGCTGCCATGAAGGTCGGCAAACGTCCTTCGAACAACAGTGTCAACGCCTCGGAACCACTCAGGTTTTGCTTGCGCGCCGTCGACAGATAGCTGCGCACACGACAGAAGATCTGTGCCCCATCCATCGAGCGGAAGCAGCCAGAGATCTTCTGCTGCACCTTGAGCATACGGATATCACGCTCGCCTTGGTTGTTCGTAAAGGGGACCGCCGGATCGTCCAGAAAGCGCAAAACATCTGCCTCATAGTCGCGCAACCGCTCCAGCAGGTTGCGCGCCCGAGAGCGTTTGAGCCGACCACGCTTGCCCTGCCGTTGGTTTTCATCCGGTGGCGGACACTCGTCTTCCGCTTTTTTGAGGCATTGCCGGTAGGCCTTTCGCCACCCTTCTGCCTTTTCAGGCGGCAGGCTGCCGCCCGCACTCTTAACGGCATCCTCCATGGTGCACAACAGGGTTTGCATGCGCTGCGCCCAGGTCTGTTTGTCCTGCTCCCAGGCGCGCTGAAGCTCGCGCAGATGGTGGGCATTACAGAGCGCATGCCGGCACTGATAGCGGTAGTACGGTTTCCAGTGGTCATGACAAAGCACGCCGTGGAAGCGCGGCAGGATACCGATGGCCTCCATCGCCTCGTGACCCCGGTGAGCATGGGGCGCCAGCCAGGTCAGGTCATCATTCGAGGCGCAATGCAGCCAGCGGCGTTGGCCACCGATGTTGATGCTGGTTTCATCGGCGTGAATCAGCACCGACTCGGCCAGACGGTCCTTAACCCAGTGCTCGAAGCCCTCAGCTTTGTCGAAAGCGTCTTGGTTGAAGTTGAACAGCGACCCTGCGCTGAGCGGGATACCAACCTGATCCTCAAAGTATTCGCGGACACGTTCGTAGGGCAGCAGCTGGTACTGCGACAGATACACCGCATGCGCTTTCAAGCGGGGACCATACTGCACCGGACGATCAACACCGGCCGGGAATGGCGCTGTGACGCGTTGCCCCTGTTCGTTCTCCAGGATCTCGGCCTGGTACTCGGTCACGAAGCGGCTGATATCCAGATCGAAGACCTGACGCTTTTCATAGCCGACCACGCGGAATGCGCTGCCCTTAGGCAGGGTGCGCCGGTCGACCTTCACGGTCTTGATCGCATCCGGCTCCTCGACCCGTTGCAGCGTCTTGCCAATACGGCCAGGCTGTCCGCCCGGTTTACGCTCACCTTTACTGCGGCTCTTCTTGGGCCGGTTCGGATCCTGGGAGGGCGGCGTACTGCTGTTGGTACTGTTCGTGTTGAGCCGGCCGGTCATCATCTGGATCAGCACCATCATCATCTCAATGGCTGCGCGCAGAGATGGCGAGAGTGTCTTGTCGTCCTGGAGCTGTTGTCTGACGTTCGCCAAGATGGCGTCGACATCCATATTGCTGATCTTCATGAGCCTGAGTATCGTCGATTGATGGCCTATTATCGCACGACTTTTTCAGGTCAAATTTTTCGCTTTGTGTGCGGATCTGAGCAACTTTTACATTGCTCCCACGCTCCGAGACATAGAGCTCCGCCAGACGCCACAGAGTGGCGGTACGGCACCTTGAGGCAGGCTTTAAAGCGAAATACCGACTGTCACTGGACTGGGAGATATTTTGACAAAAAACCTGTCAAGAACTTTTTGCAGGAACTTGAGCTGAATAGTTACAATCGAACAAGCCATTGCAGATGCTCGTCAGTTTGAGCCCAAGACCTCGACACGAACCTTCCGTATAGCTCTATCTGATCTTGGCGAATTTTATTTATTGCCAAAACTACTAAGAGATATTCATATCAAGGCGCCCAACTGCAAGGTAGAAGTTGTAACTACTGAGATAGAAAAAGTCGAAGATTGGCTCTCACAAGAACGAATTGATTTGGCTGTAGGGAATCTTAGTTTTCTGAAAGGACGAACACTTCATAAGAAACTATTCGATGAACATTATCAATGTATCCTCTCCACAAAACACACTCGGATTCGGGGAGAGCCGACCCTAGACGAATTTCTTAACGAAAATCATATCTTCATTTCAAAAGCAAGCGGGCACTTTTACATCAATGACTATTTGGGTGAACGAGGCAAACAGATAAACATCGCTCTACATATACCTCATTTTTCTGCGCTGCCTGGTATCATCCCTGATAGCGATCTGATAGCTTGCCTACCCAGCCGGGTTGCAAAAGAATTTACCTCACCCGGAAACCTGGTATCTTTTCCTTTACCTTTCCCTACCCCAGAATTTGAAGTATCTCTATACTGGACTGAATCAACTGATGATCCTTCAGCTTTACGCTGGCTCTGCGAAGTCGCCTACCACGCGCTTAAAGATATTTGACTTAAAAAGTCTCCGGCTTCAACTTTATCAATCGCATGCACAACATATAATAAAAAGGCCAGTCACAAGGCCGGCCCCTTATCGTCGTAGTGCTTTTTAACCAAGCACTAACAGACATGAATCATTCCTGCTTCTGAGCTTCATACTCACGAGCGATTTTACGCAGTTCTGCCAGGGCCGCAGCGGCATCTATGTCGAGGTCCGCAACACTGTCGATCCACGCCTGATCCATGCCCTCGGACAACTTCAGGAAATCCTGAGTAAACGGGGCATTTTGGTCATGTTCAATAATGGTTACACCCTGCTCTCGCGCGAATTCCAGACCTTCATAGTCGGTTTCTTCCCAGGCCTTGCCAGCCAGCGCAGACAGCTTTTCACCGGACACGCTCATGATCGCTTCACGGTCTTTCGGGTCCAGATCAGCCAGGAAGTCCGGGTTGATGAAGATTGAAAATGTACCCATGTACATCCCGCCGGGGATTGTGGTCAGATACTTTGTCACTTCCGCCAGACGCTGTGCTTTCTGCTGTCCCACAGGCAGCAGAGTGCCATCCACCACGCCCTGCTGCATCATTTCGTACAGCTTTGTGGCGGGCGCCGATACCGGCGCAGCCTGAAGCCGCTCGGCAATATCGGCCTGTACACCACCACCGATACGGATCTTCTTGCCCTTGATATCGTCAATACGTTCAATGGGAATGGTCGTCATCAGCTGGCCCGGCCCGTGGGTGAACATCCCCACCACTTCAAGCCCCGAGAACTCATCTGCAGACTGAAAGTATTTTTGCTGTACACGCCAAAGCCCAACGGAGGCCGCCTCGGCACCCACCCCCATACCCGGCTGCTCTGCCACCATGGGCAGCCTGAAGCGTCCTGGCACATAACCGTGATAGCTGAAACCGGCATCAATGACGCCGTCTTCAACCAGCTGGAAATAGGACTTCGGATGCCCCACATCGTATTCAACCTTGACCTTCACACGCCCCTCGGTCGCCTCTTCAACCCACTTCGCCCAGGTCGGCCAAACAACCGAATTCTGCACAGACGTCGGGGGCAACCAGGTACCGACGACCATGGTCGTTTCCGCACTCACCACGCCAGAACACCCAAGGCCTGCAATCAAGGAAAGCCCCACACCATATTTTTTATTGTCTTAAGCATTGTGTATCCTTTTTATTTTGGTTTCTTGGTGAAAGAACCACTTTCAAAAAGCTCAATGAGTTGAGCCAACTCTTCCCGCATACTCTTCTCTGAATTTTGCGAGAAATTATTCTTTATCAGCTGCTTGGTTCTAATAACGGCTTCGGTTGGTAACAAAGCAAGCCCCTCTGCACTTTTCATTGCAGTATTGAAGGCTTCGCCATCCTCACACACCTCGTTTACAAAACCCTTTTCACAGAACCCCCGAGTTCAACAGTTAGCGTTATAAGCTATTGATTTGTATAGGCGGCACTGCAAAATGCTCCACTACACGATCAGGTTATCGGGGCCAACGCTGGGTTTTTCGATACTAAGGGCCTTGAAGATATCCAGCTGCTCACGGCTCATGCTGGACACGCCTGTCACGGTGCTGCCACCGAGTGTGGCCTGGTGATACTGGATACGCCGCAGCTGCTCCAGTGCCCGCATGGGTGAGTGTTCAGAGCCTGCTGCCTTTAAGCGCATCCGCATCACGCGGTGCAGAACCAAAGCGATAAAGCAGATCATGGCATGGGCTCTGATCCGCTCTGGCAGCCGGTGGTACACCGGGCCGATTTCGATATCCGATTTCAGCGCCTTGAAGCCTCGCTCGATGTCTGCCAGTGATTTGTAGTGTTTGACCACCTCTGTTGGTGATAGATCCTTGACGTTGGTGACCAGCAGCAGTTTGCCATCCATCAGGCGCGCACGTTTCAGGGCTTTTTCGTCAATATCGTAGCTGAACAACTCACTTTTCAGGTCAATACGCACGATTTTGGCCAACGAGGATTCGCTGACCTCTTTGTATAAACGGGCTGTTGCGCCGCCATCAGACAGTTTGCGTCCGCGTGTGGTCTTGCCTTCATCCTGCCGGATAAGCTTCTCGGTCAGGCACTGTGCTTCCTCTTCGATCGCGTTGATTCTGGCATCACGGGCCGCGGTTTCATCGGCGGCACGTACGGGATCGTGGGCTACGATCAGGCGCTGCTCCTGCCACTGAGTCTCTGTGATCACTTCCGCTTCGGAGGAGTCAAAAACCGTGCGCTGCAACGGCTCCAGGATCGGTTCGAAGTCACTATAACGACGCCCGGGAACCGCCAGAATAAACTCAACCGGTTGACCGTTCGGCAGCGTCATCTGCTTCAGCTCATCCAGGTTATCGACCGACAGTAACCCACGGTCCGCAACCACGACAATGCGCTTAACCGGGAAGCGCTCAATGATCGTTTTCAGGGTGGGCTGAAGCGTTTTAACTTCTGCGGTGTTGCCTTCAAACACCTCGTGATACAGCGGCAGTCCTTCGGCCGTCTGAACCATGCCCAACATGACCTGACGACGGATGCCGCCGTCCTTGGAACGCCCGTACTGCCTGAGTTCTTCGTCCTGCTCGGTCAAGCCTTCGGCACGGATGGTGGTCATGTCGTAGAAGACGACTGACAGTTCCTGATCGATCAGCGGGCGCAGCAGTTCAGTGACTTTGTCATTGACGGCATCACGTTGAGTATTAAGCGCATCCATTGCCCGCAGCAGGTGCTGATGGTCGACTTTTTTGATACTGCCAACACCGGGAACACAGACAGTCTCCAGCCAGCGCAGCACGCCCAGTTTGGAGTCCGGCGAGGTCAGGCGATTCATGACCATAATGCGGATCAAGGCTTCGATCTGGATGCTGTGACGCGTACCGCGGAAGGCTTTGCGCAGCTGTTCAAAGCCGAGCGCATTCCAGAGCTGAGTCAGTGCCCAGACATCACCCAAGGTACGAGATGACTCAAAGCTGACGGCGGGCTTATCCGGTAGCGATCGCCCGGTAATCCGGCACAGACCTTCGACCACGGACTCCAGCTCATCACCGAGCTTGTCGAGACGGCCGAGGGTCGCAATCGTGCGTTGTTTTGGGCGGCCGTTCTCGTCTCGATAGGCTTCAACGAGCTGCACATACTTGCGAGGGCCGGACTTGGTGACTTTGACGTACATGCCATGACTTTATCATCTCTTTATGACCTTTAAAACAGAAAAGATATCCACAGGCATGCCACTACAAGGTTTTAGGCGTCTAAAAAGCGGAAACCCGCATGAATACTGGGCTGAGGCGTGTAAAAGAGACGATTTTCAGTGGATAACTGTCGAACTCGGGAGAACCGATCCGCTTTCCAGGTTCGGCCAAGGACAAGCAACTCCGTTGCAATACAGTGAGTTGAAAAGTTTGGAATAATGAATGTTGCGGCAAACTCAGGACACAGCCCAAGGCTCGTAAACGGCATTTTGAAGAAGCTGCTTCGTCCTGCATAAACCAGATCGCAATGCAAAAGCAGCGTCACACCAATACCGACTGCAAAACCTTCAACAGCCGCGATTATTGGCTTTTTGCATTGACTCATCCTGAGCATGAACTTAAATACCGGATGCGATTCATTCTGTATTGGATTATTAATAAAATCCTCAACATCATGACCGCTGCAAAAATATTCTTCATGTCCGGTGATCACAATGGATTTTATTTCGGCATTTTTTTCTGCTTGGGTTAAAAACTCCGAGAGTAATGTATATGCATTAATATCCAGTGCATTCTTTCTGGCAGGATTGACGATTCTGATCACCATCACAGAGCCGTGAACATCCCTGCGGACACAAGGTTCGGGTCGCATATCAGGTTCCTTTGTGTTCAGCATCTGGAACCGGACCGGCTCCAGATGCGATTACGTCAGGCTAGAAATCCGGGAACTGTTGACGAAGTGCTCGTTTCAGAAGCTTTCCGGACGTGTTTTTGGGCAACTGCTGCACGAAATGCACGTGCTTGGGTACCTTGAAAGGCGCCAGGTTTTCTCTGGCATGCCGGATCAAGCTCTCCGCATTCGGATCGGCTTCAGGTCGCAGTACGACAACCGCTGCAATGGCTTCAATCCATTTTTCATCCGGCACGCCAATCACCGCCACTTCATCGACGTCAGGGTGCGTGTAAAGCGCTTCCTCAACGTCGCGACTGGCAACCAGCACCCCACCGGTATTCACGATGTCCTTGATGCGATCCACAATCCAGATGTAGCCCTCCTCATCGCGATAACCGAGATCACCCGAGTGAAACCAGCCACCGGCAAAGGCCTCTTCGGTTTGCTCGGGCTTGTCCCAGTACCCGACCATCAACTGTGGTGACCGGTGCACCAGCTCACCCTGTTGCCCTGGCGCACACTCTTCGCCGGTCGCAGGGTCAACAATCCGTGTTTCAACATTGAAAATGGGACGACCGCAGGATGCGGGCCGCTCAGCATGCTCTTCCGGTGTCAACACCGTGGCCAGGGGTGCAATTTCGCTTTGCCCATAGCAGTTATAAAGCCCGGAGTCGGGCAGACGCTCACCCAACTCTTTCACGATGGGCTCCGGCATGATGGATGCGCCGTAATACAGCTTTTGCAAATGCTGCAGCTCTGATTCGACAAACTGCGGATGGCGCAGCAACGCGATCCAAACGGTAGGAGGTGCAAAGAAGCTGTTCAACCGCTTCTGTTTAAGCTGCTGCAGTATCAGCTCGGGGGTCGGTGTATCCAGCAGGCAAGTGTAGGCACCCGATAACAGGGCCGGCATGGTAAACACATGCATCTGAGCGGAATGATACAGCGGCAGTGCCGCCAGACAGCGGTCGGTCTTCTTGATATCCAGATGCAACAGGCAGCTTACATATTCAGCCATCAGGGAGCGGTGCGTGTGCATCGCGCCCTTTGGATCTGACGTTGTACCGGAGGTGTACAAAATCTGGACCACGTCATTCTCATCCAGTACAAGCTCCGGCGGGTGCTCACTTCCGGCGCCCTGTGCCACCATCAGCACATCGGTTTTACCTTCCACCCTGGCGTTACTGTGCAAGCTGCCTTGTATGCTCAGGTTCAGCTGGTCGCATACAGCATCGATGTGCCCCTTGAGGCTGTCGTCTGCAAACAGGGCGCGTGCACCCGATTGCGTCAGGACATACACCAGCTCACGTTCGGTCAGTGAAAAATTCACGGGCACATGGATCAGACCCGCACGGGTGCAGGCAAGCCAGAGAATCAGGTAGGCATCAGAGTTTTTTCCATACGCGGCAACACGGTCCCCCTTGTTAAGCCCCTGCGCCAGCATGTGGTTTGCGACTTTATTGACGGCCGCGTTCAGCTCACGATAGGACCAGCAACGGTCCGCATACTCCAGGGCTATCTGCTGAGGATGCTGCACGGCAGCCCTGTGCAGAGCATCCCCGATGGTATTGCGATTGGCACGATCAATCTGCTTTTGGGTTTGAGCTTCCGAATTCATATTCACCTCTCGTTATTATTTTTTTACCCAGGCATTTAAACCCGCTCAGTTACGCAACGGGCGACCTGTTTCCAGCAAGGCCTGCATACGCTGAACGGACTCGGGGTACTGCAGCAACGCCAGATTGCAGCGCCGCTCATGGTCAGCAAAGCGATCAAACCAGCCGGGCTCACTTGCCAGGTTCAACAGGTCAAGCAGATGCTGTTCAAGTACCGCTTGATAGCCCCCAACAGCAAGTGGTTTGGCTGGTACGCAGTGCTGCAGCGCCGACAGCGTTGGCTGCCTGTGTTCGGGCGCATCGCGCAACTGCCTGCACAGCGCCAGCGCATCCGACAACAAGCGATCACGGTTCATGCTGATGCCATCACTGTCGCGCAGAAAGCCCCATTGACGCGCCTGCAGCGCCGAAGCGGTGACAGAGGCCTCACGGATCAATGTAAATGTATGCTGGATTGCCTCTGAACCACCGAACCGCTCTGCACTGCGGGCCAACAATTCACGACATCCGCCCCATCCCGGAACAATGCCGACGCTGTTTTCCACCAGCCCCAGCTGTGACTCGGCATGCGCCTGCACGGCATGACAGTGAAACATCAATTCAAGCCCCCCGCCGAGCGCTTTGCCCGCCACGGCGGCAACAACCGGAACAGGTGCCTGGCGAATGGCCATGAACAGCTGCTGCCCGCGACGGATATAGCGATCAATGGCACCTTCCTGAGTTGTCATGGCGACAAACTCCTTAAGGTCAGCACCCGCAGCAAAAATGCCACTGGCACTGTACAGCACCAGCCCTTTATCAGCGGCAATGGCTTCGGCCAGGGCTGTTTCAATCTCATCCAGCAGCACGCTGCTGAGAGCATTCACCTTATGGCTGAACTCAAGACACCAGGTATCCTGGTCCAACTCCCGCAACACACTGCGTTCGAACGTATGAATGGCTGGGCGGGCCACAATGCTCTGCCAGTCAATGATCCCTGCATCTCGGGAGATCGGACGGTATTGACCCTGCCAGTCCAGCTGTTCGGCATTTTTGTAGCAAGGTTGCCCAGACGTATTACGGACAAACGTCGAAAGGGAGCGACCTTCATCCTGCACACGTGCAGCAAACGCACTGACACCGATTCGATCCAACAACTCAAACGGGCCGAATCGCCAGTTGTAGCCCAGTCGCATGGCGGCGTCGATCGCATCAATTGCATCGGCTACGTCCGGCACCAGCCGCGTGGCGTAGTCCAGCACCCGTGACAGCACTCGCCAGGCATAAAGCCCCCCCTGATCATCGCTGGCCAACAATTCACCGATCTGTCCTGGCTTCAACTGTGCAGACTCAAGCGTGACCGCCTGAGGAGGCCGGTGTTCCAGTGCGACCAGGTCAAGCACTTCACGCTGTTTGCGGCCATCAGAATCAGTGAACTGCCGATAGAACCCCTGCAGAACCCTGCCCTTGCGACCGTACCAACCCCTGGCCAGCATATGTTCAATCACAGGCGCAGCACCGGCGTATGTCTGGAACGGATCATCCTCTTCCAGCAGGCGTGCCAGACTCGCTGTCACTTCAGGCATGAGATCGATTCCGACCAGATCCCAAAGCCCGAAAATGCCGGTTTTCGGGAATCCGCACACCTGCATCACTGCATCGGCGTCCTCAACACTCAATCCCATCGCGATAGCTTCCTGCAACGCAACTTGCATCCAGTAGACACCCAATCGGTTGGCGATAAAACCCGGACGGTCATTACAGTGAATCACCGTTTTACCCATGCCATGATCGATGAATGATCTCACCCGTTCCGCTACCTCCGGGCGCGTATCCTCAGAGCTGACAAGCTCCAGCAGACGCATGTAGCGTGGCGGGTTGAAAAAATGGGTTACCACAAAGTGCTCACGCAGGCTTTGAGGCATCCCCTCCATCAGGGTTGCCAAGGGGATCGTGGAGGTGTTGGACGAAACAATCGCATCGGGTGCACGCACCGCTTCGATCCGTCGATACAGGTCCTGTTTGACATCAAGGCGCTCTACCACCACCTCAACAATCCAGTCAGCGTCTTTCAGCCTGTAGAGATCATCCTCCGTATTGCCGACCTGCACGCGTTCTGCGACCGTAGTGTCCATAAAGCCGCCGGCCGCACCGGCTTTGAGCATTCTTTCAACGGCACCTGCCGCAATTGCATTGCGCTCGGCGGCAGAGGCATTTGATGCGACATCTTTTGGCGGTATATCAAGCAACAGTACGTCAGCACCGGCATTAGCGGCCTGAGCGGCAATGCCGGCGCCCATGACACCGGCACCGATTACGGCCACCCTGCGGACAGGTTTTGATGTGTTCTGGTTACCCATTTTCACCCCTCCAGTCGCTCGATTATCAACGCAATACCCTGACCACCGCCGATGCACATGGTAATCAGCGCTCGGCGCTTACCCTGACGCTCAAGTTCATACAGCGCCTTGAGCGTAATGATGGAGCCAGTGGCTCCCACCGGGTGACCATGTGCAATCGCACCACCATTGACGTTCACACGTGACGGATCGAACTCAAGACTTTGCGCAACCGCCATTGCCTGCGCTGCAAATGCCTCGTTGGATTCGATCAGGTCAATGTCAGTGATGGAGAGCCCGGCCTGTTGCAGAGCCTTTTTGACTGCCGGAATCGGCCCCAGTCCCATCAAGTGAGGCTCCACTCCCGCAAAGGCATAACTGACAAAACGCGCCCTGGCCTTAAGCCCACGCTGCTCCGCTTCCTGAGCTGATGTCATAACCAGTGCAGCCGCGCCATCGTTAATGCCCGATGCGTTACCCGCCGTGACAATACCATCCTTTTTAAAGGCCGGACGCAGCTGCTGCAGACCAGCAAAGTCCACATCAGGGCGAACATGCTCATCAATGAAAAACGGCAGGGTTTCGCGGCCCTTTCGCACGGGTACCGGGACGATTTGATCGGTGAGGTAACCAGCGTCAATGGCCGCCGCAGCCTTGTGGTGGCTGTCACAGGCATATTGATCCAGCTGCTCTCGGGTAAACCCATACTGCTGCGCGATATTTTCTGCCGTGATCCCCATATGGCCACTGTCGAAGGGATCACTCAGAATGCCGACTGTCATATCCAGTGCAGGAGCATCCCCCATACGCTGCCCAAAGCGCATTTTCGGCAACAGATAGGCACCCTGGCTCATGCTTTCAGCCCCACCGGCCAGGGCAATACGACTGGCACCGGACTGGATCATTTGCGCCGCCGAAATCAGGGACTGAACGGACGAGCCACACAGGCGGTTGACGTTCAATGCAGCCGAGCTGTCCGGCAAACCACAGTTGCGCGCAATATGACGTGACAGGTAGGCATCCTGCGGGCTCGTTGTGATGATATGTCCAAACACGGCGTGATCGATCTCGCCGGCATCAACTCCGGCACGTTCAATGGCTGCGCGGCCTGCAAAAGTACCCAGTTCGGCCGGTGTATAGGCTGCAAGGCTGCCACCAAAGCCGCCTATTGCCGTTCGGGCTCCGGCAACGATCACTACATCCTGCAACATGAGAGTCTCGCTCATCATTAAATCCTCTTATTGTTCTGTCAGGCCACACGGCCAAGCATGTCGCGCGCAATCACTTCCTTCATGATTTCGGAAGTACCGGCATAAATGGTCTGGATGCGCGCATCCACGTAGAAGCGCGAAATGGGGTATTCCAGTGTGTAGCCATAACCGCCGAACAGTTGCAGGCAGCGATCGATGCTGCTGCACTGCATCTCGCTGAGCATCAGCTTCAGCGTTGCGGCATCGACAGGGCTCATCTGCCCTGCTCTGTATCGCTGCAGGCACTGGTTGAAATAGGCACGCCCCATTTCCAGCTCGGCACGCACCTGTGCCAGCGTGAAGCGTGAGTTCTGGAAATCAGCGATGCGCTGACCAAAGGCATGGCGTTCCTGCACGTATTCCAGCGTCAGCTGCATGGCCCCTTCGATGGCACCCAGCGCCTGGGCTGCAACACCCAAACGCTCACGTGGCAGTTCCTGCATCAGGTAGGCAAACCCCTTCCCGGCTTCTCCAAGCAGGGCCTCGTTGGGCACGATGAGATCATCAAAAAAGAGTTCCGCAGTATCGCTGGCGTGCTGCCCGATCTTGCGGATTGACTTGCCGCGTGAGAATCCCGGCAGGCGCGTATCAACCAGAAACAGCGATACACCCCGGGCACCGGCGGCGGGATCGGTCTTGGCACATACAATCACCATATCCGCCAGTTGCCCATTGGTGATGAACACCTTGGTGCCATTCAACTTCCAGCCCGACTCAACCTTTTCGGCCGTGGTGCGCATCGCAGCCAGATCACTGCCGGCCCCCGGCTCCGTCATCGCGATGGCTCCCAGTACCTCACCGCTGGCCATGCGCGGCAGCCAATGCTGTTGCTGTGCGTCAGAGCCAAGATGCAACAGATAGGGGATCACAATGTTGGTGTGGATGTTGTAACCGCTGGCCAGACCACCAAACCCCTGCCGTGAGATCTCTTCACAGATCATCAGGCAGATTTCAACACCGGCTCCCGAGCCGCCCAGTGCCTCGGGCAGATCAACACCCAGCAGGCCGGCCTCGCCCAACCGACACCAAAGGTCACGTGGAAGCTGGTGTGCCGCTTCCCATTCCTCGTAGTCAGGCGCCACTTCCTGATGCAGAATGCGTCTGACCATTTCCTGAAACAGAGCGCGATCCTCGTCCTCTGCCGTTTCATGATTCAGGTTGTGCATCTGTGTATTCATACTAAGCCCTTTATTGTTGTTTTTACCTTCGGGGCCACCGGCCGGTTGACCATTAAGGCCATTTAAAGCCTTTAAATAATGGCTTTGAATGACAGAACCGGTCGTTTTAATTGATCGAAATGGCCAATTTCTGATGCAGCTTTGCAGAATGCTTGGCATGACCTGAGCCGTTCTGCACAATGGCGAGATGTCAGCACATGAGCTTCCACGCCCTTCCCACAAGGCGCACATCGCCAACCATTTCATCAATGCTTGCCTCAGCGGTGCACTGCGGCGTGGCGCGTGTCGTGATACCTTGCTTCACGAGGCCAGTATTCCAGTGGACTGGGTCAATCGCCCTGAAATGCTGCTCACCGAGCAACAATTGAGTGATCTCATCCGTGCCGTTTGGCGCTTTACCCATTGCGAGTTCATGGGGCTATCGCCAAGTATTTGCAGAAGAGGTGTATTTGCACTGATGGCAGAATTGGCCTGCGGGGCCAAAACACTGGGCGGCATGTTGCGCCAGAGTGCCCGCTTTTATCGGGCGGTTACGGATGATCTCGATATTGGGCTTGATCCTGAAGACGATGCCTCGCTGGTGTTCTACAGCCTGCACCTGAAGCATGACGGAGAAGACCCGGATCACCTGCTGCAGGAGTTCATGCTGTTGATGTGGCAGCGTTTCGCGAGTTGGCTGGTCGGTCAGCAGATTCCCGTGGCAAGTACCAGTTTCGCCTACCCTACCCCTGGTCATGCCGCGTCATACCGCGCCATGTTTCTGGGTGAGTTGCTATACGAGCAGGAGCGCTGCGGGTTTTGCATGCACCCGCGTTTTCTACAACTGCCGATCGTCCGAAATGCAAGTGAGCTGGACTCTTTCCTGCAGGACTGCCCCGCGGTGATACTGCGTCGACCGGTGCGTGACAGCAGTTTGCAAACCCGCGTAAAGGTCCTGCTGCAGCGGCACGATCTGGACAGCATGCCCGATCTTGAGGATAGCAGCCGACATCTGCTGATAACCCCCCGAACCTTGCGTCGCCGTCTTCAAGATGAAGGTACATCGATCAGGATGATCAAGGAGTCCTTGCGACAGGACTTTGCCATGAAGCTGCTCAACAACGAGCACTTGAGTATTCAGGAAGTGGCCGAGCAAACCGGCTTTGCCGAGCCAGCCGCCTTTTGCCGCGCATTCAAGCGTTGGACCGGGCAATCACCCATGCGATGGCGCAGGACATGAGCAGTCCAGTAACAGCTACTGGGCTGCCAGAGGAAGACCGAATACGCGATCAAACCCCCAGTTGTAGATAAAGGTAAAAAACACGAAAAACAGCGTCAGGCCGGCATCAAGGAGGAACGCGTCAAACAGACTCAGCTGCAGCCACCAGGCAAACAGAGGCAGCGTTAACAGCAATAAACTGACTTCAAAACCAGCCGCATGACCGACACGGCGCACGAGGCTGCGACCCCGCGTGGTCTGACGGGCTTCCCAGCATTCGAACAGCAGGTTGTAGATGAAATTCCAGCTGACCGCGATCAACACGGTCAGTGCACCCAATACACCCGCGTGCGCCAGCCCTTCATCCGACAGCACATTGAAGGTAATACTCAGCAATACCAGCGCAAGTCCTTCATACAGTACAACGTACGTCAGCCTGCGTTTCAGCCCCTGCATGATCTGCCTCAAACCAAAAAGGCGCATTCTATCCCGCCCGTTTCGCAAGCTCCAGTGGATTGACTCCAGCGCCCGTGGCAGCTACGTTTGCTGCCTGTGCCACGGATCTGTCCTGGCCCGTTGTCATTGCCCTTGTTAATACAGGTTGCCCATGTCCACACCCATACGTCTTACCCAGTACAGTCACGGCGCCGGTTGTGGCTGCAAGATCTCCCCTGCCGTGCTCGACACCATTCTCTCAGGCAGCGGCAGCCAGACACTGGACCCCAACCTTTGGGTCGGCAACGCATCGCGCGATGATGCTGCCGTGTACGCCATTGATGATCACACCGGCATCGTCTCCACTACCGATTTTTTCATGCCGATCGTGGATGACCCGTTCGATTTTGGCCGCATCGCCGCCACCAACGCGATCAGCGATATCTATGCCATGGGCGGATCACCGCTGATGGCGATTGCGATTCTGGGCTGGCCGATCAATCTGATCCCCGCCGAAATCGCGGGTGACGTGATACGCGGCGCCCGCGCAGTCTGTGATCTGGCGGGTATTCCGCTGGCAGGTGGGCACTCGATTGATGCACCGGAGCCGATCTTCGGTCTGGCCGTTACCGGTCGCGTCGACAAGTCACAGCTCAAGCGCAACGACACGGCCAGAGCCGGTGATCAGCTTTACCTCACCAAGCCATTGGGGATCGGTATTCTCACCACCGCCGAAAAACAGGGCAAGCTGCGCACCGAGGATCAGGGGGTCGCCACCGAGCTGATGTGTACCCTCAACCGTGCCGGACAGCGTTTTGCAACGCTTGCAGGCGTCTCCGCCATGACCGATGTCACCGGCTTTGGCCTGCTTGGTCACCTGGTGGAAATGGCCGACGGCAGCAAGTTGACCGCCGAGCTGGACTACAGCGCGGTGCCCCGTATCGCATCGGTTGAGCACTACCTGTCACAGGGTTGTGTGCCAGGCGGAACCGGGCGCAACTTTGACAGCTATGGCCACCGCGTCAGCGCCCTTTCAGATGATCAGAAGCAGTTGCTGTGTGACCCGCAAACCAGTGGCGGCCTGCTGGTGGCTGTTTCACCCGATTCCAGCCATGAGTTCCTGGCCGCAGCGGACGAACTGGGGCTGTCGCTTGAGCCGATCGGTCAGCTGACTGATGCTCGTGAATACGCGGTTGAGCTAAACTGATGCGCCCCGACAGCCTGGATTATCGCGCGATTCTGCTCAGCGGCGTGGCGCTGATGGATACCCGCGCTCCGGTGGAGTTTACCAAGGGCGCCTTCCCCACCAGCGTTAACCTACCGCTGATGAGTGACGAAGAACGTCACAAGGTCGGTACCTGCTACAAGCGCCACGGTCAGGAGGCGGCCATTACGCTCGGGCACCGCCTGGTCAGCGGTGAGATCAAGGCTGAGCGGGTGCAAGCCTGGGTTGATTTTGCCACAGCGAACCCCGAGGGATACCTGTACTGCTTTCGCGGTGGTCTGCGTTCGCGTACCACTCAGCAATGGCTGAAAGAGGCCGGTATTGACTACCCGCTCATTAAGGGTGGCTACAAGGCATTGCGCGGCTTTCTGATCGATACGCTGGAACAGGCCGCACAGCAGTGCCACTTTGTCCGTCTGGGCGGCTTGACAGGCTGCGGCAAGACCGAGCTGTTACATCAGCTCGATCACGCAGTGGATCTTGAAGGTCACGCCAACCATCGCGGCTCCAGCTTTGGCCGTCATGCCAGCCCGCAGCCCACCCAAATCAACTTTGAAAACGCACTGGCGCTGGAGATTCTGCGCAAGCGCGATGCCGGTTTTGATACGCTGGTGGTGGAAGATGAAAACCGTGCCATCGGCAGCTGCGCCACACCACTGCCGCTGCATTTGCGTTTCAAGGCCGCCCCGCTGGTCTGGCTGGAGGAGCCCATCGAGCAGCGTATCGAGCGCATTCTGAAGGACTATGTGATCGACCTGTCAGCCGAGTTTATCCAGCAACAGGGCGAAACGGATGGATTCGAAACCTTTGCACAACGCCTGCGCAACAGCCTTGGCAACATCGTCAAGCGACTGGGCAGCGAGCGTCATCAGCGCTTGGCAGCGTTAATGGATCAGGCCCTTGAGGCACAGCGACACGGCGGCGAAACCGGTCTTCACCGTGACTGGATCAACGCTCTGTTGAACGAGTACTACGACCCGATGTACGCCTACCAAAGCGAGCGCAACGCGCAACCGGTTCTGTTCAAGGGCAACCGCTCAGAGGTGAAGGCTTTTCTGCAGTCGCTCACACCAGCTTCACGATAATGTCGTGCAGCACATTGGCGGCCGCGTGCAGGCGGCGCGAACCGTCCATCAGGTGGTGGTAGATCTCGCGCTTTTTCAGCATTTCGGTCGTCACCTCTCCCTGAAACAGCTCCGCCAGGCTGCGCCGGTATAGCCGCTCGATATGACGGTGTGCCCGGCGCGCATCATGGGCGCCCTGTACCGCTCCGGCCGGGTCAATACTGAGGGTGCGAAAGCCCTGTTCCAAGGCCTCACAACCCTGCATCAACTCCTCCACTATAGCCTGCATGTGGGAGTCCGGTGCGATACCGAAATCCAGCAACTCATTGATGGTGCTCTTGCAGTGAGTGATGATCCAGTCCAGTGATTCGATGGCCCGGTAGATATCCTCGCGGTCGATCGGGGTGGAGAACGCACGATTGAGATAGCGAATGTTGCGTACTTTCAGCGTATCGGCAGCATGTTCATCCTGACACAACAGCTCTTCCAACTCTGCCGAAGGCCCATGCATGTAACGATGCAGATTACTGATGGTTTCTGTCACCATCTCGCTCTGCTCGGCCAGCAGAGCGAAGAAGTCCGCTGGGCGAGGAATCATACGATCCAGCAGGCGTTGCAGTACGCCCTCTTTTTCCGTTTCAGCCATAGGTGGCTCCATTTCAATAGCGATTCAGGGCGCCAACCCAATCAGGCGCAGCAACAGATAGCACAACACCGCCAAAACGCCTGCGCCGGGAATGGTCACCAACCAGGTGACACCGATCTCCCGTGCCTTGGCCCAGCGTACGGCCCGAGGACGCTCCGCTTCGCCGATCCCCATAATGGATGACGACACAACATGGGTGGTCGATACCGGTGCCCCCACCAGCGAGGCCATGAACACCACCCCCGCCGATGTCAGCTGAGAATTGAGTGCGTGCAGGGGGCGAATCTTGTAGATCGAGAACGCCAGCGTGCGCACGATCTTCCAGCCGCCCAGCACCGTTCCCAGCGTAATGGCGCTGGCGCACAACAGGATCACCCAGAACGGCACCTCAAACTCATCCAGCTGACCACCCAGCAGCAGACAGAGGGTGAGAATCCCCATGCTTTTCTGCGCATCGTTGGCACCGTGTGAAAACGCCAGACCGGCCGTGGTCAGCCACTGGGCACCGCGCAGCTCGCGGTTAACCAGCGGGCTGGCCGAACGCAGCAGCACCAGCATCAGCCGCTGCAGCACAAAACCGAACCAGAACCCGATCAGCGGCGACAGCACCAGCGCCAGCAGCACCTTGGTCACACCCGTCATGCGACCTTGCGCCAGCTCTTGCACACCCCAGACCACCTGATCCGGCCCGGCCGACACCATCACCACACCACAGAGGCCACCGACCAGGGCATGGGACGAGGACGACGGCAGGCCGCGCCACCAGGTGATCAAGTTCCAAGCCGTGGCCGCAAACAGACCACACAGCACTACCGTCAGTGACAGCGTGGTTGGCAGGTCGTCCAGCGTCACGAAATTGCCGATGGTATTGGCTACCGCCGTACCGCCCAGCACCGGCCCAAGAAAGGTAAAGGTGCCCACCATCAGCACCGATTGCACCGGCGACATGGCACGCGATGCGATGACCGACGCCACCATGTTGGAGGCGTCATGAAACCCGTTGGTGAAGTCGAACAGCACCACCATGGCGCTGGCGAGCAGGATAAACAGCCAGACTGTATCCATACGTGATCAAAATCCTTGCGGAATGTTCTGCAAGCATAGCAAAGCCACAGAGGATGCAGGCATTTAATAGGTGCGCAGGCGCGTTAGTTGCTGCTGAGTGCCAGCTTCAGGCCATAGCCGATGAATCCGGCCCCAACACCGGTCTTGGCAATTGCGCCAATGCCCCGGCGCGCCTGAAAACGCCCTTTCAGGAACACCATGCCCAGAATCAGGCTCGCCAGATAGGTCTGGCTGATGATCTGCACCATCACACCCAGCAGGGTGAAGGTCAGCAAGGGGGTGTGGTAGTTCGGGTCAACGAACTGGATGAAAAACGACATAAAGAACAGGATCGCCTTGGGGTTCAGCAGACTGATGGTCAACGCCACTTTAAAAGGGCTGCGGCCACTGCCGGATGGAATATCGGCCAGCACCTGCTGATCCCGGTCACGCTTGAGCGCCGAGCGCAGCAAACCCAGCCCCAGCCAGACCAGATACAGGGCACCGGCATACTTGAGCAGATTGAACAGCCAGGGGGTTGTCTGCACCAGCGAGGCCACCCCGGCCACCGACAGCGTCATCAGCACCAGATCGCCGCAGAACACACCTGCTGCACCCTTGAAACCGGCCCCTACTCCGTTGCGGGCAGCGGTGGTCATCACATACATGGAGTTGGGCCCCGGCAGCAGCACGATCACGATTGTACCGATGATAAAGGTCGCAAGGTCTGTAATACCGAACATGTCAGGGGCTCCACATGCAGAAAAGTGCATATTACGCCTAACCCACCAGCCTGCCTACTGCTCGCGTGGCTCTGCGGTAACACCGAGATCCGAATTGAATCCTGCGGCTAATTTAATTAACATATTAAGTTAATCAAGGAGATCCCCATGAGCATCAAACTGTCTGTTGTCGACCAGTCACCGGTACACGGTTCACACCCGAAAATTGACGCCCCGCGCCTCACCATCGAGCTGGCCCAGCTGTGCGACTCGCTGGGATACCACCGCTACTGGGTGGCCGAACACCACGACAGCATTCACTTTGCCAACCCCTGCCCCGAGATTCTGGTGGCCACCATTGCCAGCCTGACCCAGAATATCCGCGTGGGCAGCGGTGGCGTCATGCTGTCGCACTACAGCCCGCTGAAAGTGGCTGAGAGCTTCAGCATGATGGCGACTCTCAACAACGGTCGCATCGACCTGGGCATTGGCCGCGCCCCCGGCGGCACCGGCCTAACCTCGCAGGCGCTGGCCTACCCGCACCAGCCTCACCACGGCGACCTGTATGCACAACAGGCCCAGATGCTGGCAGGCTTCGTCAACGCCAACCTGCCCGCCGAACACCGCTTCAGCCGCATCAACGTACTGCCCGACAGCATCAAGCCCGAACTCTGGATGCTGGGCTCCAGCGGCGGCAGTGCAGGTCTGGCCGGCCACTTGGGCTACAACATCGCCTTGGCCCGCTTCATCGATCCGGACAACTGCCACCCCTCTATCTTCGATAGCTACAGCGAAGAGTGGAACAAGGCGGGTCATGAAGGCACACCCAACAAAATGCTCGCCATCGCCTGCATCTGTGCCGACACCGAAGAAGAAGCCAAACTGCGCGCCGGTACCGCCGTGTACCGCAAACTGGCGGCACAGATGGGGCAGCGCGAAGACTTCCTGACCCCGTCACAGGTACAGGACCGCTACCGCGAACTGCCCGCTTCATATCAGGCCGAATACGACCACATCTTGAACGGCTACACCGTCGGCACCCCCGACCAGTGCTGGCAGGAGATGGAACAGCTTGCCAGCCAGTTCGGCTGCGACGAGATCGGCACTGTATGCGTCACCTACAGCCACCATGACCGCATGGACAGCTACCGACTGCTGGCCAAGCACCTGTAACACCGATGGGGCTGTGAACCGGCACACAATCGGCCGAATCGCAGCCCCGCATCACGCCTCATCCGCTGCCGCGTAAATCCAGCACTGTGTTCCAGACTTGAGTCGTGCCGCCACCCGCACGTAATCGTCAACCTCGTAATCATCCGCCTGTGCCAGCTCCGCATCCGTCAGCTCGAATACCGTGCCCTGCACTTCATCCGCAACATTCCCCGTGTGGCGCAGAATGGGATGAAACGCCTTGCCACTCTCACGCAGCACCCGCTCATCCGTGATTTCGACCTCACCAATGACATAGCCCTGCAAGGTATCGGGCTGACCGCTCAGCTCGCGGCCAAAGTTGGCGACCTGAACCGATGGCTGTTGCAGGGTGCCGTAGGAGAACAGTGATGGCATGTTGTGACTCCGATAGTGCTATTGAGTTGTTTGAATGCTTGAATGCGCATCACCCTGCGCATAGACTGAATCAGTGTACCGGATAGCCAATTGGGAGGCCCAATGACCGAACTTTATAATACTGCCGCGCCCAAGAAGGCAACCAACCTGTCGATCAACAGCGACTTGCTGCGCAAAACACGCGAGCTGAATATAAACCTGTCGGCCACCCTGGAACAGGCACTCAGGGAAGAGCTATCAAAACGCAAAGCCACGCAATGGGTCGAGGAAAATCGCACCGCGATTCAACGCTACAATGACTTTGTCGAGCAACATGGATGCTTCGGTGACGAATTCAGGGAGTTTTACTGTTAATCCCGCAAATCTCTTCTATGCCCGAGAAACAACTGAAAAACCCGGTCGGCACCCTCGCGCATTTCAGAGACCAGATTATCGCGGCATTGGATCTGGCCGTTACAGGGATTTGAGCACAGGGCTAATAGAAGCAAGCAAAAGGGGCTCCCCCCTTTCACCTCAAGTTCAACCGCACGTAACAATCTAGTACAGATGGCCGCTCAACCCGGCAGCTTCTCGAACGTTGGCACCTCTTCTGACGCCTCTTCCCAGTGGGCCTTGCTGGACGAAAAGATGTGGGCCGTTGGCACTATGGACACCTCAGTGTCCAAAGACCCTGCCGGTACGATAAGCACACCGGCCATCTGAGTATTGGGCAAGGCCGAGCCACAGAATTTGCAAAAACACCTGCTGTGACGAGTACCCGGCAGCGTAAATAAGGTCACGGCATCGGCACCCGATAGCCAACTCAGCTTAGCCGATTGTGAAAACAGATTGGCCGCATGAGCCGACCCCGTATCTTTCTTGCAGTGCTGACAATGACAGAGGTAAAAACTGTCAAACGCCCCTTCTACCTTGAAGCGCACAGTGCCACACAAACAGGAACCAAGATGTTCGGTCATGACCGTCTCCTTAGGTTAATCAATTCCGCCGGGTTGCCCCCCTTACTCTATGAACAGTTACTGGCTGCTAGCATAGCATCAGTAATACGATGAGATTGCGAACCGGCACACAACCAGCCGGTTCGCGGCCCCTTATCATGCTTCATCCACTGCCGCATAAATCCAGCACTGCGCCTCGATAATCTCAAGTTTGGATTGAAAATAACGAATCAAATCCTCGCAAAACCAATAGCAGGGCGTTCTAAAATTAGTCGACATTTTTTGATCCAAGAGTGTTATTTCTTATAGCTGAACACGTCCTTAAAGGCAGATATAATTCGATCTGAATTCTCTGGGAAAATTACTTTCCCTTCATCCATATCGAAGAACTTTTCAAGAACAGCAATATATGCGTGGCCAACTGCTTCTGTAATGCCAACCGCAGTGGCGGCAGAAATGGCACCGCCGACCAATGTACCAGCTCCTGGAATGAACTTCAGGGCATTGGAAACCACTGTTTTTCCCACTTGTGCAAGTGCGGTAACACCCATGATGCCAGTCAAAACAGATGTCATTCTTGATTTATCCGCGTCCAGCTCAAATTCTGTATTAATCTTATAAATCATAGTGCTCTGTATTGCAGCGATGATTGGTGCATCTGATCCAGGGATAGGCGAAGCACCTGCGGTGCCCGCTGCAGCAGAAGCAAAATGAACAACAGTTGCGGCATCTGATTTCATTGCCTCAAGACGTTTTCGCATTTTTATACGCTGAGCTTTGATGAAAGCATTTTTTGCTGACTTTTTTCCTTCTGGAAATCGTTCCTCAGTAACCTCAGTCAAAGTATCCAATCCTTTGACCTCTACAACATAGTTTTCATCAATTTCATATGGCACCGAGTTAACGGAAACATAAGCACCACCTATAAAGTCTTTATATTCTTTATCAATTATGCGCTGCGCTTCTTTAACAAATTCTTTTTCAGCGTTACCTGTAACTCGGGTAAAAACAACGACTGCCGGAATTTTTTGATCTGCCAACAAGCGGATCAACGTGATGTCACGATCTTCAACACGATCACTGCTCGCTTTAATACAAACCTGAATCAGTGACTTCACCCGCTGTTGCAGCACCCAGCACTGAAGACGACCTCGCTCTTTAACACAGCTCGATCTTATCTAACGTGTACCGGGTTAATCTACGCCACTGCAGCATCGATCATGCTTCTCACCGCAGTATTTCGTCTCGATTCTGTCTGCAGGCCAAGGCATACCCTGCCATGCATGGCGCTCGGGCGTGTGGCTATTTTGAATGGCTGTAAATCCGACAGTCCGGATCAGGCCAGCCCGTAGACGCGACTGAATGCCCCGAAACCGGGACAATGTCGTCCGAAGCGCAGGTGGAGACGACGACCGCTGCTGACTAAGCGACAGGCCATATACATCAGTTCCTGAATCACGGTTTTCAGCCGCCGACGCTTGGCCGGATGACGCACCGGTGCATCCGGCCCCAATAGCGCGTTCTGTCCCATCCAACGCAGTATGTTGTAGCCCAGTACGGCAAAGGCTATGACCAGGTCGTTGGTATCGAACTTCCCTGACGGCAAACGTTCGAGATCCAGATCAGTCTTGAACTCACTGTGGAACTGTTCGCTGGTGGCGTGATCCTGGTAGAGCGCAATGACCTTGGCGTTATCTGCTGCGTCCGATGTGAGTGAAGTCGTCCAGCCCTCCAGGCTGACCTCCGGCTCCAAAAACAGCTGTCCTGAACTGTCACTCTGGCGCACCGTCACCTTGACGATCAGGCGGTCGTCCGTGCCATCCAGCGGTTCGCTTACCAGCGTTTCCATTTTGCCCGGTCGGGTATGGCACCAAAGTGCGCCGGCCGCATGAGCCTTGTCGACCCAGGCCAGTCCATCTTGTGAGCGGGGGTTCCACTTAATCAGGTAGTCTGCCCCGTGCGCACGGAAGTACCCCCGGTTCTCGGCGGCATCATGGGCGCTGTCAAGACGTACCAGTAGCGGTGCATCGGTCAGCTCTCGGACTCGAGGCAGCACCCGGTCGAGGGTGTGAATAAACTCTTTATTGGCATGTTGGTTACCCGGTCGCAGCTCACAGCCCAGACACCAGCCCTCCGTGCCCAGGTAGGCCGCGATGGGGGCATAACCGTCATGCCCCTTGTAGGTATAGGCCACGCCCTCTTTTTTACTGTTGCTGTTGTCCATGGGAAACACGTCCATATCCAGTGGCACGTGCCCGGTGGTGAGTGTGCCGATAGGCACCGAAGCGTTACACAGAAACTCGACGCTGGCCTCATCCAATAACGGGATCAGTGCGCGGGCATCTTCATCAAAGCGCTGACGCAGCCGGGCCGATGAAGGTGATTGCTTGATGCCCATGGCCGCTTTGAAGAAGGGATCATGGCGTGCGTGCTCGACCGCTTCGAAGTCGCTCTTGCCAAGGCAAATCAACCCCAGGTAGGTACGGATGAGGTCGATGTTGGCGATGCCATGGCGCTTGACGATGGAGCGCGAGGTCTTAGCCAGAGAGGTCATCCTGTTCACGCTGTGCCCAACCAGCGCCAGACCACCGTGGGGTGTGATAATCTCGGTTTTTGACTGTTCAAGCTTGAAGGTACGCATAGTCAGATATCACTGCCTGGGTGAATCGAGAATGGCGTCCATATTACCGCCGCAGGCCGCGTGGTTACAGTGTTGTAGAGGTGTGAGTGGGGTTGTAAGTCACGGAATCAGGACAAACCCAACCAATGTGAGGAATTTCACTGAAATCCTCAGCCTTATCAATGGCTTGCTTGAATTCATTTTCTAGAGAATTCATAGTGCGTTGGTAGTCTTTAGCTTCAATCCCCTTAGTATCCCAAAGACAAATTCCTTTTTCGGGGATAGTAACTTTTTCAAGGTGCTGAGTAACAGGCTTTCCTGCCCCAGCTTTAACGACTTCCTCCCCAAAAATAGCGTTGATTAAGGTGCTTTTTCCTACACCACTGGCCCCACAAATAATGATATTGCATTTATCTTTTTCTTTTAATGCTTTAGCTTTAGCCTTGTCGTGATAATATTCATTATTTTCCTCGTTGTAGCTATCACCAAGGAAATCAATATAATCGCTCATTGCTTTCTTCTCCGTATCACTTCAGTTAATGGTGAGAATTATTGCTTATGACTTATGGGTGGCTCTCTAGTTGTCTCCGCTAACTGTATGAAAATAAAAATTACAAGGCCACACCGCAACCGGTGACAGTCACCCACAACACGAGACATAACACGAGAAAGGAAACAATGAACCGATAAAATATTGAAGCTGCAAACCATCCCGGTCATCGACCCATCCTCTTTTCCCTGTCGTTGTGGCTGCCGACTTCCCGCTGGCAGAGTTCAAATATGCCTCATTTGTTGCCTGTTGCCAACAGCTCGGGCAACTGGTTCAGCGCGGCCAAACGCTTGCGATCCCAGGGGTGAGCGTAGCTGATGCGCAGGCAGTGTTTGAACAGGCCGGATACCGAGAACAGCGGGCCCGGGGTGATGACGATGCCCTGCTTCAGCGCGCGGGGGTAGCAGGCCAGCGTATCGAATGTATTGGGCAGTTCTACCCAGACGGCCAGGCCACCAGTGGGCCTGCTGACGCGCAGGTCGATTGGCCAGGCGTTGAGGGCGGCGATCAGTTGGTCGCGGCGCTGGTGCAGGGCGTTCCGCTGGCGGCGCAGGTGGGTGGCAAGGCCGCCATCGGCCATGTAGTCGGCTACGCCCTGTTGCAGGGTGCGGCTGCTGGCCAGTTGGGTGACCAGTTTCAGGTGCAGGATACGGGCGTGCCAGCGGCCACCGGCGATCCACCCCAGACGCAGGTCACGCGACAGGGACTTTGAGAACGAGCTGCACAGAATCACGCGGTCATCACCGTCCAGCGCCTTTAGCGGGTCGGGCGGGCTGCCCAGCGCGGTGTCGGCATAGATGTCATCTTCGATGATAGCCAGATCATGGCGTTCGGCCAGCGCCAGCAGGTGCTGCCGGGCTGCAGTGGGCATCAGTGCGCCACTCGGGGTGGCAAACGCGGGCGAGACGATGCAGGCCTTGACCGGCCAACGCTGCAGTACCGCGTCCATTGCGTCCATATCCATGCCGGTGTCTGCACCCGCAGGGACTTCCACCACCTGCAGTTGCAGCTGTTCCAGCAGTTGCAGCACACCGTAAAACCCGGGGGACTCGACGGCCACCACATCACCAGGCTTACAGCAGGCCATCAACGCCAGAAACAGGGCATGCTGACAGCCCGAGGTAATGCAAAGCTGATCCGCTGCGGCGGCCCAGCCGCGACGGGCATAGTGCAGCGCCAACTGCTCGCGCAGGCTGATCGACCCGGCGGGCTCATCATAATACTGGTAATCGTCACCGCGCTGACGCCGCAATGCCCGTCCGATGCTGCGGTTCAGCGCCACGATGCCGGCCGGCAGCTCGCCCGCATTCAGGTCAGGCAGCAGGTCAAAGGCGGCACTGCGCTGCATGATATCCAGCAGCAGATCACTCACGCTCACGGGCCGTGGCGGCTGAATGACTCGGGCATGACCGGGCGCGCCCTGTTGCTCGCCGGGCGGCGCTGGCCTCAGGGTGACAAAGTAGCCGGCCTTGGGACGCGCTTCCAGCCAGCCCTGGGCCTCCAGTCGCTGCAGCGCATGCTGCACCGTGGCCTTCGACAGGCGGTGCTCACGGCACAGGGTACGGATCGACGGCAGGCGTTCACCCAGCCGCCAGCGCTGCTCCTGAATGCCCTGCAGCAGCCAGTGTTCCAGCTGCCGATAGCGATAATCCGATGTCATGCCGTTTGTACCCATCTGTACCGATTTATTTTTATTTTTTTATACCTGAACCTGTTGCGAGTACAAGCGTAATCTTGCCCGGTCAACAATTCAGGGGACCGCCCAGCATGGAAAAGATACCTGTCGTTCAAGACTACACCCCGCCCTACGCCCGCGATGGCAAATTTCATGTGCGGCTGACCGAGGGCCGCTTTCAGACCCTGCGCCGACTGAGCAGCTGGCCGATGATCGCGCTGTTTTTCGGGCTGGTGTGGGTGCAGGTGGATGGACAGCCCTGGCTGCTGTTTTCGTTTGCGCAGCGACAGATCATACTGTTCGGCCATGCCCTGTCCTGGCATGACCTGCCACTATTGGCCGGACTGATGATTGCCGGAGCCTGCCTGCTGTTTTTCATGGCGGTAGCCTGGGGACGGGTGTGGTGCGGGTTTGCCTGTCCGCAAAGCATCTGGACCTGGCTGTTCATTCGTATCGAGGATTTCACCGAGGGCCGGGCCAGTGAGCGTGCCCGCGCCGAAGGCAAACCGCTCGGCGGCACACGCCTGCTGCGCCGTATCGCCAAACACCTGCTCTGGATCGGGCTGTCGCTGCTGACGGCGCTCACCTTTACCGGTTATTTCATCCCGATGCGTGAGCTGGTCAGCGATGCGGTGCAGCTGCAACTGACGGCGGGTATCACCGGCTGGCTGATCATCATGGCCGGCCTGACCTACGCCAATGCGGGGTTGGTGCGTGAAAAAATCTGCCTGCATGCCTGCCCCTACTCTCGTTTTCAGGGGGTGATGTTCGACCGCGCCACGCGTACCGTCAGCTATGACACGCGCCGTGGCGAACCCCGCGCCAGCCTGCGCAACGCCGATCTGAACAGCGGCGATTGCGTAGACTGCGGCCTGTGCGTACAGGTGTGCCCGACCGGGATTGATATTCGTGATGGCCTGCAGGCCGCGTGTATCGACTGCGCTGCCTGCATTGATGCCTGTGATACGGTGATGACCAAACTGAACCGGCCCACAGGGCTGATCCGTTTCGCCTCCGAGGCGCAGCTGGAGGGCGAACGCTCGCCTCTGATACGCGCGCGTCTGGCAGGCTATGGCGCGGTCATGCTGGTCGCCTTTGGTGCCGTGCTGTACGGCTTCACCGGCACCACCAGTCTGCTGGTGGAGATCCGTCGTGACCGTGGCGCACTGTTTACCCAGCAGGACGAGAACACCGTCTGCAACCACTACCGGGTCAAGGTGGAAGGCTTTACCCGTCAGCCGGAACAGGTCAGGGTTGCGGTGCAGGGGCCGGGCGCATTTGAGTTGTTCGGGCCCGAATTGATCGATCTGACCGACAACAACGCCAGCTGGCTCTCGTATCGGGTGTGTGCCGAAGACTTCGATCTGCCCCGCGCCAATCTGGACTTCCACTTCACCGGCCAGACCGGATCAGCCCGCAAGCAGACCACGTTTTTAACGCGGGGGATTTGAGGCGGCGTCGATAATACTCCAGTAAAACGCCAGCTCCCGCTCCAGCACCTGTGCCTGGTTTTCGGGCTGGCGAAAGCCGTGTGCTTCGTCGGGGAAGTAATGGGTTTCAACGCGAATGCCGTTTTCGCTCAGGCTCTGTGCCATCCGGCGCGTTTGCTCCGGCAGCACGACCTTGTCCTGTTCGCCCTGAAAGAAGATCACCGGGGCGCTGACGCGGTGGGCCTGCATCAGCGGCGAGCGTGACGTGTAGCGTTCAGGCTCGGTTGCGGGGTCTCCGATCAGCCAGTGCAGATAACGGGATTCAAACTTGTGCGTGAGCCGGTTCAGTCGCGCCGGGTCACTGACGCCGTAGAGGCTGGCCCCGCCGCTGAAGCGGGTGGAACGGCACAGTGTACTCAGGGTGGTATAGCCACCGGCACTGTTGCCACGAATGAAGATGGCATCGGGCTGTGCCCGTCCCTGTTCGATCAGGCGGCAGGCAATGGCGTCCACGTCTTCCACATCGGTGATGCCCCACTGCCCTGCCAGTTGCAGGCGGTAGTCTCGTCCATACCCGGTGCTGCCGCGGTAGTTCACATCCGCGATCATGAAGCCGCGCTGTGTCCAGTACTGGATGGCAGGCTTGAGCACCGGGGCCGTGCTGGCCGTTGGCCCACCGTGGGTCCAAATCACCAGCGGCAGCGACTGGTCGTGCGGCACATTGGCTGGTCGATACAGAAAGTACGGTACGGAATCGACCCATTCACACACCGGCAGACTGGGTGCATAGGTCGGAGTATGCCCTCCGGCCAGGACTGTACATTGGTCAGGATCGTCGGCATCCAGCTCGGTATCGATCTTCACAATAGCCGGCTCGCGATCGACAAACTCGGCAACACACCCGATCCATGTCTCCGCAACACAGAGTGCGTGCAGGCGTGTGGGCATCAGGCTCAGCTCCAGCGGCTGCCAGCCCTGCGCGACCTTCGAGCCCTGCATAAAACGCCACAGGCGGGTATAGCCATCGCATTGACCCAGCGCGACAAGCTCACCCGATGCGGTCCAGCCGTAGGTACTCAGACCAAACTGCCAGGGCGCGGTGGTAAATTCAGTGCGCTCCGGCACTGTGCTGCCGGCGGTGTGCAGCGGCTGAAACCCGGACGAGGTCAGCGCTTCAATGCGCCACCAGTTGTCACGATCAACCACGGCATGCAGTTGCCCTTCGGGTGAAAAGCGCGGCTGCAGCCAGGCGGCGTCTTGCGTGTCGGATACCTGACAGGCCTGAGCAATCTGCCCGGCCCCGTTCAGATCCGCCAGCATCAGGCGGGTACAGCGCCAAGGCTGTTGCGGGTGATCCCACTCAACCCACGCCAGCCGATCGCCTGTTGGGCTCAAGGCCGGTGAGCTGTAAAAGTCGTCGCCTGCTGCCAGTGTTTCCACGCCGCCGGCCTCCAACTCGACCGTGACCAGTCGGTTGATTGGCTCCGGCGCCGTTTCAGTGTGCTGTTCGCTGATCGCCAGCAGACGCTGATGGCGGGCGTCGTACTGCAGATCGGCAAAACGTGTATCGGGCATCGTCGTCAGAGGATAGGCCGGGGAAGCCGCGTCCAGCGGCTGGCACCAGATCTGCTGGTCGCTGTCGTTGACGAAGCAGAACCGCCCATCCGCCAGACACCAGGCGCCGCCGCCGTACTCATGTACGCGGCTGCGCGCGCTCAGATGATCGGGCAGCAGGCTGACCGCCTCGCCCTCCTCAAACCGGCACAGCCGATTGCGCCCTGTGGCGGCATCAAAGCTCACCCCGTACAGCTGCCCCTGATGAAACCTCAAGGCGGCGTAGTCATGGATCGACTGCACCGCCTCCTGTGCACTGATCACCTCTTCACCCACGCGCAAACACCCGTGAGTTGCGTTCGTTGCGGAAGGTGATCGGCGTGTACTCGCCGCTCTGTTCGGCAGCGGCACGGGCATCCAAAATTTTCTGATGATGCGGTGACTTGCTGCACACCGGGTCCGCCGCGTTCATGTCACCGGCCAGCATATAGGCCTGACAGCGACAGCCGCCCAGATCGTGTTCCTTTTCGTCACAGGAGCGACAGGGCTCCTGCATCCAGTCGTCGCCCCGGAAGTGGTTGAAGCCGAACGACTCGTGCCAGATATGCTGCAGGGTATTGTCCTTCACATTGGGGAATTCGATCGGCAGCATGCGGGCACTGTGGCATGGCAAGGCGGTGCCATCCGGCGTCACGGTGAGGAAGATTTCGCCCCAGCCGTTCATGCACTTCTTCGGCCGCTCTTCGTAGTAATCAGGCGTGACGAAGATCAGTTTGATCGGGTTACCTTCGGCCGCGAGTTTTTCACGGTATTCGTTGGTGATGCGCTCGGCCCGCTCCAGCTGCGCTTTTGTAGGCAGCAGCGCCCCCTTGTTTTCGTAGGCCCAGCCGTAGTACTGGCAGGTGGCCAGTTCGACAAAGTCCGCTTCCAGTTCCACACACAGCTCGATGATGCGGTCGATCCGGTCGATGTTGTGCTTATGGGTGACGAAGTTGAGCACCATGGGATAGCCCTGGGCTTTGACTTCGCGCGCCATCTTCAGTTTCTGCTCAAACGCCTTGCTGGAGCCGGCCAGCATGTTGTTGACCGTTTCGTCCGAGGCCTGGAAGCTGATCTGGATATGGTCCAGCCCCGCTTCACGGAAAGCCGCGATACGGTCCGCGTTGAGGCCGATGCCGGAGGTGATCAAGTTGGTGTAGTAGCCCAGCGAACGTGCCTCGGCGATCAGCTGTTCCAGATCCCGACGTACCAGCGGCTCGCCACCGGAGAAGCCCAACTGCGCCGCGCCCATCTTGCGGGCCTGACGGAACACCTCGATCCACTGATCGGTGCTCAGTTCTTCGCCGTGCTCGGCGAAGTCCAGCGGGTTGCTGCAGTAGGGACACTGCAGCGGGCATTTGTAAGTCAGTTCCGCCAGCAGCCAGAGCGGTTGGCTCTGGTGCTGGGGTGTCTGCTGTTGTGTGGACCCGTGTTCAGACTTGAGCTCAGACATAGCCGATCCAGTTCTGCTCATGGGCAATCGCCAGGAACTCCAGTACATCCGGCCCCAGTTCACCGGCGTCGGGGAAGCGGGTTTCCAGGGCCTGAATGATGGCCGCACAGTCCTGCTCGCCATTCACTTCACTGAGGATGGCGCCGGCGCTGTCATTCAGTTTGATCATCCCTTCGGGATACAGCAGTACATGGCAGTTCTGCGCCTCTTCCCACTGGAAGCGGAACATGGCGTTCAGCTTCGGGATTTGGTCCAGCGCCGGTTTAGTCATTGAACAGTCCTCGGTGGTATACCTTTTCCGGCGTCACGGTATGGAACGGCGGACGCTCCAGTTCGTACGCCATGGTCATGGCATCGAGCATACTCCAAAGCACATCCAGCTTGAACTGCAGGACCTCCAGCATCCGCTCCTGCTGCGCGCGGGTGGTGTAGTGATCCAGGGTGATCTGCAGGCCGTGTTCCACATCGCGGCGTGCTTCGGTGAGGCGGTTGCGGAAGTACTGGTAGCCCTCGGCCTTGATCCACGGGTAGTGCGTGGGCCAGGTATCCAGACGGGACTGGTGGATATGCGGGGCAAACAGCTCGGTCAGCGAGGAGCTGGCCGCTTCCTGCCAAGTGGCGCGGCGGGCGAAGTTGACGTAGGCATCCACCGCAAAGCGTACGCCCGGCAGGACATGCTCGTGGGACAGGATCTCTTCGCGTGTGAGGCCCACGGCTTCACCCAGCTGCAGCCAGGCTTCGATGCCGCCGACGGCACCGTCGTACCCGTCATGGTCCATGATCCGCTGCAGCCACTGGCGGCGTACGTCGCGGTGCGGGCAGTTGGCCAGAATGGCGGCATCCTTGAGCGGGATGTTGACCTGATAGTAGAAGCGGTTGGCGACCCAGCCGCGGATCTGTTCCGGGGTGGAGTGACCGGCATACATGGCCACATGGTAGGGGTGGTGAATGTGGTAGAGATCGCCTTTGGCGCGCAGGGCCTGTTCGAATTCGCTGCGGCTCATCGGTTCACAGTTGCTCATGTCGGATCTCCTCAGAGTTCAATGCTCATGCCGTCAAAGGCGACCTCGATGCCGTGTTCGTTCAGCACGCCGCGCTCGGGTGAGTCTTCGATCAGGATCGGGTTGGTGTTGTTAATGTGGATGAGCACCTTGCGCGGTTTATCCAGCGTATCCAGGTAGGCGATCATGCCTTCTTCCCCGGATTGGGGCAGGTGCCCCATGTGCACGCCCAGCTTGTCACCGACGCCGGCGTGGATCATCTCGTCCTCGCGCCAGAGGGTGCCATCCACCAGCAGACAGTCGGCGTCTTCCATAATCGGGCGCAGATGGTCTTCGATCCGGCCAAGACCCGGTGCATAGAACAGGGAACGCCCGGTGGCGTCATCCTTCAGCAGCATACCGATGTTGTCACCGGGGTGCGGGTCGTTGCGGTGCGGCGAGTACGGCGGTGCGCTGGAGCGCAGCGGTACGGCGGTCAAAGTGATGCCCGGTACTTCGGCAATGGTAAATTCGTTGTAGGTCTCGGTGCTGGGGATCTGGTTCCACGCCAGGCCACCGTTCCAGTGCTCCAGCATGTTGAAGACCGGGAAGCCGGTGCTCAGGTCCTGCTTCACCATGTCGGTGCAGTAGACCTGATGCGGGCAGCCTTCACGCAGCATCAGCAGGCCGGTGGTGTGGTCGATCTGGCTATCCATCAGCACGACCGCCGCAATGCCGGTATCACGTTTGCCCTGCTTGGGCTGCAGGGGCTCGAAGCTTTCCAGCTGAGCGCGGATATCCGGTGAGGCGTTGAACAGGATCCAGTCACGTCCGTTGAGGCTGGCCGCGATGGAGGATTGGGTACGGGCCTTGGCATTGAGGGTGCCGTTGCGCAGGCCTTTGCAGTTGTCGCAGTTGCAGTTCCATTGCGGAAAGCCGCCCCCGGCGGCGGAGCCCAGTATCTGTATTTTCATTATTGTGTGTATCCGCTGGGGTAAAAAAGGATCGGCAAGCAAAAGCGGCCCCGAAGGGCCGCCGTGTGCTCAGCGGTTGGCGAAGTACATGGTGACTTCGAAGCCGATGCGCAGATCAGTGTAGGCAGGTTTGGTCCACATAATGCGTTCCTCGTTTTTGTTATCGATATGTCTTTGTGACACCCTGATAGTAGGCAACCGTGCCACCACTCCAATATGGTACTTTGGAACGAATTCAGGGCTGACTTGGTATAGCAACCAGCGGTATGGCACGCCGCGGCGTACCTACACCTTATACGAAAAAAACGGCCCGGAGGCCGTTAAACGGATTGCTGCAGAGCAATAGACTGCCAGGGTGAAGCAGCCATGATTTGCACATCCATGTGCAGTGCTTCGGAGATAACAGGGCCTGTAAAGGCCCGTGCCTTAGAAGAATCCCAGCGGGTTGATGTCGTAGCTGACCAGCATGTTCTTGGTCTGCTGGTAGTGATCGAGCATCATCTTGTGCGTTTCACGACCCACGCCGGACTTCTTGTAACCACCAAAGGCAGCATGTGCCGGGTATTGGTGGTAGCAGTTGGTCCAGACACGACCGGCCTGAATGCCACGGCCCATGCGGTAGGCGCGGTTCATGTCGCGACTCCAGACACCGGCACCCAGACCAAACTCGGTGTCGTTGGCGATGGCGAGGGCTTCAGCCTCGTCCTTGAAGGTGGTAACGGATACGACCGGTCCAAAGATCTCTTCCTGGAACACGCGCATGCTGTTGTTGCCCTTGAGCAGAGTCGGCTGGATGTAGTAGCCGCGGCCCAGGTCATCGCCCAGCTGCTCCTTGTCACCACCGATCAGCACTTCAGCACCTTCGGCACGGCCGATGTCGAAGTAGCTCATGATCTTGTCGAACTGCTCCTGAGAAGCCTGAGCACCGACCATGGTTTCGGTATCGAGCGGGTTGCCACGCTTGATCTTCTTGATGCGATCAATCACGCGCGCGATGAAATCATCGTAAATGCTTTCCTGCACCAGCAGACGCGACGGACAGGTGCAGACTTCGCCCTGGTTGAAGAACGCCAGTACGGTACCTTCCACACACTTATCGATGAATTCGTCTTCATGGTTCATGACGTCTTCAAAGTAGATGTTGGGTGACTTGCCGCCCAGCTCTACAGTCGACGGAATGATGTTTTCGGCAGCACATTTCAGAATGTGGGAACCCACCGGGGTTGAGCCGGTGAAGGCGATTTTGGCAATGCGCTTGCTGGTCGCCAGAGCCTGACCCGCTTCGGCACCAAAACCGTTAACGATATTCAGCACGCCCGGCGGCAACAGGTCCTGAATGGTTTCCATCAGCTTCAGAATGGACCAGGGAGTTTGCTCAGCAGGCTTCAGTATGATGCAGTTGCCTGCCGCCAGTGCCGGAGCAATTTTCCACGCCGCCATCAGCAGCGGGAAGTTCCAGGGAATGATCTGGCCGACAACACCCAGCGGCTCATGGAAGTGGTAGGCCACGGTGTTTTCGTCGATCTCGCCGATGGAGCCTTCCTGCGCACGGATACAGCCGGCAAAGTAACGGAAGTGGTCGATGGCCAGCGGTACGTCAGCGGCCAGGGTTTCACGCACAGCCTTACCATTGTCCCAGGTTTCGGCCACGGCGATCTGTTCCAGATTTGCTTCCAGACGGTCAGCAATCTTGAGCAGGGTGTTGGAACGTTCCTGCACGGAGGTACGAGCCCAGGCATCCTTGGCTGCGTGAGCAGCGTCCAGTGCCAGTTCGATATCTTCAGCGGTTGAACGGGGGATTTCACAGAAGGCTTCGCCGGTTACCGGTGAAACGTTTTTGAAGTATTCACCTTTCACCGGGGCTTTCCATTCACCGCCGATGAAGTTGCCGTAGCGCGGCTGCAGAGTGACGATGGAATCTGCCTGTCCTGGCTGTGCGTAGATCATATTCTTAGCCTCTTGTTGTTATTCGCATCACGCTCGAAGAGCAGTAACGATTGACGCTTTCAATATTAGCGAACGCTACTGATCTTCGAGTATAGTGCCTTGGCAGTGAGAATATGAGCCTTTGGTACTAGACAGGCCGATTAATTGTCAGATTAGTTCAGCTCCAGCTGGATATGGAACGTGGTGCCCACTTCTGGATCAGAGGTGACAGCCATGTGCCCCCGGTGCTGCTGAGTGATGACATAGAAGGCAAAGGACAAGCGCTTTTCAGGCCCGGATGCAGATGCCATTTCATTCTCGGCATGGTGCGGATAGGGCTCGAACAGGCACATCTGCTCTTCACTGCTGAGGCCCACACCATTGTGTTGAATGCGCAGCGACAGCGAATCATAGCTGCGTGAAGCATAGAGTTTCAGCTTCGGTACAAATCCTTCCCTGTTCTGTGCAACTTTATCACTCAGGGCCGCCAACGAGTAACGAAGAATGCTCAGCAAGGCCTGCTGAAGCTCTGTTATGTAACAGGGGACTTTCGGCAGATCGGTTTCGAAGTGACGCTCGATTTTGACATCACTGAACGGAATCGCATTGGGGAGCGCCAGTACTTCACCCGCCAGATCAACCGAGTGTTCAATGATGTCGATAACATTGGCACTGGCTGGTGCAGTTGTGCGCCCACGCGCAAATTCGAGCAGATTCTGAATCACTGACTCGACTTCTCGCCCGTTTTCGGCTGCGTTCTGCAGCAAGCGGTGAAGGCGTGCGACCTCCTCTTTCTGTTTGCCGCCTTCCTGCAGGAAGCTGGCGGATTCCAGCAGACTGTGGAAGCTGCGCAGATCAAACAGTATCGCCTGCAATGGCTTGTTTATATCGCTGGCCATAGTGGTGGCAAGCTCGCCCATCGACGCCAGTCGATCGTGCTGAATCAGCATGTTTTCGGCAATCACACGGCGGGTAACATCATCCACCATAATCACCACACCCGGCTCGCTGTAGTTTTCAAGCGGATAGACGGTGATATCCATGTAGTAACTGCCCGGCTGGCTGTAGCGCAGCGTCAGGGTTTCGTTCTTCTGCAGCGCCTCTTCAATGTGGCTCGGTTTCAAGGTGATGTCCGGATAGATAGCCCAGAGGTTGCGCCCGATCGCGTTGATCGCCTTGATACCGGAAAGCTTCTCGGCACGCGGGTTCCACTGTGTAATCGTGCCTTCCCGGTCAAGACCGACCAGCACCAGCGGCATGGAGCTGAGAATATTCTGAATATAGGCCTCTGACGCCTGAAGGCGCCCAGTCGTCACTACATGCTCTGACACTTCCTGCTCCAACCGTGCGGTACGCTCTTTCACTCGTTTTTCGAGGTTGGCCTTGATCTCTTCCAGCTCGTGGTTGTAACCACGCGCCCGCCGCCAGACGATAAACAGTACGAGTGCCGCCAGCGTCAGCAGGATGATCAGCACACCGCTGGAAAAGTTGGCAACATATTGCCATTTGGTATTGCCATCCTCATCTCGGAACGGCGCAAATATATCGGCCTGGGCGAAGGTAGCAGGCAGCAAAAGCAACAGAGCTATACAGTATCGAAACATGATGCAAAGGGTATCCGGATGTAAAAAACTGGAAAGACAGGTGACTCAAGGCCCACATTATAATGAATCAGAGTGGCTTCGGGATACACCTGATCTGACCGGCCATGTCATGAACGGTCAGATCGGATCGGATGGCTACCAGGGGCCGACGACGTAACCCAGCTTGTCCGGCAGCCACAGGGCGATACCGGGCACCAGCATCACCAGCAACAGACTGCAGGCCATGGCTGCAATAAAGATCAACGTCCAGCCAATGGTATGCTCCAGCCGAATATTGGCGATCCGAGTGGTGACCATCAGGTTCACCGCGACCGGAGGGGTAAACTGGCCAATGGCAATATTCATCGCCAACAGGATGCCGAACCAGACCGGGTTCCAGCCAAAATGGTTCATCAGCGGCAGTACGATCGGGATCAGGATAAGGTAGATCGACACCGCATCCAACAGCATACCCGCAATCAACACCAGCAGCATGACCAACCCCAGCAGGACCCAGCCGCTTTCCGACAGCGCCAGCAGACCATTGGCCAAGTGCTGGAATGTGCCAAGCGTGGTGCCGGCCCAGGCAAAGATACCCGCCAACGCTATGATCAGCATCACCACACCCGAGGTCACCGCCGCTTCCGTCATCAGATCAAACAACTGGCGAATCCCCAGATTGCGGTAAACCAAACAGCCGACTATGACACCATAGGTGACCGCAACCACAGCCGCCTCGGTCGGTGTGAACAGGCCTGAACGCAAACCACCGAGAATGATTACCGGTGCAAACAGTGCCGGCAAGGCCGCCTTGAGGCTGGGCCAGAATGGCGGGCGCTCGGACTTTTCCGGGTCTTCCCAGCCATACTTGCGGGCCAACAGCAGTGCTGGCACGAGAAGGGAGAGCCCAGCCAGAATGCCGGGAAACAAACCAGCAGCAAACAGTGCACGCAGATCGACGCCAGGCACCACGATGGAGTACAAAATCAAGGCGATGGAGGGCGGGATCAGAATCGCGGTGGATGAAGATGCCGCTATCAGCGACGCCGAAAAGGCCTGAGGATAACCGGCCTTGCGCATGCTGGGCAGCATCACCATCGCCACGGCAGCGGCATCGGCGGGGCCTGAGCCACTCATCCCGCCCATAATCAGACAGACCAGTACGGCGACAACGGCAAGCCCGCCATGGCGAGGCCCGATCACCGACTGGGCAAAACGAACCAGGCTGGCTGCGACCCCTGCCCGCTCAAAAATAAGGCCCGTGAGGATAAACAGTGGAATGGCAATCAGGGGATATTTGGCCACGCTGTTGTAGGTATTGGTTCCCAGAGTCGCCAGCATGTCTGGCGACAGCCCGGCCAGAATACCGACGATGCCTCCCAAGCCCAACGCAATGGCAACTGGCACACCCAGAAGCAGCGCCAGCAGGAAACTGCCGATCAGCAGTAGATCAGGGCTCATGGATCACCTCCTGTGGTTCATTGCCACGCAGGCGATCGATGAGATTCTGCGTCGTGCGCACAACGATGGCTGCTGCCAGCAACGGCAGCCAAGCCACATAAATCCAGTTGGGCAGCCCAAGCCCCGGGGACAGTGATTCCCATTGGTACTCTTCCAGCGCCAGCTTGGCACCGTACCAGCAGGTAACGCCCAGTACGATCACGCCCGCCAGCCACTGCAGCACATACACAACCTTGAGCGCCGGTTTGGGCAGGTGATGTTCAACCAGTTCAATGCGAATGTGCTGATTATGGCGTGCCGCCACCGCTGCACCGGAAAAGGTCAGCAGTACCAGCAAAAAGACCGAAAACTCTTCGGTGAAGGCAAAAGAGGCATCGGTCGCATAACGCACGATTACATTGCCCAGACTGATCAGACAGATCGCGATCAATGACAGGGACGCCAGCCAGGCCTCCGGCCTGAACTTGGGGGGTCGGGTAGACATTATCACTCCACTTCAGACAACAACGCCCGCCGGGGTGGCGGGCGTCTTCATGCAGGTGCCCTATTACTGCGGACGGTTGGCAATGGCTTCCTGCGCCTGCTTGACCAACTCTTCGCCGATACGCGGCGTCCACTTTTCGTATACGGACTGAGTGGCTTCGACAAAGGCTGCGTGCTGTTCAGGGGTCAGGTCGGTCACCTGAACGCCACGCTCCTTGATTTTAGCCAGCGTCTCATCCAGTTCAGCACGGGATTTTTCGATCTCCCATTTGCCGGCATCAATGGCAGCCTGCTTCAGCAGGGCCTGATCTTCCGGGCTGAACTGGCTCCACACACGGTTGCTGACGGCAAATACCAGCGGGTCAGCCATGTAATGCCACTGAGTCAGGTAGGTCTGGCCCACCTGATCAATACGCGCCACATCAAATACAGACAGCGGGTTTTCCTGACCGTCAACCGCACCGGTGGTCAGTGCAGGTTTGGCATCGGCCCAGCTCATCTGAGTCGGGTTGGCACCCAGCGCCGTGAAGGTATCCTGGAACAGCGGCGACCCCACAACACGGACCTTCAGCCCTTCCAGGTCAGACGGCTGCTTGACTTCATGCTTGGAGTTGGACAGTTCACGGAAGCCGTTTTCACCCCATGCCAGCGGAGTAACACCGCGCTTTTCGATCGCTGCAAACACCGCTTTGCCCGCTTCACCCTGAGTGATTGCGTCGATGGCAGCGTAGTCCGGCATCAGGAACGGCAGCGAGAACAGGTTCAGTTCAGGCACCTGCGGTGACCAGTTGATGGTCGAACCAACCGCCATATCAATCAGGCCGGACCGCATGGCTGAGAACTCCTTGGTCTGGTCACCTGAGACCAGCTGGGAGTTGCTGTAGATTTTCATATTGATGCGGCCTTCAGACCGTTCTTTTACCAGCTCGACCCATTTGTCGGCAGCCTGTCCCCAGGGAAAGGCGGAAGGCAGAACGGTAGAGACGGTATACTCAGCCTTGTATTCGGCACTGGCAACAGAGCTGAACAGCAGTGTAGCGGCTGCAGCGGCCATGAATGTGCGACGTTTCAGCATCATGTCTTCCTTTTTTATCTGTTGTTGTATGGCAGCGGCATTATCCTGACCGCTTGCTCCAACCAATTATAAGAGGCTTGTCGACAGCGACGCAAAACAATTACACCCACTACCCTGCCCACAAACGAAAATCCCCGCACAGGGCGGGGATTTAGCGATAACGAAACACAGGATCAGCTGTCAGCCGAGGCTTTGGCTGGTTCCTGATTTTCGTAGATCAGGATCGGTTCGGAGGTGCCGGTGATCACACCTTCGTCGATCACTACCTTGGCAACATTATCCATCGACGGCAGCTGATACATGATATCCAGCAGAGTCGCCTCCAGAATGGAACGCAGACCACGGGCCCCGGTCCGACGCTCCAGCGCCTTTTCGGCGACCGCTTTCAATGCGTCTTCACGGAAGTCCACATCGACCCCTTCCATCTCGAACAGGGCCTGGTACTGCTTGACCAGACTGTTCTTGGGCTCGGTGAGAATCTGAATCAGTGCCTCTTCATCCAGCTCGGACAACGTGGCAATCATCGGCAGACGCCCCACAAACTCGGGAATCAGACCAAACTTGACCAAATCTTCCGCTTCGACATCGTGCAGTGCTTCGCTCAGACGGCTGTCGTCCTTGCTCTTCACCACGGCACTGAAGCCGATGGAGCTGCGCTCACTGCGGTCACGGATAATTTTTTCCAGACCGGCGAAAGCACCACCACAGATGAACAGGATATTGGACGTGTCCACCTGCAGGAACTCCTGCTGAGGATGCTTGCGTCCACCCTGAGGAGGAACGGAAGCGACCGTACCCTCAATCAGTTTCAGCAGCGCCTGCTGTACCCCTTCACCGGACACATCACGCGTGATGGAGGGGTTATCAGATTTGCGTGAGATTTTGTCGATCTCATCGATGTACACAATACCCAACTGGGCCTTTTCGACATCATAGTCACACTTCTGCAGCAGCTTCTGGATGATGTTCTCGACATCTTCACCCACATAGCCCGCTTCAGTCAGCGTGGTGGCATCCGCAATGGTAAAGGGTACATTAAGCAGGCGCGCCATGGTTTCAGCCAGCAGGGTCTTGCCGCTGCCGGTGGGACCGATCAGCAGAATGTTGCTCTTGCCAAGCTCCACTTCACCCTTTTTCTGGAACCGCAGACGCTTGTAGTGGTTGTATACCGCAACCGCCAGCACTTTCTTGGCGCGCTCCTGCCCGATTACGTAATCGTCCAGGGTTGCCTTGATCTCGGCCGGAGTCGGCAGGGTATCACTGGGCTCCTGCTCTTCCGAATCCTGAATCTCTTCGCGGATGATATCGTTGCAGAGATCAACACACTCGTCACAGATAAAGACAGAGGGACCTGCGATCAATTTGCGCACTTCATCCTGGCTTTTGCCGCAGAAGGAACAGAACAGCTTACTGCCCTCTCCCCCCTTGCCGGTCGTCTCGTCTGCCATCTTCTTACCTCAAAAAAACCATTTACACTTGTTATGCGCCCGAGGCGGCCGAATTTCAACCCGGCCGCGACTACAAAGGGTTATTCGCTTTCGATACGGCGCTCAAGTACGGAGTCGATCAGCCCGTATTCAGCAGCCGTTTTCGGATCCATGAAATTGTCACGATCCGTGTCACGCGCAATCGTCTCGAAATCCTGCCCTGTATGGTGAGCCAGCAGGCGATTCAATTTTTCGCGAATTGACAGAATTTCACGGGTATGGATCTCAATATCGGTCGCCTGGCCCTGATAGCCACCCAGCGGCTGATGAATCATTACACGCGCATTCGGCAGCGCAAAGCGCTTGCCCGGCTCACCTGCCGCCAGCAGGAAAGCGCCCATGCTGGCCGCCTGGCCAATACACATGGTGCTGACGTTGGGCTTGATGAACTGCATGGTATCGTAGATTGCCATGCCCGCCGTAACCGAGCCACCCGGTGAGTTGATATACAGGTGGATGTCCTTGTCCGGATTTTCGGCTTCAAGGAACAGCAACTGGGCGACAATCAGGTTGGCCATATGGTCTTCGACCTGACCCACCAGAAAAATGACCCGTTCTTTGAGCAGACGGGAGTAGATATCGTAGGCGCGCTCGCCTCGTGAGCTCTGCTCCACCACCATCGGAACAAGTCCGGAATTGGTGATTTCGGTGGAACGCCCGGAATAGATATCTGCCATGCAAGAATTCTCCTTACCCTGATAAGCGAAAAAACGACAGTCAGCCAGGCCAACTGTCGTTTCCTTTACGGCTTACGCCCTGACCGGCTGTTCCGGATCAGGCTTCGGTCTCTTCAGCTTGCTGCTGAGCAGGCTTGATAGCCTCCTCGTATGCAACCGCTTTTTCAGTGACTGTAGCAGAAGCCAGCAGATGATCAACTACCTGATCTTCCAGTACCAGGCTCTTGATCTGGTTCAGGATCTGGTCGTTGCTGTAGTACCAGTCGATAACCTGCTGCGGTTCCTGGTAGGTTTCAGCCATCTCTTCAACGGTTTCGCGCACACGCTGCTCATCCGCTTTCATGTCGTTGGCCTTGACCACTTCCTGAACCAACAGGCCTACGCTTACACGGCGCTGAGCCTGAGCTTCGAACATTTCTTTCGGCAACATGTTCGGGTCGATGTTGGCATCCTGACCACCGAACTGCTGAATTGCCTGACGACGCAGGTTGTCAATTTCGCTGTCGATCAGGGCTGCAGGCACCTCAATCTCATTGGCCTTGAGCAGCTCAGTGAAGACCTGATCTTTCAGCTTCATTTTCAGAGCGTGCTTGAGTTCACGCTCCATGTTCTTGCGCACTTCAACCTTGAAGCCATCCAGTTCTTTCTCTTCGATGCCAAAGCGAGAGAAGAACTCTTCGTTCAGTTCAGGCAGTTCCTGAGCGGAAACGCTCTGTACCTTGGTCTTGAAAACAGCCGCTTTACCTTTCAGGTTTTCAGCGTGGTAGTCTTCCGGGAAGGTGATTTCCAGATCGAACTCTTCACCCGCCTTCTTGCCTTCCAGACCGGCTTCAAAGCCAGGAATCATGGAGCCGGAACCCAGCACAAGGCTGTGACCCTCTGCCTTGCCGCCTTCGAATGCTTCGCCATCGATGAAGCCTTCAAAGTCGATCTTGACCTGGTCGCCTTCAGCCGCAGCGCGATCCACTTCGGTCCAGTTTGCCTGCTGCTTGCGCAGGGTATCGATCATCTGATCCATGTCGGCATCAGTGATTTCGGCAGTCTGCTGTTCCAGCTCAACGCCGGACAGATCTTTCAGTTCAATCTCCGGGTACACTTCAAAGGTAGCCACGTACTGAAGGTCTTCACCTTCTTTGTCGTTCTTGAACTCGATGTTGGGACCACCCGCCGGCTGCAGTTTTTCCTGCTCAACAGCGGTATAGAAGCTTTCCTGAACGACCTGACCCAATACGTCCTGACGGATCGCGCTGCCGAACATGCGCTTGATCACCTTGGGCGGAACCTTGCCCGGACGGAAACCATCCAGACGGCGAGTGCGCGCCTGCTGAGCAACCAGCTTGTCTACGTCCTGGTCAATGCGTGCAGCCGGGACAGTTACGGTCATCTGACGCTCGAGGCCGGAAGTCGTTTCAACAGAAACTTGCATGGAGATCCTCACAAATAGTTTGCAGCATGATGTTGCGACCTGCAGGCTCGCCCTCCGTAATATTCATCCCGTTGATTCAGGGATCAATATGCGGCTGATGACGACCGACCAGCAGAGCCAAAATTCTAAAGCGCGAAATTTTCTTCCAACTGCCGCCATTAGTCAAGCAAAAGCCCAACAGCAGTAAAATGAAAAAGAATGTATTAATGAAGGCAAAGCCTTGAGAATCATAAAGATAGAGGGGAGGCATAACAGAATATCAGGGCACACTGGGGTGGACGATGGGGCTCGAACCCACGACCACCGGAATCACAATCCGGGGCTCTACCAACTGAGCTACGCCCACCATATAGTGTGTTGCCTGTGTGGTGCGGACGGAGAGACTCGAACTCTCACACCTTGCGGCACTGGAACCTAAATCCAGCGTGTCTACCAATTCCACCACGTCCGCCAACTTTTCAGCCAGCGGCTGAAGCTTCCAAGGTAATGGGGTGGACGATGGGGCTCGAACCCACGACCACCGGAATCACAATCCGGGGCTCTACCAACTGAGCTACGCCCACCATAACCTTGTATACTCAACCTTTTAGACGACCTTAACCAGCATGCTGGCGCGCCCGGCAGGGCTCGAACCTGCAACCTACGGCTTAGAAGGCCGTTGCTCTATCCGATTGAGCTACGAGCGCATAATACGCCGCCTCGTCTTGAGTATCTACCCCGTCTCGAGGAGGTGCGTATCCTAAGGCAGTGCCTCGGCAAGGTCAACACCCGGATTCAATATTTTTCAGCAGAAACAACACTCTGTATCAGTACCACCAAAAGAAAAGTGCATTGGCCCTGCAGGCCCAAAGATGAGAAAATCAGCAGTATTGTTCATTTCCCACTTATATATGCAGCTTAAAGGAACATTCTCCAGCCATGAGCGCCCGCATTATTGATGGCAAGCAAATCGCTGCCGAGGTCAGACAGAAAGTACGCGCAGGTATTCAGGCCCGCCTGGAACAGGGTAAACGCGCACCCTGCCTCGCCGTGATTCTGGTCGGCAGCGACCCCGCTTCCCAGGTTTACGTTCGCAATAAGAAAAATGCCTGCGAAGAGGTCGGCATTACCTCACGCGCCTATGATCTGCCGGCTGAAACCGGTCGTGAAGAGCTGCTGGAGCTTATTAGCACACTCAACGATGACAAAAATGTGGATGGCATTCTGGTCCAGTTGCCTCTGCCGCGTCATCTTGATGCCACCGAAGTTTTGGAGCAGATTCGCCCGGACAAGGACGTGGACGGCTTCCATGCCTTCAACCTTGGCCGCCTGGCCCAGCGCATACCGGTTCTTCGCCCCTGTACTCCCAAAGGCGTTATGACACTACTGGAGTCCACCGGCATCGACTTGCATGGCCAGGAAGCCGTCATCGTCGGCGCCTCCAATATTGTTGGCCGTCCAATGACGCTTGAGTTGCTGCTTGCAGGCTGTACCACTACAACCACGCACCGCTTTACCCGCGACCTTGAAGCCCATGTCCGCCGCGCCGATATTGTTGTGGTTGGCGTTGGCATCCCCGGACTCGTGAAGGGCGAATGGATCAAGCCCGGCGCGGTTGTGATCGATGTCGGCATTAACCGGCTGGATGACGGCCGCCTGGTTGGAGACGTTGAATTCGCACCCGCTGCCGAACGTGCAGGCTGGATCACTCCTGTGCCAGGTGGTGTAGGACCAATGACCGTTGCCAGTCTTATGGAAAATACGCTCGAAGCATCTGCCATGCTCGAAGGCTAGTGGAGATGGGTGTCGATCACGGATAATATCGACACCCAAAAACACCTGTTTTAACAGCAAAAATCTGCTAGTTTTATCGACAGGCGTTGCAGGAATATTGCAGGATGCAAATGGACAAGGACACCCTCCCCAAGCAAAACAGTACTCCCTTTCAGTACCGGCTGCGCCAGCTCGGCCTCCCGGTTGCGATTTTCATCGTCGGCACAGTGCTGAGCGTTAGCCTGGCCAAACACGAGGCAAACCGACAGCGACTGGAGCTGGAAGACCGTTTCAAGGCAACCGTGCAGCAAACCACCCGCGTGCTACAGGAGAAGGTTGATCGTTTTACGCTGTTGATGAAAGCGGGCCGCGGACTGGTGCTGAACCATCCTGATACCCCCACCCTGCAGTTGAATCGACGCTGGCACCAGATGTTTGACTCCTACGAGATGCGCTACTCCGATTTCGGAATCATTGGACTCTCCTACACCCGCTACATTGCACCGGATGAGCGCCAGGCTTTTGTTGATCGTTTTAATCAAGACAGCCCGCGTAAATTGACAATTTTTCCACCGCCAGCCCCCAACCAGCCCAGCTTTCTGGTCATGCACTTGACGCCGGCTGCCGTGGAAAGCCGCATGCTTGGATATGATATCTATAATGGTGATTCACGGCGCAAAGCCGCTTTACAGGCTATGACCAGCGGTACAATGAGCGCCACCCAGCCCCTGTCATTGCTGCCAACCGATATCAACTCTCTGGATTACCTTCTACTACTGCCCGTGCAGACCAATGCAGCTTTTCTGGGCTGGGTAACACTCGGTTTCAGCATGAGTCAGCTAGTGCAGGAAAGCCTGAACGACCTGACCAACCCACTGCGCATTCAGCTGATAGATCCTCGACAAGGCAGTCAGTCAATCAGCTATGACTCCCACCCTGAACTGGGTCAGCCCGAACCAAGTTTGCAACACGCCGCAAGCCTGACACTGGCGGGACAAGAGATCCACCTTCAGATCAGCCCCCTCGACCCCGACCTGCACCGAGAGGCATCCAGCCAGTACCACGACCCAACGCTGATATCAGGCTTGTCATTGACCCTTTTAGTCGCCTCATTGCTGCTGTTTTTTATTCAGGCACGACATCAGGCTCTGCGCCTGAGCAACCACATGGCCGCCCGCGCAGACGAGATGTATAAGCGCTACAGAACACTATTCACACAATCGCCCGAAGCAATCGTGGTACATATCAACGGAGTTGTTGAGCTGGCCAACGAGCATGCCGCTGCTCTGTTCGGCTGCAACTCACCGGATAAATTAGTACAACTCAGTATCGATACCTTGGTACACCCCGACAGCCTGAGTTTTGTTCGTGATCGTGGTGCCGCACTGGAACGTGGCGAAGCCCTGAAACCCGCTGAACAAAAACTGATGCGGCTGGACGGCTCCACTTTTGAAGCCGAGGTCTCGAGTACAATGATCCAGTATCGCGGCAAACAGGCCATTCAGGTGATGTTTCGTGACATAACTTCGGATAAGGCGCAGCGTCAGGAGTCACGAATTGCCCAAGCGGTATTTCGTCACAGTCATGACGCCATCATGGTCACGGACGGGCGCGGCAGAATCGAGCTGGTAAATGCGGCCTTCCAGAAGCTGACGGGGTACGCTCCGGCCGCCATGACAGGTCGCAACGTTTCAGTACTCAATTCCGGCCACCACGACAGCTCGTTTTTCCATCGCATGTGGATGGCCTTGATCAATACTGGCGAATGGAGCGGTGATATTGTCAATCGCACCCGCGAAGGACGACTCTATATCCAGGAGACCAACATTACCGCTGTAAAGGACGAACAACAGCAAACCCAGCATTATGTTTGCTTGATGCGAGATGTAACTGAACAAAGACGTGGCCTTGATTACACCCAGCTGCAGGCACTAAAGGAACAACTGGCTCAGACACACGGCCTAAGCCAGTAAGGAAGGGATGGCAGGCACCCCCCCCAGGAACCTCAACTACCTGCCAACAATCAGCCTTCGCGATACCAGCTTGTGCCGTCACGACTGTCTTTCAGGACAACACCCTTCTCAGCCAGCAGATCCCGGATACGATCGCTTTCGGCAAAATCCTTGTCCTTGCGCGCTTGAGCTCGCTGCTCGATAAAGGCTTCAATCTCTTCCGCCGACAGATCACCCTCACCGGCCTCCCCCTGCAGAAACTGATCCGGCTCCTGTTGCAACAGACCGATCATACCGGCCAATTGCTTCAACTGAGCAGCCAGCTGGGGCGCTACAGGATCATTATCACGCGCAGCCTTGTTCAGTTCGCTGGCAATTTCAAACAGCACCGCCAATGCGCGCGGGGTATTGAAATCATCATCCATGGCTTCAACAAAGCGCTGCTCATAATCATTCTGCAGCGTCGTCTCCTGCGCCAGCTCAGGCACCGCCTTCAGTGCCTGATAGAAACGTTCAAGCGCACTGTGCGCCTCCCGCAACCCATCTTCCGAGTAATCGATATAGCTGCGGTAGTGCACACTTGAGAGGAAGTAGCGAACCACTTCAGGATTGTAGTGCTTGAGCACCTCACGAATGGTGAAGAAGTTGCCCAGCGACTTGGACATCTTCTCCTGTCCCATGCGAACAGGCCCTGCGTGCATCCAGTAATTGACGTAGGTGCAGCCATTGGCCGCCTCAGACTGAGCGATTTCATTTTCGTGATGCGGAAACGGCAGATCTGGGCCGCCACCGTGAATATCAAAGGTCTTGCCCAAGCAGCATTTGGACATGGCCGAACACTCAATGTGCCAGCCGGGGCGGCCCTGACCCCAGGGGGAAGACCAGCTAACTTCACCAGGCTTGGCTGCCTTCCACAGAACGAAATCAAGTGGGCTTTCCTTGGCTTCTTCCACCTCCACACGGGCACCCGAGCGCAGGTCTTCCAATACTTTATTGGTCAGACGGCCGTAGGTTTCAAACCGTTCGACCCGATAGTAGACATCGCCATTAGCTGCCGCATAGGCATAGCCCTTCTCGATCAGGGTCGACACCATATCGATAATATCGCCGATATGCGCCGTGGCACGGGGCTCCTGATCGGGACGCAACACAAACAGCCGCGCCTCGTCCTCATGCATCGCCACAATCATGCGTTCGGTCAACGCATCAACAGACTCACTGTTCTCAGCTGCACGGCGGATGATTTTGTCATCCACGTCGGTGATATTGCGCACATAGGTCACGTCCCAGCCACGGGCACGCAGATAACGCGTAATCAGGTCGAAGGCAACCATTACCCGAGCATGACCGATATGACAGTAGTCGTACACGGTCACACCGCACACATACATGCGGATCTTGCCGGGCTCAATAGGAGTAAAGGCTGTCTTGCTGTTGGTCAGAGTGTTATAGATTTGAAGCATTACTATCCGCCAGACCTGAAATGAGTTGAAAGCGCAAAAACGGGATTATAGCGTGAAAGCGGCCTGTGATCATGGCAATGATACGGTACCCAACCAGGCCTGACCCAGCAGGCTGCTCTCACGGGTCAGGAGAAGGCCATCTTGGGTCCAGACAACAGCCTCCCATTGCCCTGCAGGTGTAAGACTGTGATATTGAGCCCCCTCCCAGTCCGGAAGGTTATCTTTGACAGGCACCGTCCAGACAAAGGCTCGCGAACTGATTCGCCCCTTGGTATAGCCCAGCAACACCAGGCGCTGCCGCCGGGGATCGTAGTCCGCAGCCGTAATCAAACCACCGACCGGGTAACGCCCCACGGGTTCAACGACCTGGCGTGACGCCCCTGCCGGATCGACCTGATATACTCGGGTATGCTGATCCTGCCAGTTCTTGCTGAACACCCATACCTTGCCGTTGACCACGGCGGCGGCTTCACAGTCGTTGTTATGAGCATAGGCACCCGCTGACTTGCCGGCATCGGCAAAGCGGAATTCCAGCAGCCGCGAGAGAACTTCGTTACCAGCCGAGGCCTGCAGCAGTGACTGCCAACGTATCGAGTAGATCTGCATCCACTCCCGCCGCCCCAGATTGTTACCGCAATCCAGCACATGTAGCCAATCGGCATCATACGCCATCTCTTCCCAGTCAAAGTTCAGCGCATCCCGTACACGCAGGGTTGAAAGCACTTCACCAGACATCAGGTCAAGGCGGTACAGTTGAGGCTTATCACCGCTGTCATTATGGGTCCATAGCTGACCCTGATGTTGAGAAAGACCCGATGACTCTATCACCTCCAACGGCAACACGGCTCGCCGCTCTACCGTCAGTGAATCGATCGGCCCCGCAACAGGGTGACTGGCACAGCTGGTCAGCAACACTACACTGAGCAGTGCTGCCAACGAGCCGACACGCATCCTTGCCTGCATAATCACATCACTTCGCCTGAATTTTGGCCCAGGAGTCTCGCAAGGTGACCGTGCGGTTGAAGATCAGATGCTGTTCACTGGAGTCAGGATCAACGCAGAAATAGCCATTACGTTCGAACTGGTAGCGACTTTCAGCCACTGCATGTTTGAGTCCGATCTCAGCACGAGCATTGACCATAACCTTGAGCGACTCGGGATTGAGGAACTCATGGAAGTCACGATTCTTGTCCGCATCGGGGTTGGCCTCGGTGAACAGGCGGTCATACAGACGCACCTCACACGCTACAGAGTTATCAGCCGACACCCAGTGAATCACGCCATTAGGCTTGTAACCAGTAGGGTTTTCACCCTTGGTAGCCGCATCATAGCTGCAGATCAGCTCTACCACTTCACCCTGCTCGTTCTTGATCACCTCGTTACAGGTAATCACATAGGCCCCACGCAGGCGCACGGCATCACCCGGCGCAAGACGCTTCCACTTTTTCGGTTTTTCCTCAGCAAAGTCTTCACGCTCAATCAGCAGATTGCGGGTAAACGGCACCTTGCGCAGCCCCATGGACTCATCCTTGGGATGCGCCGGCAATTCAAACCACTCCTGCTCACCCTCGGCAAGATTGCTGATGGTAACCTTTATCGGATCGATAACGCACATGGCCCGGGGTGCATTGGCATCCAGATCGTCACGGATAGCCGCTTCCAGCATTCCCATATCAACCGTGCCGTTGGAACGCGTTACACCGATCATGTCGCAGAAATTGCGGATTGAAGCTGGTGTAAAGCCACGGCGACGCATACCGGAGATGGTCGGCATACGCGGGTCGTTCCAGCCATTAACGTGCCCTTCGTCAACCAGCAGCTTAAGCTTGCGCTTGCTGGTGATGGTGTAGTTCAGGTTGAGACGGGCAAATTCATACTGACGCGGCTTGACCGGGACCGGCAGATTCTCAATGAACCAGTCATACAGTGGGCGATGATCTTCAAATTCCAGTGTGCAGATGGAATGCGTAACGCCTTCAATCGCATCGGACTGACCGTGAGCGAAGTCATAGGAGGGGTAGATACACCACTTGTCACCGGACTGATGATGATGAGCGTGGCGAACGCGGTAGATCACCGGGTCGCGCATGTTCATATTGGGTGCAGCCATATCGATTTTGGCACGCAGGGCACACTCACCCTCCGAGAAATCACCGTTGCGCATCTTTTCGAACAGGGCCAGGTTCTCTTCTATGCTGCGCTCACGGTAGGGACTGTTTTTGCCAGGCTCAGTCAAGGTGCCACGGAACTCACGCATTTCATGGGCGCTAAGGCTGTCCACATAGGCCTTGCCTTCATTGATCAAATGGATCGCCCAAGCATACAGCTGCTCGAAATAGTCAGAGGTGTAACGCACCTCACCGCTCCATTCAAACCCGAGCCAGCGCACATCTTCGATAATGGAATCGATGTACTCCTGACTTTCCTTCTCGGGATTGGTGTCGTCGAAACGCAGCTGGCACTGACCATTGAAGCGCAGTGCCGTGCCAAAGTTCAGGCAGATCGACTTGGCATGACCAATGTGAAGATAGCCATTGGGCTCAGGCGGGAATCGAGTCACCACTTGCCCATCGTTCAGGCCTTTGCTGAGATCATCTTCAATAATTTGGTGGATAAAGTTATTCGGCTTGGGACTGTCGTTTCTGGTCATATCCATGTCTTGTCGAAGCTGAAAAGGCCGGCCGATTGCCGGAACTGAAGCCGATCATTATAACCGCAGATCAGCCCTGCACGCACGCGGACACCGGCTCAAATCGCAGCCAGCGACATCATGTGGATGCAGCGATGTAAGACTTGAGTATAATAGCTCTACACATAAGAGAAACAGGGAAACCGATATGATCATCCTGCAAACCAATTTCGGCGACATCACACTGGAACTGGACCACGAAAAAGCGCCGGAAACAGCAGCTAATTTCGAGCAGTATGTACGCGATGGCTTCTATGACGGCGTGATTTTTCACCGCGTAATTGACGGTTTCATGATCCAGGGTGGTGGCTTCGAGCCCGGTATGATCTCCAAAGAGACCCGCGAGCCGATCAAGAACGAAGCCGATAACGGCCTGTCCAACCAGACTGGCACTATCGCCATGGCCCGCACCATGGACCCGCACTCTGCATCAGCTCAGTTCTTCATTAACATCTCCGACAACACCTTTCTCGACCACACAGCCAAAACCACCGAGGGCTGGGGTTACGCCGTATTCGGCAAGGTTGTCGATGGCATGGATGTGGTCAACAAGATCAAGGCAGTCAACACTACCATGCGCGCCGGACACCAGGACGTTCCGGTTGAAGACGTGGTCATTGAGTCAGCCAGCATCAAACAAGCGGAAGAGTAATGCGACGGCTGTTTATCGCCGACCTGCACCTGCACCACAAACGCCCGGACATTATCCGGGCGTTTGTGGTCCTGCTTGAGCAAAAGGCACCGCAGTTCGATGAACTCTACCTGCTGGGCGATATATTTGAAGCCTGGGTGGGTGATGATGGTGCGCCGGAATATCTTGAGCCGGTTTACCATGCACTGCGCAAACTGGCTGCCCTGGGCACACGTATTCTGTTTCAGCACGGCAACCGAGACTTTCTGTTCGGCCAGGCAGCCGCTACACGCCTTGAGGTTACATTACTGCCTGAAGTGGTACGCCTTGAATCGGAACAGGGTCCTTTTCTGGTACTGCATGGCGACCAGCTGTGTACTGACGACCGTGACTATCAGCAGTTTCGCACCATGGTGCGTGACCCCAGGTGGCAACAGGCATTTCTCGCCAAACCTCTTGCCGAGCGTGAGGCGATAGCCCAGCAGCTGCGTGAAACCAGTCGCAGCGAAACAGCCAACAAGACCGAAACCATTACCGATGTGTCTTCCATTGCCGTTAGCGCGTTGATGCAGCATGAGCAGGTCGACCTGATCATTCACGGCCACACCCACCGCCCCGCCCTGCATCACCGGCAAAACGGTGATCGCGGCGAGCGCATTGTGCTGGGAGACTGGGACCGAGAGGGCTGGTACTTGGAGATGGACACACAGGGCATCCGCCTGTATGCCTTTACCTTACCCGTAGGTGAAAAGCTGCAGTCCGAACTCAGGCAGCAGCTGTAAGAGCCGCCGAAGGACGACCGCTGTGGAAGCGAAACTCGTCGTCCTCGGCCAGAATCAACTCGCACTCTATCTGACGAAAATACTCGATACGATCATCGATCGGCTCACCTGCATAGTCTCGTGCAAGCTGCAGATAATCCTGATAGTGACGCCCTTCGGACTTCAGCAGAGAACGGTAGAATTTTGCCAACTCATCATCCAGCGAAGGCGCCAAAGCAGCAAAACGCTCGCAGGAGCGAGCCTCGATAAACGCCCCAATAATCAATACATCAATCAACCGCCCCGGTTCTGACGTTCTAACACCGGTACGCAAACCGCCTGCATAGCGCGCAGGACTCATATGGTCATAACGATGACCCCGAGCCTCCATCAACGCCAATACCTGCTCAAAATGGATCAGCTCTTCCCGTGCCAGCCGTGACATCTTGTTCAGCAGATCAGAGCGATCCACGTAACGGAACATCAATGTCATTGCAGTAGAAGCGGCTTTTTTCTCGCAATGAGCGTGATCGGTGAGCAGAATCAGCTGGGATTCGGGCTTCGCAGCCAGCTCAAGCCACTCCTGCGGAGTTTCACAGCCAAGAAAGTCTTTGATTTCGCTCAGGGCGTCCATCCAGCATTACCTGTTTCTGCAAATAAAAACGGGGCGCATTATAACAGCACCCCGCTCTCTCGACAGCCGATGGATCAGTCAATCAGCGTATCAATGAGATCAATCATGAACTCTGTCTGTTCTTCATGCATCTGATCCCATCCATCCAGCCCCATGCTTTTGAGCACATCCTGACCCTTTGGATCATGTTCCATGTTGGTCAAACGCTCAAGCAACAACGGGATATGCTGCTCCATTCGGGGACCGGCCACCAGTGTATGATGCACCACACTGATCTGACTGTTAACCAAAGGCTTCATCTGCTTTCGAATCAGCTCAGAGAGTTCGTCATACCCCGCCTGCAGAAAAAAGCCGACATCAGCATTGCCGTTCAACAGTGCTTTTGCCACCAAAACATAACTGTCCAGCTCAAGGAAAGTAACATTACTGCCATCAAGATCTGCCGACTCGAGCATGATCATACCCATTGTATGCACATCAGGGTCAGCAGTGGTTGCAACGGTAATACCCGACTCCAGGTCTTCGACCGTTTCTCGAGGGTCTGATGCCAGCGTGGCTATCAGCGTTTCATCAGAGAGATTGCGCGGTCGCACCAACACTTTAAAGCCCAGCTCACGCACCAGCATTGACGCATCGTAGGGGTTGGCATAGATCAGATCAATTTTGCCACTACGAATGTCTTCACGCTGCGCTTCGAAGCTGTCATATAGCTCAAGATGCACACCCGTACCCAACTGACGCTGCAGCCAGGTGTTGAAAATAAACCAGCCCGACAGATGTGACGGCGGAAAGTCAGGACTGACCGATAAATTAAGAGTCATCGCAGCACCCCATTACCTAAGCGTCGCGTAGAGGGCTTCGCTTTCTTTGATTTTGCTGCGTGATGGCTTGCGTCGGACCGAAGTATAGCCGACCAGCTCGCCATTACGGATATTCGGGATGACCGTCGCCTTCACCCAGTAATACGCGCCATCTTTACGCAGATTTTTCACATAACCCTGCCACTTCTTACCTTGGGCAACGGTATCCCAAAGGTCCTTGAATGCCACAGCGGGCATGTCTGGATGGCGCAGAATATAGTGATTGGTTCCCAGCAGCTCTTCACGGGTGTAACCCGACATTTCAATAAATGCACGGTTAGCGTGAGTAATGATGCCTTGGGGGTCAGTACGGGACACGATCAATTTGCCATCCGGATAGGGCACCTCGCGATCCACGATCTTCGCCAGCCGTTCAGTGCCATCAAAATATTTGAGCAGCACCTCTGTGGTGGCACCGGTATCTTGTTCGGACATAGACACTCCAGACCGATAGAAAAGCGTGCATATCAGTTAACTGATGTTTCCATGCACGCCCAGCACTTTGACAAGGTTCAGAGAATCTTACCGATAGCCTCTGCAGCGCGCTTGACATCAAGGAAGATCAGACCCAATCGCGCATTGGTCTTGGCAACAACAGTCAGCACCGATTCAGGGTTTGCATGAGTCATCAGGATATAGCCTTCTTTACCCTTGACGAGCACCTGCTCAAGCTCACCACGGGCCAGTTCCTGAGAGGTACGTTCGCCGAGCGACAGCATGGCTGCACTCATTGCACCAACTCGGTCTTCATCCATACCGGCAGGCAGGAGGGCATCAATAACGAGACCGTCTGTAGAAATCACAGCAGACGCTTCAATTTCTGCAGATGTTCCGTTGAGATCGTTGAGAATGGAAGTCAACATTTCTGAGCGCATGGTAGTCTCCTTTTAGGCCATTAGCGCTGGTTTTAATCCTGTATAAAACGGCCAGTCCGTTTTATCAGTAATCCAGGTAGCGTCGGATCAGCACCGACATCAAGTCCACAAAAGGCTGCCGATTCAAATGAGGCATCCCTTCCAGAATTAGCAGGAATTTCTGTTCACCTACGTGAAGCGTCCAAAAACCCAGCTCACTTTGTCCTACAGCATCCACAAGCGCCCAGGACGAACCATCGAAACCAAGGTGTCTGCCAAGCAGCGCCTGGTGGCGCTCATGCATGGAGACCAAGTCTGCCGCCATCCCCGCTACCGCTTCAGCTTCTTCCGCACCGAAGCCCGACTGCCCCAGACAGAAGCCCTGATCATCTGCCAACAGCACACGACCATCGGCAAGTTGTGGTAAATATTCAGGCAACAGATGTTCAATAGTGCCAGCAGCGATAGGCTCAGGGTTTTGCGGTAGATCAACAAAGCCGTGTTGCACAGCCTTATCGAGCAATGTCTGCGCTTCTGCCTCGCCCATCCCCGTCAGTTTTTGCAGCAGTGAGCTGAGATACGGAATATGGGTATCTGCACTCAACAATTGCAACAACAAGGCACGCAGTGCTTCTGGCTCGGTGTTCAGTGTCGCGTAGTAAGCGCCACTGGGCGTCACCTGAAAATACCGCGGGGTATCATTCTGTTCTTGATTCACGGTTTAACTCCGAAAGATCCATGGTGTGATACACACTTTTCCGGTCATGGACAGTACAGACCGATGGCGTCCGCTGCCACAAGGAACGAAAGCACAAAGCGCTGAGGCACACCTAACATTGAGGCAATATTCTGGGCTGACAATCTTTGGCTCTGCCAAAGCTCAGCAATGCTCCGGGCATGAGGCGTCTCCAGCAGGCGTTCAAAGTCAGGAATTGAATTAAGCAACCGCGGCTCTTCCGCGGACAGCGTGTCAGGCAGACGACCACGAGCGGTAAACAATGCCAACTGCCAAAGCAGCTCGTCAGAGGCAACCCGCCGACCCTTGGGAAGTTCGGCATCCGGCTCCCGCTCGAGCAGTGAAATCTCTTCAAAACCAAATCGAGTCCTGGTCAACTGCAGCAGCAGATCAGCGTCCAGCGTGACCAAAAACTCCTTATCCGCAGGCAGGTAAAACAGTGCACCCGGAACACCGACTACCTGTTGTGGCTTCCCTGATGCGTTGCCCGCCTCAATACACCGCATGATCCAGGGCAATAAAAGCCCATCAAGGCTGAAATACACACGCCGACGTTCAGTTGCAGAGTCAAGGTTCACGTCCGGCAGATTACCGCAACACTGTTGAATCATCTCGGCCGATATGCGCGGTGTCTGCAGTTCATCAGACAACAGGGATTCTGTTTCCTGTGACTCCGCTTCCATAGACAAAGCCGAGGATCTGGAGTCATTTGCCTGCGAATGTTGCTGCCTGAGCTGATTTTGTGCATCCAGAATCAGACTGTTTAACTCATTCCGCTCAAGACTGAAACGGCTGCGAAGCGCTTCAGTCTGGCGCTGACTGTTGCCGCCTTTCCAGGCACTCAGTGCCTGACTGCTTCGTTCCTTGCGCGCCTGCCACTCTGCAAAGGCGACTGTACGCTGATCCCGCAGGCTCTCCAGCGGATGCTCAGGCGATGCTGCCTGAACTGCAGGCGAAGTAGACATCGCGTCAAGCTGCAGTCGCAGATCAGCCAGCGCCTGCTGCAAGGTTCCCATACTCAAGGGACGAGTCAAGCGAATGCTTTTGCCATTAACTTTTTCGGCCGTACCAGGGTCTACAACGGCAATGAAAGGACGATTGCCATTTTGACGCAACCACCCCTCTACTTGCTTCCGGCTACTGGCATCACTGATCCCAATCAGCAACGACTCCGCACTCTCAGCTGGCACGAGGTGGAAACCCTTGGCCTTGTTGCCGTTAAAAAATATCTCAAGCATTGCAGCCTCGTTGGCCGCAAAACCGATAATGCCTATTGAATGCTTACCACTGACCGGCATTGCACATTCCTTCTAAAACTGCTCAGTGAAGTTTCTGCCTGGAGAATTGCATGCAGCGTCCATTACTGAGGACAGCATGCTCCAGTGGAAGCTCTGCCAAACGAGAGAGGTCACGAGTATCGACGGCCTTGTTCATTGCAATCCGGCATTCCGACTTCAGCAATGGGCCAGCCTGTTGAATCAGGCGATTGACAAGAAATTGCCCTCTGCCACGCAGAACCAGCAACAAGTCGATCAATGCACCGGTAACGCTATCGCTGTCAGCACACTGAATGGCAAGATAGATCCGTCGGATATGGTTTCGCAGGGTGCGAGGACGTGCGGCGACTAGCCGCGTGAGATAACGCAGTGCAACAGTTGGCTGGGTACCGGCATAGATCAGTCGCTTGTCGACCTGTAAATTAAACATGATTTGCAGTTTGCTTAACTGCAAATCAGCATTTACCGGACGCTCTTCCTGTGCGACTTCAGCCTGACTGACTGCCGAGTTCATCAAGGCTACCTCCTGCCTGAGATAATGTATCAGAGTGTTATACTTAGCTTTCGAGATGATTTCAAACCCGCTTTCACTATTATTGACCGGCATCAACAGCATCGAATCAGCTTTTCAATACACAGGGCTACCCGATATCGCCACCTGCATCCTCTTTACCGCCATCACAGGGCTTGAATGCAATCAATCGTTTAAAAACGGTGTCTTTTTTAGGTAACATTTTTATTAAAACTATTGTTTGATTCGCGGTTTAAACTGAATCAAAAATACCCAAGATGAATAAAATATTGTCCTCTTTAATTTGCCCATATTGATTATGTGGTCTACGGTTAAATGCACTCGTGCTATCCATGCACCGAGCCTCAGTCTCAGCAACCTCCCAATAACAAGAATTGGTATTTTCAGATGCGCAAGTATTACGACAGCAGCTTTCCCACCCACGGTGAAGATGGTCGGTTTGTCATGCTGGTGATGCGGCAACATTACCGAGCCCCCTGGAGCCTTAAAAAAAGAACTGAATGGGAACAGGAGCTTCCGGAGTACCTCACTCAGGATGGTCGCCAGGTCAACGTTCTGGATAACAAAAAAGGCGAGTTTCAGGTATCGGGCGAGGACGAGATCCTAAGGTTGGGCTAACGCCTCACCTGCCAAACCTGACAAGTTTGCTGGACATCAGTGCTGGCAGCAGGACTGCAATGGCTTTACGGCCTGAACCCTTCAGGCCATGTGCTCTTATACTTTGGTAAGACGATTGTCGACACATCTTAACTTTGTCACCCCCTTCCGCTAGAATTCGCTCGCCAATCACCATTCGATACCTAGTCGATACGCCGTCGGTGGAGTAGTACCACTCCGGCGTCCGGCGGTGAAAACAGATGAGGGCCATATCGTGCTTGAAGCTTATCGTAAACATGTAGAAGAACGCGCTGCAGAAGGCGTACCGCCGAAGCCGCTTGATCCCGAACAGACCGCTGCCCTGGTCGAGCTGCTGAAAAACCCGCCTGCAGGCGAAGAAGAGTTCCTGCTTGACCTGATCACCAACCGCGTTCCGGCGGGGGTTGACCAGGCTGCATACGTCAAGGCTGGCTTCCTGGCTGCGATTGCCAAGGGTGAAGCGACCTCCCCTCTGATCGACAAGGTAAAAGCCGTTGAGCTGCTGGGCACTATGCTCGGCGGTTACAATATCGCACCGCTGGTTGAGTGCCTGGACATTGATGCACTGGCCCCGACCGCAGCCAAGGCGCTGTCTCACACCCTGCTGATGTTTGATGCCTTCCACGATGTTCAGGAAAAGGCTGAAGCAGGTAACGCGCACGCCAAGCAGGTAATGCAGTCCTGGGCCGACGGCGAGTGGTTCACCTCCAAGCCTGAAGTTGCCAAGAAAATCACCGTAACCGTATTCAAGGTGCCAGGCGAAACCAACACTGACGACCTGTCTCCGGCTCCGGATGCCTGGTCACGTCCTGACATCCCGCTGCATGCCAATGCCATGCTGAAGATGGAACGCGACGGCATCAACCCGGAAGAACCCGGCGTGAAAGGCCCGTTGGCCCAGATCGAAGAAGTAAAAGCCAAAGGCTTCCCTGTTGCCTACGTGGGTGACGTTGTGGGTACCGGTTCTTCCCGTAAGTCTGCTACCAACTCCGTGCTGTGGTTCTTCGGCGACGACATCCCGTTCGTGCCGAACAAGCGTGCCGGTGGCTACTGCTTCGGTAACAAGATCGCCCCGATCTTCTACAACACTATGGAAGATGCCGGCGCTCTGCCGATCGAAATGCCGGTTGAAAACCTGAACATGGGTGACGTGATCGACGTGTACCCATACGAAGGCAAAGTATGCAAGCACGGTACCGATGAAGTCATCTGCACTTTCAGCCTGAAGACTCAAGTGCTGCTGGACGAAGTACGTGCCGGCGGTCGTATCCCGCTGATCATCGGTCGCGGCCTGACCGAAAAAGCACGCGCCGCACTGGGCCTGGAAGGCTTTGACCTGTTCCGCAAGCCGGAACAGCCAGCTGACACAGGCAAGGGCTTTACTCTGGCTCAGAAAATGGTCGGCAAGGCCTGCGGCATGGACGGCGTACGTCCGGGCATGTACTGCGAGCCGAAAATGACCACCGTTGGCTCTCAGGACACCACCGGTCCAATGACCCGTGACGAACTGAAAGACCTGGCATGCCTGGGCTTCTCAGCCGACCTGACCATGCAGTCTTTCTGCCACACCGCAGCCTATCCGAAGCCGGTTGACGTGAATACCCACCACACCCTGCCGGACTTCATCATGAACCGTGGCGGTGTATCGCTGCGTCCGGGCGACGGCGTTATCCACTCTTGGCTGAACCGCATGCTGCTGCCGGATACCGTGGGTACCGGTGGTGATTCCCATACCCGTTTCCCGCTGGGCATCTCCTTCCCGGCCGGTTCAGGTCTGGTCGCCTTCGCAGCTGCCACCGGTGTCATGCCGCTGGATATGCCGGAGTCAATCCTGGTTCGCTTCAAGGGCAAGCGTAACGCCGGCATCACTCTGCGTGACCTGGTACACGCCATTCCTTACTACGCCATCAAGCAGGGTCTGCTGACCGTAGAAAAGGCTGGCAAGAAGAACGCTTTCTCTGGTCGCGTACTGGAGATCGAAGGCTTGGAAGAACTGACTGTTGAGCAGGCGTTCGAGCTGTCTGATGCGTCCGCAGAGCGCTCTGCTGCAGGCTGCACCATCACTCTGTCTGAAGATTCTGTTGCCGAGTACTTGCGCTCAAACATCGTCATGCTGAAGTGGATGATCGCTGAAGGCTACGGCGATGTACGTACTATTGAGCGTCGTATCAAGGGCATGGAAGAGTGGCTGGCGAACCCGAGTCTGATGCGTGCAGACGCTGATGCCGAGTACGCTGAAGTGATCGAGATCGATCTGTCCGAAATCAAGGAGCCGATCCTGTGTGCTCCGAACGATCCGGATGACGCTCGCCTGCTGTCTGAAGTGGCTGGCCAGAGCATCGATGAAGTGTTCATCGGTTCCTGCATGACCAACATCGGTCACTTCCGTGCCGCCGGTAAACTGCTGGAGTCCTCCGGCAAGTCGATCCCGACTCGCATGTGGATCGCCCCGCCGACCAAAATGGACCAGGCCCAGCTGAGCGACGAAGGCTACTACAACATCTTCGGCAAGGCCGGCGCGCGCATGGAAATGCCGGGCTGCTCACTGTGCATGGGTAACCAAGCGCGTGTTGCTGCCAAGAGCACCGTAGTGTCCACCTCTACGCGTAACTTCCCGAACCGTCTGGGTGATGGCGCCAACGTCTACCTGGCATCTGCCGAGCTGGCTGCCGTTGCGGCCCTGGAAGGCAAACTGCCGACCGTTGACGAGTACATGGCCTACGCCAACAAGATCGACAGCATGGCGGGTGAAATCTACCGCTACCTGAACTTCGATCAGATGGAAAACTACGTAGCCAAGGCCGCTACTGTCATCCCGACCGTTGAAGCCTGATTGCGCCGACCGGGGTGATGTAAGTCACCCCTGAAGCGACCCCAGAACCCCCGTCCCAGTGACGGGGGTTTTCGTTTGTCTCGTCGGCTGATTTCCGACAGGCGCAGGCGAACTGTTATACTCCGCACTGCGTAAGCTACCCGAAACAGCGTAAGGCCCATACCGATGAAATCACCCAATCCCGATCAGCCACTGAGCCAGGCCGATGAAACAGCCCAGACCAAGAACGGCTATCTTGCACTGGTCTCGCGTCTGCTGCTGGAGGAAAAGCTGCCGATCCGGTTCATGTACAAGACCGTGCCAGAACATCTGAACGATACTGGCTGGCGCATGTTCACCGGGTATGAAACTGAAGAATTTCTGGAAAATGAACAGATCAACCTGATCCCGATCCCGCTGGAAAGAGTATGTGAAATTGACCCTTCCCTGACTGAGCTGGTCGAGTACAACGCCGGTACAGTATGGGAGCGCGCGCCGGACGCTGATGGCTGGGAGCGAGTGTACGATTTCCGCATCCCCGCACCCAAAGTGGATGTCAGCATTACCAACGATGTGGATCAGTTCGCGACCAAACGCAGCGAGTCCTGATCAGCGGGTGCCGGTTTCCACAACCGGCATCTCCCCCTCCTCACCGAAGCTGTCAGTATGATAGCGCCAAATACGTACATTGTCGGACCAGTAATCCCCCGGCAGCCCCGCCTTGCGTTTCAACTCCGATATGAATGCCTCGGGCGTTGAGAGGCTTTGCCATACCACCGGCAAAAAAGTCGCACGGTGCTCACCCGCTTCCAGGACCACCCCATCCACCTCTGGCTGCAGCACCGCCACCAGCTCGGCTTCACTTGATACCGACAGTGGCGTCAGAGGCGACAGCACAGATAGACTGACCCTTATGAGCTCACCCCGCTGCAAAGGGTCAAAGCGATAGTCTCGCGTTGCCGCGCTGACAGCATTCAGTATGATGTCCTGTCCAAGAGGTCTGTGCGGCTCCAGAGTACCGATACATCCCCGCAGGCGATCATGGCTTTCCAGCGTGACAAAGCAGGCCCGTATGGGTTTTAGCCAGTCAGGCAAGGCATCGACTGACGGCAGGTCTGGCCGCTCTGCATTCAGCACAGCTGTGATGGCATTGCGTGCCATCGCCAGCATCTGTGAACGCTGCGTGGTTGTAAATTCAGAAACAGACATAAGCTCCATAGCCAACAACCTGCGTCTTGTCACCGGCCGTATCGCCGGAGGTGCATTGACCAAGACATCTCAGTTCCAGTTTTTCCTGCCGTGCCGCCAGCAACAGACCGTTCAGCGCATGGCAACCGCAGGCCTGCTCGGACCCCAGTTGCGGCTCTCTGGCCAGAATCATATCAGTGGTTATTTCATCCAGTCGCCGTGCTTCCTGCCAGGAATGATAGTGACTCAAATCCGAGCTGATCAGTACCAGCGTATGGGGATCCTGCCACAGGTATTGAACCAGTCGTGCGACCCGATCAGCCTCTGCCTGCCCAACCAGTATTGGCACCAGCTTCAGCCCAGCCGCTACCCTCTGCAGGAACGGAAGCTGGACCTCAAGTGAATGCTCCGGCAGATGGACATCAGACCGCATTGCGAGGTCGAATGTCTGCTGCAACTGCTGCATGAACGGAACATCCAAAGGCGTATCGCCCAGCGGGGTATGCCAACCCTCCTCTTCAGGCAACGCCATGCCACGCAAAGGTAATCGATGGTTGGGCCCGAGCAGCACCACGCGCCGCCATTGTGTCCGTGGCAACTCACGCTGTAACAGACGATATGCCAGTGCTGCTATCGGCCCGGAGTAAACCAGACCTGCATGCGGTACCACCAGCGCTCGTGGCTGCCGCGGCAACTGCTCGGGTTCCTTTGCACGTTCCAGCAGATCATCCACTAACATACTGAGCGCCGGCGCACTGGCAGGGTAAAACATTCCAGCAACCGCTGCCGGGCGTATGGCTGCAGTCATCAGCTCTCTCCACAAATGCTTTGCTATGCTCAAAGCATAGTCATAAAGAGTGAATTCGCAGATCATGAAGCCTGAAACCAGTGTTCCAACACAGTATTGGCACCGTCTGGACAACGGCAAGGTGCAGTGCGACCTTTGTCCCCGCTTCTGCCAGCTCAATGAAGGCCAACGCGGACTCTGCTTTGTTCGTGGCCGTGAGCAGGGTGAGATCCGTCTATTCAGTTATTGCCGCTCCAGCGGTTTCTGTATCGACCCGATCGAGAAAAAGCCACTGAACCACTTCCTGCCTGGCACCCCCGTACTCTCATTTGGAACCGCCGGTTGCAATCTCGCCTGCAAGTTCTGCCAGAACTGGGACATTTCGCGCTCACGGGAAACCGACCGGCTGTGCGATCAGGCCTCACCCTCAGACCTTGCAGCGGCGGCCACCCAGCACGGTTGTCGCAGTATTGCCTTCACCTACAATGACCCGGTTATCTTTCACGAATACGCGATTGATATCGCCAGGGCCTGTCATGAACAGAGCATTCGCTCAGTCGCCGTCACTGCGGGCTATGTTTGCCCAGAGCCACGGAAGGAGTTCTATACCGTGATGGATGCCGCCAACCTGGATCTGAAGGCGTTCAGCGAACGCTTTTATGAAAAAATATGTGGTGGCCAATTACAGCCGGTTCTGGACACACTGGAATACATCTACCATGAAACCAGCACTTGGCTTGAAATCACGACCCTGCTGATACCGGGTGAGAATGACAGTGACACGGAACTGGAGGCGCTAAGCCACTGGATATTCACCCACCTAGGGGCTGATGTACCGCTGCACTTCACGGCCTTTCACCCCGACTGGAAGATGCTGGACTATCCGGCAACACCCATCGAAACACTGCGGCGCGCTCGTCAGATCGCACTTGAGCAGGGCCTGCACTTTGTCTATACCGGCAACCTGCCCGACCCCGAAGGCAATACGACCTGGTGCCCACAATGCGCCAGCGCCGTGATTTGTCGTGATGGCTATCGTATTACCGAATGGAATTTGACGGCTGACGGCTGCTGTACTCAATGCCAGTACCGCATTCCGGGTGTATTCGAGGCCGATCATGGCCACTGGGGCTCATGCCGGTTACCGATCCGGATTGATACCGAGGCGATCTGATTCTCGGACAAGCAGGCATTCAATGGCCTGCGCATCACGTTCGGTACGCAGTTGGGTAAACAGAAGCTCAGCTTCGGGGTAGTATCGCTTCATCATCTGCAGCCACTGCTTGGTGCGACCATGGACATGGCGGGGCTGTATCCGCTGCATGACCAGTCGGTGGTACTCAAGTACCAGCCACAGGACTTCAGGCCAGCACCGATCATGTGCTTCGTGCCCCCTTAGTCCCTTGATCTGCAACGCCAGGAAAGGGTTCGCTATCAGGCCACGACCGATCATCACATCCTCACAGCCGCTGACCTCGCGGCAGCGCCGGTGATCATCCACCGTCCATACCTCACCATTGGCAATCACCGGAATGGAAACGGATTCACGAATACGGGCAATCCACTCCCAGTGTGCCGGAGGGCGATAGCCCTCTACCTTGGTCCGCGCATGGACCACAATCTGACGCGCGCCCGCCGCTTCCAACGCCTGCGCATTCTCCAGTGCCAGCAGCTTGTCATAAAAACCGAGCCGCATTTTTGCGGTTAGAGGCACACGATCGTGCAGCGCCCGGCTCACACCAGCCGTGATTGAATATACCTCTTCAGGGTCTTTCAACAGAATGGCGCCGCCACGACTTTTATTAACGGTCTTCGCCGGACAGCCGAAATTCAGGTCGATGCCGGGAGCCCCCATATCAACCGCCCGCACGGCATTTTCACCCAGCGCCACCGGATCATTACCCAGCAACTGAACGATCACCGGAGTGCCCGAAGGGGTTACACCCCCCTCGCCCAGCTCAGGCGCCAGACGGTGAAACACGGATTGCGGCAATAACTGGTCGGTCACACGGATGAATTCGGTGACACACAGGTCAATGCCGCCAACACGCGTCAGGATATCTCGCAGGGTATGATCGAGAACGCCCTCCATCGGGGCCAGCAGGATTTTCATCAAGTACGATATCAGGAAACGGGCCGCGGACAGAACGCCCGCAGCCGGAGGTATTTAATTACGCAGCGCGTCAAGGCCAAGCTGCATGTCGGCCTTGATGTCATCCAGAGACTCCAGTCCTACCGACAGACGGATAAGGCCTTCACGCACACCGGCCGCTTCACGCTCTTCGACGCTCATGCGCCCATGTGTTGTGGTTGCCGGATGGGTGATGGTAGTTTTGACGTCGCCCAGGTTGCCGGTAATCGAAACCATGCGCGTGGCATCGATAAAACGCCAGGCCTCTTCACGCTCGCCTTCAACCTCGAACGAAAGTACACCGCCGAAAGCTGATTGCTGTTGACAGGCCAGCTCATGCTGCGGATGTGATGGCAACCCCGAATAGTAGACCTTGCGAATACCCGGTTGCTGCTGCAGCCAGCTCGCCATTTCCAGCGCGCTCTCGGAATGTGCACGCATCCGCAGCGGCAGGGTTTCAAGCCCCTTGAGAAATACCCAGGCATTGAACGGGCTCATGCAGGCGCCACCGGTACGGATCAGGCCAAACACCTCTTCCATCTCTTTATCGCATCCCACCAGTACACCACCGACACAACGACCCTGGCCATCCAGATACTTGGTTGCGGAGTGCATGACGATATCGGCACCCAGCAGCAACGGCCGCTGCAATGCCGGCGTCAGGAAACAGTTGTCGACGGCCAGCAGCGCATCATTGCGATGAGCAATCTCGGCTACAGCGGCAATGTCTGTCAGCTCTGCAAGCGGATTGGACGGTGTCTCCATGAACAGCAGGCGTGTCGTCGGAGTAATCGCCGCTTCCCAGGCTGATACATCGGTCGGATCAACAAACGTTGTGCTGATGCCGGCGCGGCTGATGTATTTGTTGAACAGGGATACCGTCGAACCGAATACGCTGCGCGAGCAGACAACATGATCACCCTGTTTCAGCAGTGCCAGTACCAGGCTTTGGATCGCTGCCATGCCTGACGCCGTTGCAACTGCCCGCTCTCCTCCTTCCAGCGCCGCAATTCGCTCTTCGAACGCCTGTACCGTTGGGTTGGTGAAACGGGAATAGATATTGCCGTCCTCGTCACCACCAAAACGGGCGGCAGCCTCACGGGCACTTGAGAAAACAAAACTGGAGGTGGTGAAAATCGGATCACCATGCTCACCCTCGGCGGTACGGTGCTGACCGGCACGCACGGACAACGTATCAAGCTCATACCCTTCAGGGCTGAACTGGATGCGCGCTTCACGCTCGAATCTAGACTGGCTCATTCCCGTCCCTCAGTCGATTTTGCTGTGCAGATCAGCCGACTCGTTACTGTCTTCCACCGAAGGGTCAGACGCCGACATGGCACCATCGTTTCGCTTCGCATCCACGCGCGCGAGATAGTCCTCGTCCACCGTACCGGTGACATAGCGCCCATCAAACACACAGGTATCAAACTCGGTGATTTCCGGGTTGAAGCAGGTAACGGACTTCTTGAGGTCATCCAGATCCTGATACAGCATCCAGTCACAGCCGATATACTCGCCAACTTCATCGGCAGTACGGCCATGGGCGATCAGTTCACTGGCGGAAGGCATATCGATACCATACACATTCGGGAAGCGCACTTCAGGTGCAGCCGAGGCAAAATAGACCTTGCGGGCACCGGCATCTCGTGCCATCTGAACGATCTGCTTTGAGGTAGTACCACGCACGATAGAGTCATCTACCAGCATTACGACCTTGTCTCGGAATTCAGCCATGATCGGGTTCAGCTTCTGACGCACGGATTTCTTGCGCAGAGTTTGCCCCGGCATGATAAAGGTACGGCCGATATAGCGGTTCTTGATAAAGCCTTCACGGAACTTGACGCCAAGCGTATTGGCCATTTCCAGTGCCGCTGTACGACTGGTGTCAGGAATCGGAATGACCACATCTATGTCATGATCCGGGCGTTCGCGCATCACTTTTTCCGCCAGCTTGACGCCCATTTCCATACGGGAATGGTGCACGGAAACACCGTCAATAATCGAGTCAGGACGTGCCAGATAGACAAATTCGAACAGACATGGTGCGACACGGCTTACCTGTGCACACTGACGTGTGGAGACCTGTCCCTGAGTATCGATGAAGATCGCTTCACCCGGTGCCAAATCACGCACCAGCGTGTAGCCGGACGTGTCCAGCGCCACACTCTCGGATGCAACCATGTACTCTTCGCCCTTGTCAGTTACGCGCTGGCCATACACCAGCGGGCGAATGCCACAGGGGTCACGAAATGCAACGATACCGTACCCGGTGATCATTGCCACCACCGCATAACCACCCTGACAGCGCGCATGCACTTTTTCAACCGCATTGAAGATATCATCGGCCGTAGGCTGAAGCTTGCCAATCTGCTGCAGCTCATGGGCAAAAATGTTCAGCAGCACTTCGGAATCTGAGGTGGTATTAATATGACGCAGATCGGAACGGAAAATCTCATCCGCCAGTTTGTCAGCGTTGGTCAGATTGCCGTTGTGCGCCAGTGCAATCCCGTAGGGGGAGTTGACATAGAACGGCTGCGCCTCAGCTGAACTGTTGCTGCCGGCTGTCGGGTAGCGCACATGACCGATCCCCATGTTGCCGTTGAGCTTTTTCATGTGACGGGTGCGGAACACCTCGTTCACCAGCCCGTTATCCTTGCGCAGAAAAAAACGATCACCTTCACAGGTAACCATGCCGGCCGCGTCCTGACCGCGGTGCTGAAGCACCGTCAGTGCATCAAAAATAGTCTGGTTAACAAACGACTTGGCAACTACGCCGACGATACCGCACATTCAATCCACCTCAGAAGGATGTAGCTTTAGGATGGTGCTGACTTCCAGACTCAGCGACCAATATTCCAGATTACCTGCCCAACGTCGCTGGCGACCTCTTTGGTCCAGCTTTCAAGCAGTACAAAATGGGGAATCAGTTGGGACCCCTGCCACCATTGATCCTGCACTGCAGGCGTCATGCCCAGCAATGCGACGATCACGACCACGACCAACCCGCCACGAACTGCACCAAACCCCATGCCCAACACCCGGTCTGATGCCGTAAGCCCCGTGGCCTGCACCAATGCAGTAAACAGGGCACCCACCAGTGCACCGGCAATCAGTGTGACGATAAACAGAATAGCAAAGGCGGCAGCAAAGCGCAGTGAGGGCGTCTGAACGTAAGCCTCAAGCAGATGACTCAGAGAGCCGGCAAAAAGACGTGCAACTACGAACGCCGTCACCCAGGTCAGCAGAGAGATCGCCTCTCGTACGAAGCCGCGCTTGAGGCTCATCAGAGTCGAGATCGCTATGATGGCAAGAATGGTCCAGTCAGCCCAGTTCATCGTCAGTCGCCAGTCCTGAAAACAGCGCGCATTCTATCAGAGGCAGCAGCCCAACCCAATGACCAATTCACTGTGTCGTGAAGCGCACGATCATGCCATCGAGCGCATAATCCGACTTGAGCCGTGCCTGCAGTGCTTCCAGACGTGAGCGCTGCAGATCAGGACCAACAAAAACACGCACCAGATCAGGCCCATGCCGGATGTAGACCTTGTAGCCGGCATCCACCAGCTCACTGCGCAGGGAGCGAGCATTGGCCTCGTCCTTAAAACTGGCCAACTGCAGAGTCCAGGCCACCGGAACCTGTTGCTCATCCAACACAGGCGTGTCTTGATGAGCATTGATCTGAGGCTTCTGAGCATCAACGGCATCCGCCAGTTCAGGTACCGGCACACTCACCACCGCTGGCTCTCGCGGCGCTGCGGGCTCAGATTCACGTTCGGGAATCGATTCTACCGGCTCAATATCCACCCTGTCAGGCAGTTCGGGCGCTTCGGGGATGCGCTCTTGCAGATGGCGCTCACGATAGCCAGAGCCATCCAGCAACAGTGGGAACAGTATCAGGGCGGACACAAGCAGTGCAGCGGCACCCACCAGTTGCTTTTTCTGTTGCTCGGTCATGGCCGTTATTCCTGTTCCGCCAGTTCCAGTGCCTGTGCGACTGTAAAGAATGAGCCCGCCAGCAGCAGTTGGTCTGCAGCCGACATCGACTGCAGCTGATTAACAGCCACGGCAACACTGTCAGCCCCTCGAATACGGTCTCGGGACACACCAGCTCCCAGCAGTGCGGCCTCCAGCCGTTCCCGCGGCGCACCTCGTGGGACATCCAGTGACACCGGGTGCCAGACATCAACCACAGGGGTCAACGCCTGCACGACGGATTCAATATCCTTGTCTGCCAGCATTCCCAATATCAGGTGAACCTGCCCACCACAAGGTCTTTGCGACAGCCAGTGAGCCAGATATCCTGCCGCCTCGGGGTTGTGGGCCACATCCACGGTAGCCCTTATTTGCCCAAGCTGCACAGGCTGCAGACGCCCCTTCAGGCATGCGTGTACCAAACCTTCTCGAATTGCCTGCTCAGAAACAGGGTGGGGAAAATGCTGCAGCGCAGCCAGTACCAGCGCTGCATTGGGCAGCGGCAGCGCTGGTACTGGCAGCGCATCAAGATGCCTGCCATCGCTCTGCCAGGACCACTGATCGGCCTTGAGCTCATAACTGAAATCAACACCCTGAAGCTGAAGCGGCGCTCCCAGTGTGCGAGCATAGTCAACCAAAGTTGCCGGTGGCTTCGGGTCCCCGCAAAGAGCGGGCTTGCCGGCACGGAATATACCCGCCTTCTCACGCCCGATGGATTCTCGGTCCGGGCCCAGCCAATCGGTATGGTCCAGTGCAACGGTGGTGACCAGTGCAATATCGGCATCCACGATATTGACCGCATCCAGCCGCCCCCCAAGCCCTACTTCCAGCAGCGCCACATCAACCTGACGTTGACTGAAAATCAGCAACGCAGCCAGCGTACCGTATTCAAAATAGGTTAGCGGGGTCTCACCTCGTGCCTGCTCAATCAACGTGAAGGCTTCGCAGAGGGCGGCATCATCTACAGGCTTGCCCGAGACACAGACACGCTCGTTATAGCGCAGAAAATGCGGCGACGTGTAGCTGCCGGTTGTATAACCGGCACGACTGAGAATGGCATCCAGCATGGCAAGCGTTGAGCCCTTGCCGTTGGTGCCTGCAATTACGATCTTGCAGACAGACTCCAGGTCGATTGGCAGGCGCTGTGCAACCTGCTGCAGCCGATCAAGTCCAAGCTCAATTTCAGCCGGGTGACAGGCTTCGATGCGCGCCAGCCAGCCCGAAAGATCCAGCGGCCGCTCAGCTGTCATCGCGGACCACTTCACTGTCTTCATCAACACTCTCATCATCGTCGGCAACACCACACATGGGGCGCAGCGTCAGTTTGCAGAGAATGGACGCGAGGCGTGTACGCATTTCATTACGGCTGATGATCATGTCGACCTGACCATGTTCCAGCAGGAATTCGCTGCGCTGGAAGCCTTCCGGCAACTTCTCGCGTACGGTCTGCTCAATGACACGGGGACCGGCAAAGCCGATCAGTGCATTAGGTTCAGCCACATTCAGGTCACCCAGCATCGCCAATGATGCAGAAACACCACCATAGACGGGATCGGTCAGTACGGAAATATACGGAATCCCCGCCTGCTTGAGCTTTTCAAGCGCAGCGCTTGTCTTGGCCATCTGCATCAGGGAGATCAGAGCCTCCTGCATGCGAGCACCACCTGAAGCCGAGAAACAGATCAGCGGGATACCCTCTTCCAGCGCAACATTGGCAGCACGCACGAAGCGCTCACCGACGACCGCCCCCATAGAGCCACCCATAAAGCTGAACTCGAACGCAACCGCAACAACCGGCAACCCTTCGAGCGTACCGCGCATGGCAATGAGGGCATCCTTTTCACCGGTTTCCTTCTGTGCCGCGGACAGGCGATCCTTGTACTTTTTGGAGTCACGGAACTTGAGACGGTCAACCGGCGTTACATCAGCCCCGATCTCCTCACGTGAACCATCATCCAGAAACAACTCAAGGCGGCGACGTGCATGCACCCGCATATGATGATCGCACTTGGGGCAAACATTGAGGTTTTTCTCAAGCTCTGGGCGATAGAGTATGGAGTCACACTTGGGACACTTTTTCCAAAGGCCTTCAGGAATATTGGTACGCTTTTTTTCGTTGCGGACCAGCGAAGGTACAATCTTTTCCAGCCAGTTACTCATCTCTTACTATCCTATCGGCGGCCAGCCGGTCCTTTCGGCACCCACTGGCGATATGAATTCGTTAAGCCTGCACCCACAGCGCGACCGAAACTCAACTCTGGGCCCTGACTGCAGCGGCAAAGGCGCACATTTTTGCCGTATCCTTCCGCCCCGGTGCCGCTTCAACCCCGCCCGAGACATCAACGGCATAAGGTTTTACCTGAGTGATCGCCGCTGCCACGTTAGCGGGATTCAAACCACCCGCCAGGGTAATATCCCCCGCAAGCGCCTGCGGAATCAGCCCCCAGTCAAACACTTCACCCGTTCCGCCCGGCACTCCTGGACGATAGGCATCAAGCAGCAACCCCCGAGCAGTGTGGTAGGCTGCAGCCGCAGATTCGACATCGAGCCCCGGGCGCACACGCAGCGCCTTAATATAGGGGCGACTGAAGCGACTGCACTGCTGCTCGGTTTCATTTCCATGAAACTGCAGCAGATCCAACCCTGCCAAATCAATGACATGCTGAACCTGTTCCTGAGAGGCATCGACAAACAGCCCCACACTGGTAACAAACGGCGGCAGTGTGCTGATGATATCAGCCGCTACGACAGGATCAACATAACGTGAACTGGGTTCATAGAACACAAATCCAAGCGCATCCGCCCCTGCCGCTACTGCAGCGGCCGCATCATTACGGCAGGTAATACCGCATATCTTGATTCGAGTGGTCATTGCATTCTCATCTCGGAGGCAAGCGCATAATATTAGCAAAGCCACGGCGAGGCGTCAGTTTCCTCATGACAGAAAATAAGGGCCCGGATCTGACGGCGGCAATCTGAATATGTCCGGATAGCGCACATCCACGAAATAAAGACCATCCGGCGGCGCGGTAACGCCCCCCTGGCGCCGATCTCGGGCCTGTAATACTTCAAGTGCCCAATCAGGTGATCGATCTCCGGCACCCACTGCCATCAGCACGCCGGCAATATTGCGTACCATATGATGCAGGAATGCGTTGGCACTGACATCAATCACGACCAAACGTCCACTCTGGTACACGCTCAACTTGCGTATTTCCCGTACCGGGCTGCGTGCCTGACACCCGACAGCTCGATAAGAGGTAAAGTCATGTTCGCCCAACAGGTGCTCGGCAGCCTCTTGCATACGTTCGGTATTCAGCGTGCGATGCGTCCAGGTTACCCCCCCTGCCAACACTGCCGGGCGTGAAGGCGACGTGTAGATCAGGTAACGGTAGCGTCGTTCCCGCGCTGAAAAGCGGGCATGAAAGCATCCAGGTACGACAGTGGCCCATTTAATCGAGATATCGTCCGGCAGATGGCAGTTGGTACCCAGCACCCAGGCACGCTCATCACGCTCGGCCCAACTGTCAAAGTGAATCACCTGATGACTGGCATTGACGCCAGCATCAGTACGACCGGCACAGACAACCTGAACAGGATGATTGGCCACTACCGACAGGGCCCGCTCTACCTCAGCCTGAATGGTGGGAACCTTGTCATGTGCCTGCAACTGCCAGCCACGATAGGCGGCTCCTACATACTCAACAGCGAGAGCATAACGAAAAGGGGCGATCGAAATCGCCCCGGAAGAGTTCTGTTTACTCATTGAATGTCTTTATCAGAGTGAGTCCAGCAGCTTCTGCGCTTCCTGGCGCTGCTCATCCGAACCTTCACTGGTGATCTCATTGAGGATATCGCGTGCACCATCCTTATCATCCATTTCCATGTAGGCGCGCGCCAGATCCAGTTTGGTTTCAGTCTCATCGGTACCACTGAGCAGATTCATCTTATCAAGGACATCAACTGCTTCATCGTTGCGCTGCTCTTCCAGAGCGATTTCGTCATCGGTACTGTTCAACAGCTCATCAACTTCGGAGTCAAGATCCATCTCCAGATCATGCGAAATGTTTGCAGTCAGCTCTTCTTCAACCTGCTCACCGGTACGAGCCGGCGCGACTGCGCTGGAAACATCATTCTCAGGGTCAAAAGACGCCAATAAACTGTCCAGATCCTCATCTGCGCTATCACCAGCTGAAGTCTCTGCTTTCTGATCATCAGGCTCGTCAGCACTTCCCTGCAACATCGCTTCCAGATCATGGTCGATTTCATAATCGTCAGTATCCAATGCAGAGACAGTTTCATGCAGGCTATTGTCGCTTGCCGGCTCGTCGGCTTCCAGCTCGCCGAACAAGTCATCATCAAGGCTAATATCATCAGTGGTTGCAACTGCATCATCCGCAAGACTGAAACCGTTTTCTTCCTTCAGAGCATCTTCAAGCAGCGCTTCGTCATCGCTTACCGCCTTCGCGGTGTCATCGTCATTGTCGTCTGCGCCACTAAGCAGGAAATCTAGGTCATCAGAGCTCTCGTCATCTCCGAGCATACCATCCAACTCGGATGGCTCTTCTTCCGGTTCCTGAGGCTTGACACTGAACTCGAGCTCATCATCAGCAGACAATGACTCTGGCCCTGACTTATCCTCTTCGGCAGGCTCTTCTGCCCCAGCCAGCGGCGCCAACTCGGCGAGCGGCTCGTCTTCAGCTCCAAGATCAAACTCAGTGGCATCAATACGCTCATCACTGCCTGCAAGCTGCTCGACATCATCATCGACCTGGTCAAGATCAGATTCGTCATCAATATCGAGGTCGTTAAGATCCAGATCCATATCCAGATCAAGGCTTTGTAAATCCTGCTCCAGGTCGTCGCTGCCGGCATCAGGCTCATCCGGCGCCAGGTTTTGCATCGGCGGACGCGAAAACTCATCTCCTTCGCCTGACAAGGGTGCTAGTGGCGCTGGTCGTTCAGTTTCATCATCATCGGCTGCTACTGCTACAGCCGCCGCTACCGCTGCTGCACCGCCGGCAACAGCCGCTGATGTAGCCGCATCTCGCCCGTCGGCAGGGGAATCGGCATCATCATCGCCGTCACGCAGATCGCTCGGCACATTGACCAGCTCGCGTTTTTTGTCCGGTGCAGATGAACCACGACGACGCAGCATCAGCCAAAGCCCTGCCAAAATCGCCACAGCGCCGGCACCTATGCCACCAAGCACGGCGGGGCTTTGCAACAGACTCTTGTCATCTTGCGCGCCGGACTCAACAGCGGAAGGCGCTGCATTACGGCTCAACTCGGTCTGGAGGGTGGCCATCTGCTGAGATTGAAGCTCCAGCAGGCGACTTTGAGCTTCCAGCTGTTCCAGAACAGAATTGAGCTTGTCGTTAAGGTCGGTATTTTCACGCTCCAGGCGATCGATCTTCTCTTGCGCAATCAGAACGTCATTTTCGAGATTTTCCTGAGCAGCCGAGACTACAGATGGATCCTGCTGCGGCGCGCCCGCCTCTTCGGTAGTAACCGTTTCACTGCCCGCTTCGGCATCGTCCTGTGCGTCTGCTTCAGACTCTTCCTGAGGCGCCACGATCTTCAGCTGCCCTTCGTCAACGGGGGCGATTGCATCCTGCGCCGACTCGGTAGGCTTGTCAGCCGGCGCAGTGGCCGCACCTTCATCGGTTGACGCCTGATCGTCCTGCTGTCGGCTCACATCCACTGGAGCCTTGGGCTCTTCTGCCTGTTGACGCGAAGTGCGCCCTTCTCGCCACATCTGCGTTTGCCGTGCGACTTCAGCAACCGCTTCACGATGCGTCAAGCGAGATACTTCATCCTGCATTGGCAGATTCAAGACCACACCGGCTCGCATGGCATTGATATTACCTGAGGGGAAAGCTGCGGGGTTTTTGCGCAACAGTGCCAGCATCATTTGGTGTTCGCTGATATTGGCGGGCTTGTTTCGCGCTGCAATTTCCCACAGGGTGTCATTAACCCCAACATAAACTTGATTCTCGCTATCCATGCGAGTGAGAATATTTGAAGTCGTACCTGCCACCTGGCGCTGCAGGCTTTCAGCAGGTTCTGCTACAACAGGTTTCTGTACCTGTGCCGGCTGCACGGTGCGTTGCACGGGCGTTGGATCGAACACGGGAGGGTCAAGCAGCAGGGTGTACTCTCGCACCATGCGACCGCTGGGCCAATTCACCTCAACCATGAAGTTCAGGAACGGCTCCTGAATCGGTTCGTTGGAGCGCAGTCGGATACTGCCAGCCCCATCGGGAGTCAGCAGCACCTGAAACTGGATATCGCGCAGGTAGCGCCCCTGGCTGACGCCACCTGACAGGGAGTATTCATCCATCGCTGCCATTCGTGGCTGAATCTGCAACGGAGAGAGGTCACGAACCTGCGTCAGTTTGATTTCTGCATCGAGCGGCTCATTCAGAGCTGAATTGACTTGAATCTCTCCCAGGCCGAGGGCGTGTGCCTGTGACACCCCCAGAGCTGCAGAGACCGCAAGGCTTAAAGCTAGTTTACGCAGCATCGGTTACTCCCTTTGATATCGTGTGCCCGTCTCTCGTCCCTTTCCGAAGAATCAGAGAGTTACGGCTCCATAGTCGTTGCAAGTATTATGTATTATGGCGCTGGCGGTCAAGACAACCACCTTCGACCGTTTGCTACCCTTCCGTCACCAGACGCATGGCGGCCCCAAGAGCTGTCAAGGCACTGCCCCGCCCAAGGTCATCAATCATGGCATGCAGAGCAAATCCGGCTTCGCCTTCAGCCCCCGGACGTAGCCGCGCCACAACCACTTGTTGCTGACCGATTGCATCTTTGATGAGACTCGGAACCTGTTTGGCATGTTGATCAAAACACACACCTGGAGCCTTATCCATCAACTGCTGAACCTCATCCATATTCAGCGGCTGGTGCGTTTCAGCCTGAATTACCACCATGTCGCCATAAAATACCGGCACTTGAACGGCACTGACTTCCAGCTCCAGCCCCTCATCATCCAGTACAAGCGGCAACTGGGTACGCACAGCCGCTTCGATGTCGGTGTAACCGCTGTCAAGCAGAGTACCAACCTGCGGTATCAGGTTAAACGCAATCTGCTGGCCGAAATGACCTGACTCAGGGTCTCGTCCATTCAACAGCCGTGCCGTCTCGGATGCCAAGGCTTCGACACCGGGATGCCCTGCTGAAGAAACCGGGCTCAACAACACGAGATTCGCTTTCAGAATCTCGCAAGCACGATGCAAAGGAGCCAGCGCCAGCGCGGCTGCAATGGTAGCCGAATTCGGGATACCGATAACACGACCTGGATCAAGCGAAGCAAGCTCATCACCATTCAGCTCGGGAACGGTCAGAAATACCTGACCCTCCTCGTATCGCTGAGGGTACAGGTCGATGACCCGGCCCGGAGCCGCAAGCAGAGCCTGCTTCAGCTCGGAGCCAAGTTCGGCCTCACAGACAAACGTGAGCTGCGGTAACGACGAATCGAAAGCATCCAGAGGGCGGGTTCGATGCGCATGCCCTCTGAACATCAGGCTGCGCCCAGCCTGCTCTTCAGGTTCAAACAGGGTGAGAGTGTCGACTTCGAAGGTCGACTCATCCAGCAGTTCGAGCAGTTTCTCACCGGCCAGCGTGGCAGGCCCCAGCAGTGCAATCTTCAACGGCATATTGGTCAGTTTCTCTCACAGGCCTTCAGAACAGTCAGCGATCTGCGGCACATTTACTTCAGTGTATAAGCAAAACAGCCCGGACGTACGCCGGGCTGTTGAAAAAGCTATTGCTGAACGCTATCAGCGCTCGATCAGAATGCGCAGGATACGGCGCAGCGGTTCGGCCGCACCCCAGAGCAGCTGGTCACCCACACTGAACGCATTGAGGAAGGTCGGCCCCATCTTCATTTTGCGCAGACGCCCAACAGGCACATTCAGCGTACCGGTCACCTTGGTCGGCGACAGATCACGCATGGTGATTTCACGCTCGTTCGGTACCACGCTGACCCAGTCGTTGGCTTCGGCGATCATCTGCTCGATCTCGTCCAGCGGCAAATCCTGCTTCAGCTTCACGGTGAACGCCTGGCTGTGACAACGCATGGCGCCGATGCGCACACAGGTACCATCGATGGGAATCGGGCTGTCGGACAGGCCGAGGATTTTGTTGGTTTCAACAAAACCTTTCCACTCTTCCTTACTCTGACCGTCTTCCACCGCCTTGTCGATCCAGGGGATCAAAGAACCAGCCAGGGGCACACCGAAGTTATCGGTGGCAAAGGCATCACCGCGCATGGTGTCGACGACCTTACGGTCGATATCCAGGATGGCAGAAGCCGGGTCGGCCAATAGCGCTTCGGAACCGGCGTGGATCTGGCCCATCTGGGTGATCAGTTCACGCATGTTCTTGGCACCGGCACCGGACGCTGCCTGATAGGTCATGGAGGAGATCCATTCGATATGACCAGCCTTGAACAGACCACCCAAACCCATCAGCATCAGAGATACGGTGCAGTTGCCGCCAACAAAGTTCTTGATACCGGCGTCGATGCCACGGTCGATCACGTCACGATTGACAGGGTCCAGCACGATCAGGCTGTCATCGGCCATGCGCAGAGTAGAGGCCGCATCGATCCAGTAGCCATTCCAGCCAGACTCACGCAGTTTCTGGAACACTTCAGTCGTGTAGTCACCGCCCTGGCAGGAAACAATGGCGTCCATCTGCTTCAGCTCGTTGATATCACGCGCATCTTTCAGTGCCGGGATATCCTTGCCGATGTCGGGACCTGCCGCTCCGGTCTGGGAAGTAGTGAAGAAAACCGGCTCCGCAATATGGTTGAAGTCGTTCTCTTCCAGCATGCGCTGCATCAGAACCGAGCCGACCATACCACGCCAGCCTACAAAACCTACACGCTTCATTCGTGCCCCCAAATATAATTAGCTTTAAAACGAATCCCGAATACGAAACACCGGGCAACGGCAGCTCCAGGCTGCTCTGTTACCCGGTGGAGACGGACAAAATCAGGCGTTCAGTGCGGCTACAACCGCATCACCCATTTCGGTGGTGCTGACCGCGCGCATGCCTTCGGACATGATATCCGGCGTACGCAGATTCTGATCCAGCACCTTGCTCACGGCGGCTTCGATCTGATCGGCCGCTTCGCCCGCATTCAGGGAATAACGCAACATCATAGCGACTGAGAGGATGGTTGCCAACGGATTCGCCTTGCCCTGACCGGCAATATCCGGTGCAGAACCGTGGCAGGGCTCGTACATGCCCTTGCCGTTTTCATCCAGTGACGCGGACGGCAGCATGCCGATGGAACCGGTCAGCATGGCCGCGGCATCGGACAGGATGTCACCGAACATGTTGCCGGTTACGACCACGTCGAACTGCTTCGGAGCACGCACCAGCTGCATGGCGGCGTTGTCCACGTACATGTGGCTCAGCTCCACGTCCGGGTACTCGCTTTTCAGCTCTTCCATGATCTCGCGCCAGAGCACGGTCACTTCCAGTACATTGGCCTTGTCGACAGAGCACAGACGCTTGTTGCGAGCACGGGCCGCTTCAAAAGCAACACGGCCGATGCGGCGGATTTCGTTTTCATCGTAGACGTAGGTGTTGAAGCCTTCACGGATGCCGCCTTCCTTCTCGCGAACGCCGCGCGGCTGGCCAAAGTAGATGCCGCCGGTCAGTTCACGCACGATCAGGATATCCAGACCGGAAACGATTTCCGGCTTCAGCGTAGAAGCGTGCGCCAGCTGCGGATAGAGAATTGCCGGGCGCAGGTTGCCAAACAGCTGCAGCTGGGAACGAATGCCCAGCAGGCCCTTTTCCGGACGGATGGCGAAGTCGGGGTTGGTGTCCCACTTGGGACCACCCACGGCACCCAGCAGAATCGCATCGGCCTGTTTGCACGCTGCCAGCGTCTCATCCGGCAGCGGTACGCCGGTGGCGTCGATGGCGGCACCGCCGACCAGTGCTTCGCTGATCTCCAGCCCCAGTTCAAAACGCGCGTTGACCACATCCAGCACCTTGCGTGCTTCGGTTACGATCTCGGGACCAATGCCGTCACCCGGCAGTACCAGTATTTTCTTGCCCATCTGGGTTCTTCCTCAAAAATTCAGTTCAGTTTACTTGATCGCATCAAACAGCCAGGGTGCTTCCTGACGACGGCGCGCTTCATACGCCTTGATCTCGTCCGCGTGCTGCAGGGTCAGGCCGATATCATCCAGACCGTTGAGCAGACAGTGTTTGCGGAAATTGTCGACCTCAAAGGCAAACTCTTCGCCGGACGGGGTGACCACAACCTGACGCTCCAGATCCACGGTCAGCTGATAGCCTTCAGTGGCTTCAACTTCCTTGAACAGCTGGTCCACCTGCGCCTCCGGCAACACGATCGGCAGCAGGCCGTTTTTGAAGCAGTTGTTGTAGAAGATATCGGCAAAGCTCGGCGCAATGATGGCACGAATACCGAAATCATCCAGCGCCCAGGGCGCGTGTTCACGGCTGGAGCCGCAGCCGAAGTTTTCCCGCGCCAGCAGCACACTGGTGCCCTGGTAGCGTGACTGGTTCAGCACGAAATCCGGATTCAGCGGACGACCTGCGCAATCCTGATCCGGCTGACCTTCATCCAGGTAGCGCAGCTCATCGAACAGGTTGGGGCCAAATCCGGCCCGCTTGATCGATTTCAGAAACTGCTTGGGAATGATCATATCGGTATCGACGTTGGCACGATCCAGCGGCGCAGCAATACCGGTGTGTTGGGTAAATTGTCTCATTTCGCTCTCCCGTCTTACTGCATCAGCTCACGTACATCGATGAAATGGCCGGTGACCGCAGCGGCAGCGGCCATCGCCGGGCTGACCAGATGGGTACGACCACCAAAGCCCTGACGCCCTTCGAAGTTACGGTTGGAGGTCGACGCACAGTGTTCGCCCTGCCCCAGCTTGTCCGGGTTCATCGCCAGACACATGGAGCAGCCCGGCTCGCGCCACTCAAGACCGGCTTCGATAAAGATCTTGTCCAGCCCTTCGGCTTCGGCCTGCGCCTTCACCAGACCGGAACCGGGCACCACCAGTGCCTGCTTGATGTTGGCCGCCACCTTGCGACCTTTCACCACCTCGGCGGCAGCGCGCAGGTCTTCGATGCGGGAGTTGGTGCAGGAGCCGATAAATACGCGATCAAGCTGAATGTCGGTGATCTTCTGATCCGCCTGCAGTCCCATGTACTTGAGCGCACGCCGGATGCCATCAGCCTTGACCGGATCGGATTCCGCTTCCGGGTTCGGCACCAACGCACTGACCGGCGCCACCATTTCAGGTGAGGTACCCCAGGTCACCTGCGGATGGATATCCTCGGCCTTGATCTCGACAACGGTATCAAAGTGAGCGTCCTCATCGGACACCAGCCCTTTCCATGCTTCAACTGCGGCATCCCACTGTTCCGCCGTGGGCGAGAACGGGCGACCACGGAAATACTCAATCGTGGTGTCATCAACGGCCACGAGGCCGACACGGGCACCCGCTTCGATCGCCATGTTACAGATCGTCATGCGACCTTCCATGGAGATGGAACGGATGGCACTGCCACCGAGCTCAATGGCATAGCCTGTACCGCCGGCAGTACCGATCACGCCAATGATGTGCAGCACGACATCCTTGGCGGTCACACCGGCACCCAACTCGCCATCCACACGCACCAGCATGTTTTTCATCTTCTTGGCGATCAGGCACTGGGTTGCCAGCACATGTTCAACTTCGGAGGTGCCGATACCGTGAGCCAGTGCGCCAAAGGCTCCGTGGGTGGAGGTATGGGAGTCACCGCACACCACAGTAGTGCCCGGCAGCGTCATGCCCTGCTCGGGGCCAACCACATGCACGATGCCCTGACGCTGATCATTCATCTTGAATTCGGTAATGCCGAATTCGTCGCAGTTAGCATCGAGGGTTTTCACCTGAATACGAGAGACCGGATCCACGATCTGATCCACACCGCCGTCACGCTTGGTGGTGGGCACGTTGTGGTCAGGGGTGGCCAGGTTGGCATCGATGCGCCAGGGCTTGCGACCCGCCAGGCGCAGGCCTTCAAACGCCTGCGGCGAGGTCACTTCGTGCAGAATCTGACGATCGATGTAAATCAGCGCACTGCCGTCTTCATTCTGGCGCACCAGATGGGCGTCCCAGAGCTTGTCGTATAAGGTTTTTCCGGCCATGTTATCTCCCCTCGTGTTGTCCGGTCTCATGGCGATAAGCGCTCATCCTAGTGCAGGCCGGCCCAACACACAAATTCATATTTTTTATGATTTGAATTCCAAAGAGGAATGGATAGACTCTCCATAACACGTCCACCCCTGCAGGCAACATTATGGATACCGCCGGACTGCACGCTTTCGTTACCGTCACTGACTGCGGCTCGTTTTCACAGGCTGCCCAGCAGCTGTTTTTAACCCAGTCAGCTGTCAGCAAACGGATTGCGCTGCTTGAGAGCCAGCTCAACTGCCGTTTGTTTGACCGCATTGGACGCCAGGTCGTATTGACTGAGGCCGGCCATGCACTGCTTCCCCGTGCCCGCAACATCCTGCTCTCGATAGAAGATGCCGAGCGCACGCTGGGCAACCTCTCAGGGCAAATCGGTGGCCGCCTGGCCCTGGCCACCAGTCATCACATCAGCCTTCACCGCCTGCCTCCAATTCTGAAGACTTTTGTCAATCAGTTCCCGGACGTGGAGCTGGATCTGCAGTTTGCCGCCTCCGAGGTGGCCTATGAGGGCGTTTTGAAGGGTGAGTTGGAGCTTGCCCTGATCACACTGGCACCTCAGCAGGATGATCGCCTTTGTGCTCGCACAATCTGGCATGACCGCCTGCAATATGTGGTCGCACGCAACCACCCCCTGGCTCACGTCGATCGCCCTTCACTGACCGAACTGAACCGCTACCCGGCCATTCTGCCCGGTGCCGATACCTTTACCCACCAACGCGTGAGGCAGCAACTGGCGCTGCAGGGACTGGAACCAAATCTTGGCATGAGCACCGATTATCTGGATACCATACGCATGATGGTAAGCATTGGCCTTGGCTGGAGTCTGCTGCCAGAGACCATGATTGATGACCAGCTGGTACGACTGAATACCGGCACCGAACCGATCGTGCGCCCGCTGGGCTATATCCACCACCGTGACCGCACCCTGAGCAATGCGGCGCGGGAACTGGTCAAGCTGCTTGAACCCGGCGTTTAATCTGCACCGCGCATGGTTTAAGATCAAAACCCCTCCAGCCCACGCGGAGTCCTGACAGGTGAGCGAGCAACTATTGAACATCATGCGCCAGTGGCTCGATCAACTGGAGCAACACACCACCGGCAAGCAACCAGGCTGGGAACAACTGCAGCAGCTACTGAACAAGGTCAATGACCGGCAACTGCCCGAGGAACACGCCGAACTGTTGCTGAAACTGACCCGCCAGAGCGCCGGTTTCAATCGCTTCGCCACCGAACTTCTGCAACAGGCCGAACAGGGCAGCATCGACTCTGAACAGTTGCTTGAGCACTTCAAGCAACATCTGGATGAGCTGACGCGTGACTGGGTGTTGCACAGCTGGCAGCTGCCGGAACAGCTCGGCATGCTGCTGGGCCTGTTCAATCTGCAGCAGGCACCATGGCAGGACAGCCTGAACCAGTTTACCCAACTGCTGACAGGACTGCTGGCCAATCTGCAACCGCTTACCCGGCCCGACCTGATCAGTCAGCTGCGAGAGTCCATCAGCCTGCTGGAGCGCTTTCAACAGGCACGTACCGCCTACATGGTTCAACTGAGCGCTATCAATACCCTTGCGCTGGAGCGGATGAGCGAACAGCTTGAGCGGGATGCCGTTACCGATATCGACCATCTGCACCAACTCTGGATCGAATGCTATGAGTCGGTGTACCAACAACGAATTGCCAGCGAAGAGTACAGCCTGGCCCTGGGTGAAATCAGCAACGCCGCCATGGCGCTGCGCCAGGGCTGGCAGCAGCAGCGCGACCGCTTCTGTTCGGCCCTGGGGCTGGTAACCGACACCCGCCATGACGAACTGGCCCTGCGCCATCATCAGCTGCGCCGTCGGGTACGCACGCTTGAGCGCGAGCTGCAGCAGTTGCGCGCAGTGCACGCCCCCGCTTCCGATCACAAGGACACCCATGCCCAAGATCAGTCTTGATGCCGAGCGTGCCCGCCAACAACTGGCCGCACAAACACAACATCTGAATGACAGCATCAGCAACCTCAGTCAGCTGGACAGCCGCCACCAGGGCGCCGCACGGGATGAAATTTTCAGTGCCGATGGCGTGCGTCTTTACCACTATCACCCCACAACACGCTCGCGCACTCAGCCCCCCCTGCTGATCTGTTATGCGCTGGTCAATCGTCCCTGGGTGCTGGACCTCAGCCCCGAGCGCTCGTTTATTCGCCGCCTGTTGGATGAAGGCATTCCCGTCTACCTGATCGACTGGGGTTATCCTAGTCGCAGCGACCGCTTTCTGCAGCTGGACGACTATCTGGAGGATTATCTGGACCGCTGCGTGGACCGGGTGCTGCAGCACAGCGCTGCGGAACAAGTGAATCTGGCCGGCATCTGTCAGGGCGGGGTGTTGAGCCTCTGCTATGCCGCCTTGCACCCCGATAAGGTTCGCAACCTAATTACGCTGGTGACTCCTGTCGACAGCGCCCAACCGAGCTTCAGACTTGGACGGCTGACCGCCCATATCGATCTGGAACTGGCGGGCGCCGCCTACGGCAACCTGCCAGGCCCGCTGCTCAACGAAATTTATCAGGCACTCAAGCCGATGCGACTGGGGCTGGAAAAGCGGCTTCGGGCGGGCAAGGAGCTGAGCGGTGATTCCGAGCGCGCACTGAATTATCTGTTGATGGAGCGCTGGCTCAATGACTGTCCGGATCTTGCCAGTGCGGCGCTGCAGGAGTTTGTGCAGCTGTTTTTCAGGGACAACGCCCTGCTGAAGCCAGAGGGGTTTGAACTGGCGGGGAAAACGCTGAGGATGCAGGCGCTGACACAACCCCTGCTCAATGTCTTCGGCCTGTCTGACCATTTGGTGCCGCCGGAAACCGCTTCGGCACTGAAACAGATCACCGGCAGTGGCGACTACACTGAACTTACGGTCAAGGCGGGCCATATCGGCACCCTGACCGGACGCAAGGCACTGGAGCAGGTCCCGACCGCCATTGCACAATGGCTCAGGCAGCGGGACTTTTAATCAGTAACTGGTAAGCTGGCAACCGGTAAGCAGGTAACAGGCCGAAAGCGGTTTTACGCCTTGCTTGATTTGCTGCTGGACGCAGCCTTTGTGCTATCGCCGGTTTTGGCTGTTTCCCGCGTCGCTTCAGTCTTGGCTGATGCGTCCGCGGTTTGCTCTTCTTCAGTGGCTTCAGAGCCTCGAGGAGCAAACATGTTCCACACCGCCATATTCTGATCGGCAAAGCGCCCCATCATGGTCAGCGGGTTGGCTGCGCCCATCATGGTCTGCATCTGCTCACGGATCCGATCCTGATGCTCGAGGAAGGCGGCAATACTCTGCTCCAGATACTGACTCATCATCCCCTGCATGCTGTCGCCATAGAAGCGGATCAGCTGCTGCAGGACCTGATTGGTCAGCAGGGTGCCATGCCCTTCCGCTTCCTGCTCACTGATGATCTGCAGCAGAATGTTGCGGGTCAGGTCGTTGCCGGTCTTGGAGTCCTGAACCTGAAATTTCTCGCCACTGAGTACCAGCTGCTTCACGTCCTCAAGGGTGACGTAACAACTGCGCGATGTATCGTACAGGCGTCGATTGGTGTATTTACGCAGAATCCGCACTGCCGCTTCTCCTGTTCCACTCTGACTCATCCGTCACTTCCGTTCAGTCGGTATCGCGCTTGCTGCTTCCATACTGGTTCATCATGCTGAACAGCAGCTTCTGGAAAGCCTCCATCGAGCCGATACCGTTATTAAGATAGGGCTTAAGCAGCGTGAGCGGGTCATAACCTTCCGCCCCCGCTTCCATCTGCTCACGCACCTTGGCAATCATCTCCTGCTGCAGGCTCGCCACATCGGGTAACCCCAGGGCTCGACGCAGCTCCTCCGGTGTCATCTCAATATCAACTCTGAAGTTCATGTTTACTCCAACCGATCTGACCCGTAATTAAGGTTCATACTATAGCAACTGCAGTGCAAAACAACTTCAGCTCGCACTTTGCTGCGCTTTTTCCGGATATATCCAGATCAATGTCAACACAATAGCCACCGCAGCCGCTGCTGCCGCCAGCAGAAAACTCCACTGCCCCAAGCTGCTCCAGAGCTGCCCGGAAAGAATCGCACCCGCCGCTCCACCAGCGCCAAAGCCAAGAGATGAAAACAGCGCCTGCCCACGCCCCTGAGTTGCATTCCCGAAATAATGCTGCACCAATGCAATCCCCACCGCATGCAGACTGCCAAAGGTCGCCGCATGCAGCAGCTGCGCAAACAGCATGACCGGCAGCAAGTCCGGCAGCATGGCGGTCAGACTCCAGCGCAGCACGCACAGCAGCAAACTGACCAGCATGATGTGACGCAGACTGAATTGTCGCAACAAACGCGGCATAAGGATAAACAACAGAATCTCGGCCACCACCCCCAGCGCCCAAAGCAAACCGATCTCGCTGCGCGTATACCCAAAGTCCTGCATCATCACACTGTAGAAGGTGTAGTAAGGCCCGTGACTGAGCTGCACTAGAAAGCAGATGGCAAAAAAAGCGATCACCTGTGGCTGGCGTAGAATGACACCGATCGCATCACCGCCATCGCCTGGTCGAGCAGGCCGCTCGGGAGGCGCGGAAATGATAAGCGTATTGAGCCAGATCAGTAGCATCAGCCCCATTACCACCCAGGGCAGCACGGCAATGCCGACGAGATCCAACAGCCATCCGATCAGTACCACTGCAAGCACGAAGCCCACCGAACCCCAGACACGAATGCGACTGTAGCGGGCTTTTTCCTTACCCAGATAGCCCAAGGTTATCACTTCAAATTGGGGCAGCACCGCGTTCCAGAAAAAGCTGAAGCCCGCCATCACCAGCGCTATGCCCAGTGCACTGGTCTGCCAGAATACAAGGATGAAGATCAGCCAGGTTGCCAATGCTCCGAAGCGAACAATTCGCACCCGCTGTCCGGTTCTGTCCGCAAGCCAGCCCCACAGGTTGGGCGCTATGACTCGCGACACATGGAGTATGCCCATCAGCCAGCCGATCGCAGTGGCGCCAAAACTCAGCGACTGCAACCACAGGGTCCAATAGGGGACCAGCGTGCCCAACAGGGCAAAATAGAAAAAATAGAAGCCGGACAGGCGGACATGAGGCATAGGTCAAAATCACGAAAAAGCCGGCACTGTGGCCGGCTTGGAAGATCGAGTCTGACGCGAGCGTCAGAGTGAATCCAGTGCGGTCACAACATACTGCGGCAGTGCAAAACTGGCAACATGCAACGCCGGATTGTAGTAACGGGTGTAAATCTCGCTG